>NZ_CAWQUW010000056.1:0-290596 GCF_963898195.1 Vibrio sp. L3-7 | reverse complement strand
AGAGGTCCGAAGATCCCCCTCTTTGGCCCGTAGGCATTATGCGGTATTAGCCATCGTTTCCAATGGTTATCCCCCACATCAAGGCAATTTCCTAGGCATTACTCACCCGTCCGCCGCTCGACGCCCATTAACGCACCCGAAGGATTGTTAGTGTCGTTTCCGCTCGACTTGCATGTGTTAGGCCTGCCGCCAGCGTTCAATCTGAGCCATGATCAAACTCTTCAATTTAAGATTTTGTGACTCAACGAATACTGACTTCAAAACTAATATTTACCGCCCTTTCGAAAAAGAACAGAAACATGTAATTCTAAAGCTATTACCCCTCTCTTCTTAAATAAATAGGAACAGAATGGTAATGAATTGACTGTGCCAAAATTAAGTAAACTTAATTTTGTATTGGTCACTCAGTTCATTGAAATCAAGTTTGTTACCGAAGTAACTGTTTTACTTCTCTTAATAAAAAGGGAAGATAAAACATTTTGATATTCATCAACGAGTGCCCACACAGATTGATAGGTCTAAATTGTTAAAGAGCTTTACTTATTGAGCGTTCCTTTTAGTAAGGAGCCTCTCTAAGTGGACGGCCATTCTAGCGAATTGGGTTCCAGTGTCAAACACTTTTTCCAGCTAATTTTTCAAAGCATCTTAAATGCTTATCACCGTCTTGTTACTTAGTTCAAACCACTTGGTTATCCCTGGCAACGGAGGCAGATTATAGAGAGAATGTGTTTTTACACAAGACCAAAAATGAAAAAAAACCGCCATAGGCGATCGTTCGGACACTATTCACACAAAACGTTCAAAATAGGTACGATTATGTCTTAATTTCGACTAATCGTACCTATCGCTAAACTTTAGTTATGACTGATGAGCAATAATTCTATCGTTGTTCACTAAAAGCTGAACTTTCTTATCTGGATTTATTTTCCCCGCAAGTATTGCTTTAGCTAGCGGGTTCTCGACACTTTGTTGAATTGCTCGTTTCAAAGGTCTAGCACCATAAACTGGGTCGAAGCCAACTTGAGCGATTAACTTCAACGCTTTGTCGGAGACTTCAAGTTCATACCCATTGTCTTCCATTCGTTTGCTTAAATACTGAAGCTGAATAGAAGCTATGGATTGAATGTGCTCTTGGCCTAATGGATGGAATACAACACTTTCATCAACTCGGTTCAAAAACTCCGGACGAAAGTGCTTACCGACAACTTCCATCACTTCATTTTTAATTCCTTGGTAATCCAATGTATTGAAGTTCTCTTGAATACGATCAGAACCAAGATTTGATGTCATGATTACTACCGTATTTCTAAAGTCGACTGTGCGACCCTGTCCATCAGTTAAGCGCCCATCATCCAGAACCTGTAATAGAATGTTGAAAACATCTGGGTGAGCTTTCTCTACTTCATCCAACAAAATTACCGAGTAAGGTTTACGACGCACCGCTTCGGTTAAGTAACCACCCTCTTCATATCCAACATAGCCCGGAGGAGCTCCAACCAAACGAGCAACAGAGTGCTTCTCCATAAACTCAGACATATCTATACGTACCATGGCATCTTCACTATCAAACATGAAGTTAGCCAATGTTTTACACAGTTCAGTTTTACCTACTCCTGTTGGACCAAGAAATAGGAAAGAACCAATCGGTTTGTTTGGATCAGACAAGCCAGCTCGGCTACGACGAATCGCATTCGATACCACTTCAACAGCTTCCGCTTGGCCGATAACGCGCTTATGCAAAACACCTTCCATTTTTAGAAGCTTCTCTTTCTCTGCTTCTAACATTTTGGATACAGGAATCCCCGTTTGCTTAGAGAGTACATCTGCGATTTCTGCATCGGTGACTTTATTACGTAACAGCGTCATTTCTTGCATTTCGGCTTGAGTCGCTAGATCTAACTGCTTCTCCAACTCTGGGATTCGTCCATATTGAAGTTCTGACATGCGATTAAGATCACCAGCACGTCGTGCAAAGTCCATATCCATGCGAGCTTGCTCTAGCTCTGACTTGATATGTTGAGTACCTGACAATGCAGCCTTCTCCGCGTTCCAAACTTCTTCAAGTTCTGCGAAGTCTCGTTCTTTATCAGAAAGCTCAGCTTGCAATGTGCGAAGGCGCTTTTCACTGGCCTCATCATTTTCGTTAGTTAACGCTTGCTGCTCAATCTTCAGTTGGATGATCTTACGCTCTAGTTTATCCAATGATTCAGGCTTAGAGTCGATTTGCATGCGAATACTCGAAGCTGCTTCATCAATCAAATCAATTGCCTTATCGGGCAACTGACGATCCGAAACATAACGATGAGATAACGTCGCCGCCGCTACAATCGCCGGGTCAGTAATTTCGACATGATGGTGAAGTTCATAGCGCTCTTTCAAACCACGAAGAATAGCCACGGTGTCTTCAACGGTTGGTTCATCCACTATTATTTTTTGGAATCGACGCTCTAAAGCAGGATCTTTCTCTATATACTGACGATATTCGTCAAGCGTCGTTGCACCGACACAATGCAGTTCACCGCGAGCCAATGCTGGTTTCAGCATATTGCCGGCATCCATAGAGCCCTCACCTTTACCCGCACCTACCATAGTGTGAATTTCATCAATGAAGAGGATGATGTTTCCTTCTTCTTTAGACAATTCGTTGAGAACTGATTTCAAACGCTCTTCGAATTCACCTCTATATTTAGCACCTGCAATCAAAGAACCCATGTCTAACGACAGTACACGACGGCCTCTTAAGCCTTCTGGCACCTCGTTATTAATAATACGCTGCGCCAAACCTTCAACAATTGCAGTTTTACCCACACCAGGTTGACCGATAATGACAGGGTTATTTTTAGTACGACGCTGAAGAACTTGAATGGTGCGACGAATTTCATCGTCTCGACCAATCACAGGATCAAGCTTGCCTTGCTCTGCTCTTTCAGTCAGATCAATCGTGAACTTCTCTAATGCTTGGCGTCTGTCTTCGGCATTCGGGTCATCGACTTTTTGCCCCCCTCGAACCTGCTCGATAGCTTGAGATAACTTTTGTTCGGTAAGACCTAGCTCTTTAAGCAACTTACCTAAAGGACCTTTGTCTTCAACAGCTGCAAGTAGGAACACTTCTGAGGAGATGTAGCTGTCTTGACGCTTTTGCGCGACTTTATCACATAGGTTGAACAGCGTTCCCATTGCACTAGAAAGCTGAACATCACCACCGATACCGCTAACTTTCGGCACACGGTCCAACATTTCACTCAATTTAGAACGCAGTTGAACTACATCAATATTCTGCATGGTGAGCAATGGACGAATTGCACTACCATCTTGATTAAGCAAAGACACCATCAGGTGTACAGGTTCTATATATTGGTGATCACGACCTAATGCGAGCGACTGAGCATCAGATATCGCAATTTGGAATTTACTAGTGAATCGATCGAGACGCATGCCAACCTTCCTACTCTTAGATATGTTTATCTTATGGTTAGAAGATGGATACGGTAACGCAGATTTTCAAGGGATAAGGGTGAAGAATAGAGGTGATATGAAAATATAAATGAACTGGATGAGTGGTTGTGCTAGTCAGAGGTTACTCTAACCAAATAAAGGTAGCTTGGCGTCCAGTAATACCATCACGACGATAAGAATAAAAAGAGTCAGAATCAGCATATGTACATAGATTCGAATCTGTCACTGAAGTCACACCCACTTTGTGTAGCCGTTGGGTCGCAAGTTGAGACATGTTTGCCAACCACTTGCCAGGTTCAGGTTTAGCTTTAAATGCTAATTTCGCTTGAGGGTTGAAACGAACAAAAGCTTCTAGCACATCTTCACCTACCTCAAAAGCCTCTTTACCTATCGCAGGGCCAAGCCAAGCAATAATCTGGTTAGATGAATCAAGGTTTGAAAACTTTGCAACTGCATTTTCAATAATGCCACCAGCAAGACCACGCCAGCCAGCATGAACTGCAGCGACTTGAGTACCTTTAGTATCAGTAAGGATTACAGGCAAACAATCGGCTGTCATCGCAGAACACACAACACCCTTTGCAGTGGTATATGTACCATCCGCATCAAGAACATTCATCACAGGTTCTAAAACCGTAACGACATCTGTTGAGTGAGTTTGATTTAACCATACCGGAGCAGTAGGCATATTAGCGTGTTGCTTTAGCCATGCTCGATTGCTTTCAACAAGCGAAGCATCATCCCCAACATGCATACCGAGATTTAACCCTTGATACGCACCAGTAGAAAAACCATCGAAACGAGTCGAAGCAAATGCCTTCACGTTTTGAGAAGCGTTCCAGTCAGGGATGATCACTGACATGATTAAATGTCGTCTTCGTGATTTTCGCGAGCATCAACACGTAATGCTTCTGCCATCACAACCATGTCATTTGGAATAGGTGCGTGGAACTCAACTTCTTCACCAGTAATAGGGTGAACAAATTTAAGCATTACAGCATGCAGCGCTTGGCGATCAAAAGAACGAATCATTGTCGTCAGCTCTTCAGATGCACCTTTTGGAATACGTGCACGACCACCGTATGCGATATCACCTAACAGCGGATGCTGAAGGTATGACATGTGAACACGGATTTGGTGAGTACGACCTGTTTCTAGACGCAGACGAATACGAGTATGTTCGCGGAAGTGCTCAGCAACACGATAGTGAGTTACCGCAGGCTTACCTAATTCATTGACATCCATTAAGGTACGCTTAGTAGCATGACGGCTAATGCCTTTCTCTACCACACCACCCGCTGTCATTTTACCAATTGCAATTGCTTCATATTCACGAGTAATACGACGCTTAGCAAGAGCACGCACGAGGCGAGTTTGAGCTGGAACCGTTTTAGCTACAACCATAAGACCGGTTGTATCTTTATCAAGACGGTGCACAATACCTGCACGAGGTACTTCTGCAATCTGAGGGTAATGGAAAAGCAACGCGTTGAGTATAGTTCCATCCGGCGTACCAGCGCCTGGGTGTACAACCAGGTCGCGAGGCTTATTGATAACCAATAAGTCATCATCTTCGTAGACAATGTTTAGAGGAATATCTTGTGCTTCCCAGCGTTCTTCATCTGCAAGTTCTGCTTGTAAGATGATATCTTCACCGCCCAAAACTATAGTGCGCGGTTTAGTGATAACTTCGCCATCCACTTGGATTTTGCCGTCAAGAAGCCACTCTTTTATACGAGAGCGAGAGAAATCGGTAAATAGTTCAGCGACAGCTTGGTCTAAACGTTGACCTAACTGGCTGCTTTTTACTGTGTCTGTTAATGTTATCTGCTGAGCCATATCGAACTTTTTTAAAAACCGTGAGACTAATACCCATTAGTATGGATAAAATAGAATAATTGCATCATTGTATCTGTTACTGGTTAGAAAGTAACGGAAGCTTACGAAATATTTAATTCAAGGAATCGACGCCTGACATGAAACACCTTACTTTATCGGGTCTATTAGCCGTATCACTCTTGGTTGGTTGTTCAAGCAGTGAAGAGATAGTGCCAGATGTACCACCATCGGTTCTCTACTCTGACGCTCAAGCATCACTTCAGAGTGGTAGCTGGCTGTCTGCAATCGAAAAGCTAGAAGCCCTAGACTCTCGTTACCCATTTGGCGCCTATTCAGAACAAGTACAACTGGATCTAATTTACGCGTACTACAAAAATGATGATTTAGCACTTGGTCTTGCAACCATTTCACGATTCCTACGTTTAAACCCAACTCATGAAAAACAAGACTGGGTACTTTACATGCGCGGCCTAACGCACATGGCACAAGACCGTAACTTCATGCACGACATTTTTAATATCGACCGTAGTGACCGAGATCCAGAGCCAGTGAAACTCGCGTTTGCGGACTTCAAGCGACTACTGGAACGTTTTCCCAGCAGCCCTTATGCGGAAGATGCGCAAAAACGCATGTTCGCACTTAAGAACCGCCTAGCAGAGTATGACTTAGCAACCGCGGATTTCTACCTAAGACGTGAAGCTTGGATCGCGGCGGTGAATCGAACTCAAGAACTGCAAAAGACTTACCCGGACACGATTGCTGCGCGTAAATCTTTAGAAATACAGTTAGAAGCCTACAAAAAACTTGGCTTAGAAGATGCAGTTTCAAGAACAGAAAAGTTGATTGAGTTAAACCAACTCCCTTAATCAACTACTCACATAATTACTTAAAAAGCGTGCTAATTTCTTAGCGCGCTTTTTTTTGAACTTCATCTGGTAAACTTGATGAATCTCATTTTCCGCGGTATCTTCAATAAGTAACTTTTAACAAAACATCAACATGGAGTGTGGATGTGAGTAGGTTGTTATTATTTATTGGGATCGCGCTATTTAGCCAGTTTCCCTACGCGTTAGAACTTTCCCCATTAAGCAATAAGCCTTACATGGGCGACCTAGATGTACTCAAAACCAAAGGAACGGTCAGAGTATTGGTGTCGGCTGATCTCGGCTTTTACTACATAGAAGATGGTAAGCCAAAAGGTATCGTGGCAGAAATGCTCTACCACTTTGAGAAAAGTCTTCGCAAGAAGCATCCCTATCTCAATGTTCAAATCATCCCTGTTCAGCGAGATGACCTCCTTCCTTCTTTAGAGTCTGGATACGGTGATGTTGCCGTTGCCAATTTAACGGTCACCGATAAACGCTTACAAGTGATCGATTTTTCAGATCCTATGATTAAAAACGGTAAAGAACTCATTATCACTGGGAAAAAATCAGCCCCTATTACCGAAATCAAACAACTGAGCGGCAAAGAGGTGTGGATTCGCGCGAGCTCCAGCTATTTCGAGAGTGTGCAACGGGTGAATAAAGAACTCAACACGTTAGATTTACCACCTCTGCACGTCCACTTTATCGAAGAGTCACTGCAAGACTACGAACTAATTGAGTTGGTAAACCAAGGCTATATACAAGGCACGATACTCGACAGCCACAAAGCGAAGTTATGGACCGATGTAATGGAAAACATTCAGGTTCATAACGACTTCCCCTTACGAGAAAATGGTCGTATTGCTTGGGCCTTAAGAAAAGACAGTCCAATCCTAAAAAAAGAGATCAATAAATACGTTAAAACATCTCGAAGCGGCACCTTACTGGGTAACGTGATATATCAAAAGTATATCGACAATACTCGCTGGTTAGGGCGAGCTCTCAACCCAAACAAAGTCGACAGAGTCACTAAGTTAGCCGACGTCTTTGAAAAGTACTCAAGCAAGTATGAATTCGACCCCTTAATGATGTCAGCCCAAGGTTTTCAGGAATCAGGACTCGATCAGAGTAGAGTTTCTCACCGTGGAGCTATTGGTGTCATGCAGGTTCTACCTAGCACCGCCAAAGACAAAAACGTCAATATTAAAAACATTCACAAAGTGGATAACAATATCCACGCGGGTGTAAAATATATGCGCTTTATCAAAGATCGGTACTTTGACGACCCTGCAATATCTCCTGACAACCAAATCTATTTTACTTTGGCTTCTTACAACGCCGGACCGGCTAAGATTAGGAAGATGAGGTCTATTGCCAAGAAAAAAGGTTATAACCCCAATATTTGGTTCAAGAATGTAGAAATTATTACCCGTAAGTATGTGAGTAAAGAACCAGTGACCTACGTCGCCAACATCAACCGCTACTTCGTTATTTATAAACAGCTACAGGCTATTGATGCCATCCGAGAAAATGGCACGGCGCGGTTACTACAAACCAGTGATTAACGTACGAATTCAGAAAATCATATTGAGCCACAATCCACAGTATTTAGATAACAAATAACGAAATAACGAAATAACAAAAAGCCCACATAAGACAACCTATGTGGGCTTTTTGTTATTTAATTAGAGTACAAACCAAGAGTGATTTAGATCACATAAGCTTATTGAGTGAATTTTCATCAAGCACTTTCAAAAGGCTGTAAAACGCCCCTAAAAACTGGTTTAATTTTTAGCGAAGCCTTGCCTCCAATTTATCGACTTTCATAGTGATAACAAGTGTTTTCCTACAAAAATGCATCAAGATTTGCGTGAGATCACATTTGATTTTAATGTTCTCTCCCCCCAACCAAAACAAGATCTAGATCACATTCTTTATTCCCAAAAGTCGTAATCTGAAGTTAACCCATGAGGGATACTACAGAGGAAAACTTCTATGAAAATGAACATCACTGGTAAAAACATCGACATTACCTCTGCAATCCGTGATCACATAGAAAGTAAATTTAAAAAGCTGGATAAATGGCAAGTAGATATCATTGGCTGCCAAGCTAGCTTTAGTGAAGAACCAAACAAGAAGAAGAAATTTGAAGCGGTTCTAACCGTACCAAAAGGACAACTTGTAGCTTCATCCACCCATGACGACCTTTACGTTGCTATCAACGAAGTAGAACAAAAACTAGAACGTCAACTCAACAAGCTACGTCATAAACCAGAAGCGCGTCGCGCTGAAAAGCCTGAAATTGAAGAGCTAGAAGCTGAAGTGGAATAAGGAAAGATAACAGATTAAAAAATAGCGCCTCAGGGCGCTATTTTTTTGCTTGACGCTCGTAGCTCGCTTGCTTATTGTGTTTAAACATTCATAAAACAATCACTTTTTATGCACACTCAATCTTTGTTTATTTTTGACTTCTTTTTTCTTCCGTAAACCCGGAGGCTAAGTCGTTTTAGAGAAACAAGTCAAAAACGAACAAGAAGCCTCCCACATTAGGGAGGCTTTTTTATAAGGACACATTTATGACTGACAATTCAATTTCACTGGATGATATCCGCCTTCGTCTAAATGACTTAGACGACGAGTTACTGAGTTTGCTTTCGGAGCGTCGTAAGCTAAGTATCGAAGTAGCTAAAAGTAAGGTAGAAACATCAAAGCCTGTTCGTGATGCAGTACGAGAACAACAGCTATTGGTTAAGCTAATTAACAATGGTAAAGATAAATACGAATTGGATGCGCAGTATATTACTAAGCTGTTTCACACCATCATCGAAGATTCCGTTCTACTGCAACAGTCATACCTACAAAATCTGGCGAACCCACAGAGCCGTAAACCTCTGGCTCGCGTTGCATTCTTAGGTTCTAAAGGATCATACTCGCACCTTGCGAGCCGTGAATATTTCAGCCGCAAGAATATGGAGTTGATTGAGTTAAACTGCAATCACTTCAAAGAGGTGGCATCGACGGTAGAATCTGGCCATGCTGACTATGGTGTGCTGCCTATTGAGAACACCAGTTCAGGGTCAATTAACGAGGTATATGACCTTTTACAACACACAACACTCTACATCGTTGGTGAACTTTCTCAGCCTATTGAACATTGCCTTGTCGCAAAAAGTGATATCCGTATAGAAAACATCAAAACACTCTATTCGCATCCACAACCTCATCAGCAGTGCAGCGAGTTCTTGAGCCGCCTTAAAGGTGTAAGCCTTGAGTCGTGCGCGAGCACCGCTGATGCAATGAAGAAGGTTAAAGAGCTAGATGGCGATGATGTGGCCGCTATTGGTAATGCATCGAGCGGTAAGCTATACGGCCTACAAGCAATTCAAGGCAACATTGCAAACCAAACCGAGAATCACACTCGTTTCATCGTAGTGGCTCGTAAACCTGTTGAAGTGTCGACTCAAATCCCAGCTAAAACAACACTGATCATGTCGACCTCTCAAGAAGCAGGTTCTTTAGTCGAGACACTGCTCATTCTGCAACGTCTAGGCATCAACATGACCAAACTAGAATCTCGTCCTATCATGGGTAACCCTTGGGAAGAGATGTTTTATGTCGATTTAGAAGCACACCTAGATTCAGATAACATGCAGCAAGCTATAACTGAATTAACGGCCATTACTCGTCACCTGAAAGTATTAGGCTGCTACCCTAGTGAGAACATAAAGGCGACTCAAGTTAAGTTGTCGTAGTATTACGCCTTTAGCCTACGATAGGCCAACAACTAAAATAAGACCACTGCTAACGTAATAATTATTAGGCTGAGTAAAAACAAAAATATTTTGTTATATCTCAACTGGTTATTCGTTAGCAGAGTGTTCTCCGCTATCAAACCGTTCTAGCCTCGTCAAACCAGCTTAGTTACTCACTCCATGAGCTAATAACAATAAACCGAAAATCTAGTCCCCTTCACAGGAACGCATCGAACTACGTGTAATTAATAGCGAGTAAGCATTAAGTAACATAAACTTATGCGCTTAATTTATAAATAGTGTTGTCATTAACTATGAAGCTAAGTACTAAAATATTATTACTGATAACCCCTGTGATACTGATCAGTACCGCGGCTTCTAACTATATTATCTATTCCACGCAGAAAAGCAGCTTCATTAAACGCGAAGACAACGCACTTCAGCTTAATATGGAAAAATTAGCCGGGCATTTTCGACAGTCTCGCGCCTTTCTCAATAGCTACTCTTACACCTTGACCCAAAGTGACATGGTAAAACGGTACTTTCTCACAGAACAAAGTCTATCTCGCGATCTTGAGCTCGTCAGTAACCTTCGAGATGCCATACGTTTTTTACAAGATGGTGATGAAAGCTATACTGGACTGGCGATTCTCAATGGTGCTCGCCAACTCGATTATTACGCTGACAATAGCAGCGATGTACGAGCTCAGATTGACGCCAAGATCTTAGAGTTTGTTGATCAGCACTACCAAGATACATTAGCAACATCAAGTACCAACTATATCCAAAACTCTCAAGGGGAAGGAATGTTGGTTCACTATGAAATGCTAGATAAAAGAACAGGCGCCCCAGCCACAAGTAATCCACTCAATGATGTTTTTGTTGTTGTATCTGTCTCTCTCGATAAGTTTAATGCGTTAAGAAAACAAATAGAGTTCGACTATCAAACAAGCCTGTTCTTTACACCAATAGCGGTATCTCTCGACAGCGGTGTCACCCACTCAGTCAAGCTTGCGCCAGAACTGTACGCCACAGTAGACCCTGCACAATTCCTATTAGACAACAAGCTAGATTCCATTTGGAACAAGCTGAGTTTATCATTTGCACTATCAGCCTTTGTTACCGTCATTCTACTGCTCGTGCTTTTGTCTCGCAGCGTTATTTCTCCGATAACCCGGCTCGATCGACAATTACAACAAGTAGAAAAAAAACAACGTAAAAACATTGAACGCTTAGGTACTCGTGATGAGCTTGGTCGTCTATCACAGCGTTTTTATGACATGTACCAAGAGCTAGATAATACCTACCAACAAACCAAGCTCTTGGCCGAAAATGATCAATTGACTCAAATAGCCAATAGGCATCAATTTCAAACCTTCGTTCAACAATCACTTCCCAAGCCTAGCTCAAACACCGAAACATGGGTTCTTTACTTTGACCTAGATAACTTCAAGTTTGTGAACGATAAATACGGGCATCAGATTGGTGATTCAATACTGGTCTCTTTTGCCAAGCGTATTTCCGATATTTGTGCCCATTATAAAACTGAATTCGACGCCCATTGCATGCCAGCTAGGCTCTCAGGAGATGAGTTCGTTGTCTATATTAACGCTCCAACTCGTCGAGGAAACATTGCTCATAGATTCTCTGATGACTTACTAACCCCACTGCAGAAAGGATTTGTCACCGAGTCTGGAAGCTTTCCCATTACGGTCAGCATAGGTATTGCTACGTACCCTAACGATGGCCATTCAATTGAGAAGTTACTCTCACATGCTGACACAGCGATGTACCAGGCCAAACGTGCTGGCAAAAACCAATTTGCTGATTATTCGCGAGATTTAGACAAAACGATTCAACGCCAAGCAAACATTGAACGAGCTCTCAGAGACAAGAACTTTGATGATGAATTTAGGCTCGTCTATATGCCTTATATGGATTCAACCGGAACCCATATTATTGGCGTTGAGGTGCTGTTACGTTGGGATTCGAAACAGCTTGGTTTGGTTCCACCCGATGAATTCATTCCGATTGCTGAGCAAACTGGGTTATTCGAACCGGTTGATCGTTGGGTAATTCAGAATGCGTTTGCTTCTTTTCATCGACTCCAAGCTCAATTTGATCACTCGGTTCAGTTGTCGATAAACTTATCTTCTGCTGGGATTGAAACTACACATCTTGCTGACTTCATCAAAGAGCACGCCGATATTAACCAAATCCCGCCAAGCTTGATTGATTTTGAAATAACAGAAACTTTTTATTCAAATTCACAAGGTTTTCCACTGCTTAACCAACTCGCGCATATGGGCTATCGATTAGCTATTGATGATTTTGGTTCTGGGTACACTTCTATCACTCAACTGGTGCAGTACCCAACTCAGAAAATTAAATTGGATAAAGCCTTTTTAGATACCTTGATTGAGACAGACAACCAGAACATAGTAAAACCGGTTATTGGGTTATGCCATGCTCAGGGCAAAAAGGTCACAGCTGAAGGTATCGAAACTGAAAGCATGCATCACTGGTTGCGAGACGCGCAGTGCGATATGCTGCAAGGCTATTACTTCGGTAAACCAATGCCATTAGAAGAACTGAACGAATGGTACCGACAACATCAACTCAATTTAATCGACAACAAAAAGAATCCAACACATGAAATCCGTCGTCATTGCATCGCTGAACCCAGCTAAAATAAACGCCGTTAAAAGTGCGTTCCTCTCTGCTTTTCCTGATTCTGAATTTGCATTCAAAGGCATCAGCGTTCCTAGCGGAGTGTCCGATCAACCAATGAGTAATGATGAAACTTATCAAGGCGCTTTTAATCGCGTTAACAATGCGATCCAAGAGCTGCCAAATGCAGACTTTCATGTTGGATTAGAATCGGGAATTGAAGGCAACGTAACCTTTGCTTGGATGCTAATTGAAGCAAATGGTCAACGTGGCGAATCTCGCTCTGCAAGCTTGATGCTGCCACCCGTTGTGCTTGATAAACTCCAGCATGCGAATGAGTTAGGTGATGTGATGGATGAAGTCTTCGGAACGGATAACATAAAGCAAAAGGGCGGCGCAATTGGCTTACTGACACACAATCAACTCTCTCGTAGTTCTGTGTATCACCAAGCTTTAATCTTAGCACTGATCCCATTTGTTAACCCAGAACACTTCCCTATCTAGCTTTCATTAAAAGTCTTTTTATCAAACATTTAGATTCGACAGATAGAGAGTGATACGGAAACAAAAAACGCTAACTTATGGTTAGCGTTTTTATCGAATTCTTAAGGTGTACTGTTTTAAGCACTTACTTGAGTAACAACCCGGAAATAGCGGCTTTCTCTTGTTCAGATTTAGCCTTTAGTTCATTTGAACCGCGCGTGATAGTCGCGACACCCACTCCTAACATTTGGCTCACTTGTCTTTGTGACATCTCCCCTTTCATCAACTCACAAAGAATATTCACTCGAGCAACCAAAGCATCTCGCTCATCAGATGTCATCATCATGGTCAACAACAGTTCATGCTGATCTTTCTCAGCCGCTGTTTTTACCAAATCCATTAGTTGTTGCCAGTTCTCATATTCAGGTTGTGATGCCATATCTCTACACTTACTTTTTAATTTTGGCTTGAAGTAGCCGCTTAACGATTGAAAGCGTTTAACACTTTATACCGAAACACTTACTTTGATCCAATGCAAAAAGGCAGCAAGTGGAAATGATTCACACTCACTGCCTTCGATATCACTCGGTTTCAAACAAAAAACATCGAACTGCTAGTATTTAGTTTTTAGTTCATGAGGGGCCAAAAATGCCCCTTTCTCACCTAAGATATCTCGATAATAAGTCTCAAACATCAAGATGTTCTGAACGTAACCTCGAGTCTCTTTGAATGGAATCATTTCAATAAAAGCATACGCATCTAACTTTTCATCACTTCGTGAACGCCATTGTTTCACACGGCTTGGCCCTGCGTTATATGCAGCAAAAGCAAAGATGCGGTTGTTGTCGTATTGAGCAAGCAAGCCATCGAGATAATGACTACCAATCTCAATATTCTTACTGACATCATAAAGATCATCGCTATCCTGATATTTGATTTGGTGCTTTTTGGCCGTATATTGAGCTGTTTTTGGCATGATTTGCATGATGCCGCGCGCGCCAACAGGAGAACGAGCTTCTGAGTCCATCGCACTCTCTTGTCTCGCCAGTGACATCAAGGTAATTGGGTCAATATCGTGCTTTTCTGCGTAGAAGTTGAACCACCACTTGTGAGCTACTGGGAAGCGTAAAGCGATGTTGTCCCACATCTTCGCTGAAATACTGGCCGTTACCGTAAAGTGATTCCAACGCTGTGTCGCTGCGTGAGCGGCGAGCATTGATTTTTGATCTTTATCAGCATTGGTTAACAACCAACGCCACTCACTCTTAGCTGCCGCAATTTTGTCTCGGTCAATCAACTCGCCAATACGAACCAAAGAGGTGTCGAACGGCTTCACCATTTCTGCATTGTATTTAAGTGTCGACGTTGGATAGTTAACTGGCTTACCTAATTGCTTAGCCGCCGCAACACTGTAGAAATTACGCTGACCCAAAATGTCTGACAGTCGCTTGTTACCCTTAGTAGTATCACCTAGCGCTATCTCAGCTCTACCTTGCCAATATTGCCAGCGAAGCGAAGCTTGATGTTTATCATCTAAGCGCGCAATCCACTCTTTCAGCCCTGTCCAATCTGCATGTTGAATCGCTAAGCGAGCACGTCTCTCAAGCAATACTTGTTTTGATGAGCTCGCGAGCATTTTGTCTCGCCATGCCATCAACTCTTCAGAGTCGGTATTGATCAAACGGAACGTAAGGTAATCCGCTAACTCTTGAGATTTTTCTTTAGATAACTTTTGAGCTTTAACAACATCATTAAAAATCTCTTGAGCGCTGCTTGCTGATTTCCTTGCTAGCTTCTCGAAACCAAATTCGGTTTGAGCTTGGTAAAATTCATTCGCAGGATGCTTCTTGGCAAACGCGAGAACATCTTCAGGTTTGTTGAACAACGCCTTCATCTGCTTGGCTTGAGCAATTGCCTCATCATGATCTAATTGCTTGACCAGATAAGTCATTAATTTGCCGTTTCGTTTATCAAATGCCAGTAGCATTCGCTCTAGTATCAGCTCATCCGTTCTTAAGCCAGCTTCATCCCACCCTTCAAAAAGCGGGTCACAGGCGTCATCAACACCATTACCACTTAACCAAAGCTGTTTCGCACCTTTGAAGGCAAGCTCTTGATTGCCTTGCTCATAATGTGCTCGGTAATAGATACACTGGTATTTCTCACCAACAGGCTCTTGGGTTTGAAATTTAAGGATCGTCTGCCACTGCTTTTGAGAGGCCAATGAATCCAAATAAGGTGCGCGCATACGATTCGAAAATGGCAGAGCTTTATTCTCTTCAATAAAAGCATCCACTTCAGCAGGCGTGCGATCACCTAAGCCTAATAAGAAGGCGCGATAATCAGTGTAAGGCGTTAGAGGGTATGTTTGAATTTTGTTGCGCAGTACGGAGTAAGCTTTTAGATCTCGATTGTCTAAAACCTCTTGCGCTCTGTCATAAACATCACGCTGCATTTCAAGCTCGGATGCATCACTCGCTAATGCCATCGGAGCCAGTGAAAATGAAGACAAAATTGCCGATGCAGCCACAGCAATTTTCGTATTACCAATGCGGAAAAACATTCGCTCTTTCCTTAGTGCGTGTATGAATACGTGAAGTCTATTTACGCCCGACATCACATCAAATGTAAAGAGTTTGAGTGTAAATATTATTAATATTTAACACTTCGCCTCAGAAGCTTATTAAATATAGTTTTAATGACCAATGTGACAATAATAGGTAAGGATTAGTTCAAGAATGGCTTTTCTGTCCTAGGAGTAACATCTTTGGGGATATTGGTATAAAATAGCCGACAATTTTGAACAATAAATTAGGATCGATCGGCAATGGCTGAATACGTATATACCATGTCTCGGGTGAGCAAAACTGTTCCACCTAAGCGTCAAATTCTTAAAGACATTTCTCTTAGCTTTTTTCCTGGCGCTAAAATCGGTGTTTTGGGTCTAAATGGTTCAGGTAAATCTACCCTACTACGTATCATGGCTGGTATTGATACTGATATTGATGGTGAAGCTCGTGCACAACAAGGTCTTAAAGTCGGTTACCTACCGCAAGAGCCTGTACTAGACGAATCAAAAACAGTGCGTGAAATCGTAGAAGAAGCGGTTTCTGATGTTGCAGACGCACTTAAGCGTATCGACGCAGTTTACGCAGCTTACGCAGAACCAGATGCAGATTTCGACGCTCTTGCTAAAGAACAAGGCGAGCTTGAAGCGCTGATCCAAGCAAAAGACGGCCACAACCTAGAGACAGCTCTAGAGCGTGCTGCTGATGCACTTCGTCTTCCTGAGTGGGATGCGAAAATCGAACTCCTATCCGGTGGTGAACGTCGTCGTGTTGCGATCTGTCGTCTACTTCTAGAGAAGCCAGACATGCTGCTTCTTGATGAACCAACCAACCACTTGGATGCAGAATCAGTTGCTTGGCTTGAGCACTTCCTTGTTGATTACAGCGGTACTGTTGTGGCAATTACCCACGACCGTTACTTCTTAGATAACGCTGCTGGCTGGATTCTTGAGCTTGACCGTGGTGAAGGTATCCCATGGGAAGGTAACTACACATCTTGGCTAGAGCAAAAAGATGAGCGTCTAAAGCAAGAAAAATCAGGCGAAAGCGCACGTCAAAAGACAATCGAGAAAGAACTTGAGTGGGTTCGTCAAAACCCTAAAGGCCGTCAGGCTAAGTCTAAAGCTCGTATGGCTCGTTTTGAAGAACTAACGACTGGCCAATACCAGAAGCGTAACGAAACCAATGAACTGTTCATCCCGCCGGGTGAGCGTTTAGGTGACAAGGTACTTGAAGTTAAGAACCTAACTAAGTCATTTGGTGACCGTGTTCTTATCGACGACCTATCATTCAGCATGCCTAAAGGCGCTATTGTGGGTATCGTGGGTGCCAACGGTGCAGGTAAATCAACACTATTCAAAATGCTAAGCGGCGCAGAACAGCCAGATTCAGGTTCAGTTGAATTAGGCGAAACGGTTAAGCTTGCTTCTGTTGATCAGTTCCGTGACAGCATGGACGACACCAAAACAGTATTCCAAGAGATCTCTGAAGGCGCTGATATCATTAAGATCAACAACTTCGAAATCCCTGCACGTGCTTACTGTTCTCGTTTCAACTTCAAAGGCAACGACCAACAGAAAATCATCGGTCAGCTTTCTGGTGGTGAACGTAACCGTGTTCACCTAGCGAAACTGCTGAAAGCGGGCGGCAACGTACTGCTACTCGATGAACCAACCAATGACCTTGATGTCGAAACTCTACGTGCACTTGAAGAAGCGCTGCTTGAGTTCCCTGGCTGTGCAATGGTTATCTCGCATGACCGTTGGTTCCTTGACCGTATTGCGACCCATATCTTAGACTACCGTGATGAAGGTCAAGTTAACTTCTACGAAGGTAACTATACTGAATACACAGAGTGGCTGAAAAAGACTCTGGGCGCACAAGCGGCTGAACCGCACCGTATCAAGTACAAGCGTATTACTAAGTAAATTAGCTTGTATTTTGAACAAAGGCCGCGATAATAGCGGCCTTTGATATATCTGGCTTACTATTTACCTATTGATATAGAGAAATTACCTATGCTTGAAAGACGTCAATTTTCACGAGTTATTTATCAAGTCCCGACTGAGATCTCACAAGGACAAGTAAATGTATCCGGCTCGGTGCAAGACTTATCTCTTCATGGTTTACTCATTCAGTGTGATAAATGGCAGCAACTCAGCCACGATGCTCCTGTTCAAGTCAGCTTTAAGCTCACCAACAGTGATATCAATATTCAGTTAGAAGCAACGATAGTCTCCACCATCAATACCTCAATGCGTTTACGCATAGAGCATTTAGATATTGATAGTATTAGCCACCTTAAGCGCCTTGTTGAGCTTAATGTCGGCGACGATGAACTGCTTTATAGAGAGATTGAACACCTTACCGATTTGGGTAAGGAATAATATCTCCATTACCCTTTTTCTATTAGAAGCATTTAGTTAATACAGAACCATGTCTAAAAAAATTTCCATTACTATTCCCTCTAACCAAGGGGAACAGACGTTTTACTTCGGCCGAAAAGCCGTGCTCATGTGCACCACTGCAATTTTCTCAGTACCGCTGTTAATTGGCGGAGCTGCATACATGCACTTCGAAGGTAAACAAGAGCTCGCGATGCAAGCAGGCGATGCACAACAGTTGATTGAAACGCTGATTGTTGAAAAAGAGCAAACCGAGTTTCTTTACGCTGAGCAGGTAGAAACCAATCACTCGTTATCGCAAACACTCACCGAGAAAGAAGGCACTATTCAACTGCTTGGTAAGCGTGTATTTGATGTGGAATCCGTACTTGGTCTTGCTGATGAAGAACTGCTTACCGATGATATTTCTTTAGAAGATCGCATTGATGCGGCTGCAGTCGATTCAGCAGTAAGAGCGACAATGTTTCGTTTGATTCCAAACGACAGTCCGATGGCTTATCAACGTATCTCTTCTTCTTATGGTAGCCGCACTAACCCTATTTCAGGTAAACGCCATGTACATACTGGCATCGATCTAACGTGTAAGCGTGGTGAAGATATTGTAGCACCCGCAGATGGAGTCATTGAAACGGTGCGCCCAAGTAAAAAAGGCTTCGGTAACTTTATTACTATGCGTCACTCGTTCGGTTTCATGAGTTCTTACGCGCACCTACAAAAATTCAAAGTTCGCAGCGGTCAGTTTGTGAGTAAAGGGGATGTGATTGCAAGCTGTGGTAACTCAGGCAACTCTACCGGCCCACACCTGCACTATGAAGTACGCTTCCTTGGTCGCTCACTGAACCCTCAATACTTAATGGACTGGACACCGGAAAACTTCAACTACGTGTTCGAGAAAGAGAAAAAGGTTAAGTGGGGTCCACTGGTTCAACTGATTGATAATGTGGTTCGCTTGCAGATCAACCTGACTAATGTGCCTTACATTAGCTCTACCATCGACACGGTATCGAGTGAAGAGAGCAAAAAACCTATCACGACTAACTAGTTGTCAATGGCTAACTATTTGTTAATGGTTAAGATCTGTTGGTTTGGCCTATTATGATCTAATTGCTTTTAGCCTACAGTAGGCCAATTACTTTTAGTCTGAATTAGATAAAAAAAGAGCGACCATCAGGTCGCTCTTTTTTTTATGATTTCAAATAGTGATTAGCCTCGATGAATCGAGTCATGTGCTTGCTTTAAAAGATTTTGGCTCTCTTGCAAGAACTGCTGCGAGTAGTCGCCAAACCAATCACTGACTTGATTAAAGCTATCAACGAACTTGGCTTTATCTTTCCCATCCAAGATTTCTAATGCTTCACCGAAACGACTATGGAAACGTCGAATCATCTCAATATTCTCATCTGAAGAAAGAATGATATCACCGTACAAGTTCGGGTCTTGAGCAAACAGACGACCTACCATCGCAATCTCAAGTCGGTAGATTGGCGAGCTTAGCTTCAGAAGCTGATCAATGTTTGGGTTCTCTTTACTCAGGTGCAATCCGTAAGCAAAAGAGGTGAAGTGGCGTAGTGCTTGAATCAGAGTCATGCCGTGATCGTGTTCAGCAGCATCCATCTGGCAAAGACTCGCGCCCCAAATACCAAATTGATTCAGTAACCATTGGTAGCTTTCAGAGCCACGCCCATCACTGTAAACAATCACCTGCTTCGCAAGGCTTGGAACGTCAGGACCAAACATTGGGTGTAATCCAACCACCGGGCCTTGGTGCATGTTCATCATGGCCTGTAGAGGCTTTGATTTAATCGACGTTAAATCACAAAGAATACAATCGCTTGGTAGGTTACCTAGTTTTGCAATCACACCTTCCGTCAGGTGAATTGGAACCGTAACAACCACAAGGCCAGCATTATCTAAGATCTCATCGGCTTTATCCCAATCTTGGCTGCCGAGAATTTTCACTTCGTAGCCAGAAAGCTTGAACATACGTCCAAACAAACCGCCAAGCTGACCATTACCACCAACGATAACCACTGAACGCAACTCGGGGTTAAGGCACTTAAAGCCAGAGTCTTTCTCACTGGCATAAGACTCACGCATAGTACGACGCAAAATATCTTCGATTAACTGCGGTGGAACCCCTATTTTCTCGGCTTCTTGACGACGAGATGCCAGCATCGCAGCTTCGCGCTCTGGTACATAAATAGGTAAACCATGTTCGCTTTTCACTTCGCCTACTTTCTCTACTAGAGCAAGACGTTGAGCCAGTAAATCCAACATTTGTTTATCGACAGCATCGATTTGGTCGCGTAATTCGTTCAGTTCAACGGCCATTTTATTCCTTACTCATCTATAAGCCCGTGCTAATCTTTAAGCCCACCTGGCGCAGGTTCGTTAGCAACAGATCTTAAAATGCCCCATTAGATGAGGCACTTAAATTTTAAACCCTGACTAACCTTTCAAGCGGTTCTCTAAGAACGGGACTAATTCCGTATGTGCATGCTTCAATAGTGCCTCAGTTGACTCCCAATTGATACACGCGTCCGTGATAGAAACACCGTATTTCATCTCATTGAGAGGTATATCTGAAGATTGATTGCCTTCGTTAATATGGCTCTCAATCATTAGGCCAATAATCGAATTATTGCCTTCACGAATCTGGTGAATCACATCTTCAGCAACTAACGTCTGACGTCGGAAATCTTTGCGAGAGTTTGCGTGGCTACAGTCGACCATTAACGCAGCCTCTAAGCTAGATTTACCCAGCTCTTGCTCACATTCGTGTACTGATACTGAATCGTAGTTAGTCTGCTTACCGCCACGTAAAATAACGTGACCATTTGGGTTACCCTGAGTCGTTAGCAGTGCAACTTGGCCTTCACGGCTAATCCCCATGAAACGGTGGCTAGAAGAAGCCGCTTGCATCGCATTAATTGCTGTACCTAAATTGCCATCTGTACCGTTTTTAAAGCCGATTGGCATTGAAAGGCCACTTGCCATTTCACGGTGAGTTTGAGATTCAGTAGTACGTGCGCCAATCGCAGCCCAACTGAATGTATCGGCTAAGTATTGTGGGCTGATTGGGTCTAGTGCTTCTGTCGCTAATGGGATTTCCATCTCAGCGAGCTCAACTAAAAGCTCACGACCAACATGCAGACCATGCTCAATATCGAAAGTACCGTCTAGCTGAGGATCATTGATCAAACCTTTCCAACCGACAGTAGTACGAGGCTTTTCAAAGTAAACACGCATAACAATATACAGTTGATCGCTAAGTTGCTCAGATAAAGCTTTTAGACGTTTAGCGTACTCTTTCGCAACTTCAATATCGTGAATAGAACATGGACCACACACGATCAGCATACGGTGGTCTTTCTTATGAATGATATTTGCTATCGTTTCACGAGACTCTTGAATAAAACGACGAGCATTATCGCTCAAAGGTAATTTCGCTTTTAACTCCTCTGGAGTAATCAGTACCTGTTCGTCGATGATATTGACATTGCTTAATTCACTTTTCTGCATAACTCAACCTGTATATTTATTTTTACACCCAAGACATCTGCATGGGCTAACAATCTTTAAAAACACAATAACAGCTACAAAAACGATTGCAAGTGTAAACAATAAAAAACATTTAGTGTAAATTTAAATTTACACTCATACTTTAACTCGTCATGAGATACAAATAGGCCAAAACCACAACTTACACATACAAAAAAGGCGATATTTCTCATATCGCCTTCTTGAAACTTATAGAGTGTTTATTTATCACCCAGCGTTTAACATTCGCTTAATTTGTTCTGAAGCCTCTTTCCATCGGCTATCCGAGTGAAGAGTCGGTAAATCAAAGCTGTGTTTTTTAAGCAGTGAGTTGGCTAAAGGCACCTCTTGAATCGTTAAGTGATCAAGAGCTTCAATTTGTGCATCTCGTTTATTACACATCAACACCATGTCACAACCCGCATTCAAAGCCGCCTTCGCTCTGTCAGCAGGACCACCCATAATGGCAGCACCTTCCATCGTCAAATCATCAGAGAACACCAAGCCTTTAAAACCAAGCTGTTGCTTCAACACTTTTTGTAACCAATATTGAGATCCACTTGCAGGTTGATCATCATAATGAGAAAAAACCACGTGTGCCGGCATCATCGCATCCAATATTCCTGCTTCAATTTGCGCCTTGAAGATGGCCATATCGGTTTCAAATATGTCGTCTCTTTGATCGTAAGGCGTTTCAAGGTGTGAATCTGCAACCACGCCGCCATGTCCAGGGAAGTGCTTTCCAGTAGTCGCCATTCCAACCGATTTCATGCCCTTAATAAAAGCACTACTGTGGCGAACGATGGTATCAATATCTTCACCGAACGCTCGGCTACCAATCGCTTTACAGTCGTGTCCTTTGTCTAATACTGGCGCAAAACTCAGGTCGATATCATGGGCAATCAGCTCCGCCGCCATCAACCAGCCGGCTTGTTCTGCTAATTGTTCACCATTATTCTTTGTCGCAAATTCCTGAGCGGCTGGGATAATTGAAAAACCGTCACGAAAGCGCTGCACTCGACCACCCTCTTGGTCAACACCGATGAGAATTGGGCGTTTTGCAACTTTACGGATCTCTTTGTTTAACGCAGATAATTGTTTGCTATCGTGGTAGTTTCTAGCAAATAAGATGAGGCCACCAACAGTTGGATGCTCTAAAATTTCTCTGTCTTCAGCTGTCAGTTCGTAGCCTGCAACATCAACCCACAACGGTCCCATACGATTTCCTTTTATTGCTTAAATTCCGCTACTGCAGATTTGCTTTGTTCGATTAATTGGTCGGCTTGCTCTTCTTGCTGAGTTAAAGCAATGAACAACAAGTCAGTAATAAAAAGCTGACTATCTCGAGCAGTAATAGATGAACTACGAATATGATCTTCGTCAGCCGAAGAAATCAGTTTAATGTCAGCGTATTTGTCCAAAACCGAAGGTAATAGCTGACTAATCACTATCACCTTTGCCTTTTTCGATCTCGCCAACTGAGCAACTTTCACCACTTCTCTGGTTTTTCCTGAATAAGAAATCGCAACCAACACATCATTTTCAGAAAGAGAAGCCGCGTTGGCGATTTGAATATGTGCATCTTGCTCTGCGCTAACTGCATGGCCGATCTTCATCAGTTTATAGGCTAGATCTTTTGCAACTAAAGACGATGCACCCACCCCAAAAATCTGTACTTTATTCGCCAAGTGCAGTAAATCAGCGGCATTACTTAAATGTTCGCCCTCATTTAATAACACGGTACGTTCAAGCGATTGTGTTTTACTTGCAAGAAGTTTATCCATCACCATTTCAGGCGGATCTTTTCTGGTGATTGTGCCATGTATTCCTCGCTGGGATACTGGCTGATAAGTCATATCACTCTGGTAGAGTTTCATTTTCATTTCAGAAAACCCTTTATAACCGAGCTTCTGACTAAACTTTACGATCGTAGACTGGCTTACTCCCACCGCTTTGGCCAACTCAGGAGAAGACAGTTGCTTAACCTGCTGCGGATGATCCAATACGTAACGAGCCACCAGCGTGTCAGATGGGGAGAGTTTTGGTAATAACGCTTTTACTTTCGCTATGCCTTTCACTAAATATTCTTCCCTCTACGAGCTCCTCGCTATCATAACGAGTTTTGTATTTTTATTGGAATAATTATTCCTTTGTATTCTGCTGTATGGAATAGCTAACACCCCCTTCTGGGAGCACTGTCAAAGAAAATCATTGTTCACTATTCCACCAAGGAATAGATTTTGAAACTCATTATTCAAACTGACATTCTGGAAAAATAATAATAAACACCCTCAACTCTATTCATGCTACGGAGCTGCTATGAATTCACTATTTACTTCGCTGGACTGGGCGGTATTCGCGATATATTTCGCTATCATCGTGTATACAGGCTGGCACTTCAGCCGAACAAAAATCACAAGTACCAAAGACTATTTCTTAGGCGGTAATTCGATGCCAATGTGGGTCGTTGCTATCTCGGTACTGGCGACTTCACAATCAGCAGCGACGTTTTTAGGTGGACCAGAATCTAGTTACCGTGGCGATCTCACTTATCTAGCGACCAACATTGGCGGTATCATTGGTGCCATTTTTGTGGCATTGGTGTTGATACCTCGCTTCTACAAAAACAAAGTCTCTACCGTTTATGAACTACTAAAAGTACGTTTTGGTGAAAAGACCAAACAGCGTGCAGGTGTCATGTATTTAGTCGGCAGAGTGTTTGCATCAGGCGCTCGCCTATACATGGCTGCCATTGCGGTATCTATGATTCTATTTACCAACATCGATCCTAGCAGCGTTGTAACTTCTGTTGTGATCCTCGTAGCTGTTGGCCTTGCTTACACTTACATGGGCGGTATTCGTTCGGTTATCTGGAGCGACCTTATTCAACTTGTAGTTTATGTTGGTGCAGCCATTGCCGTTATCATCTATTTGTTAGGCCAAATCCCAGCAGACTTTAACCAAATAGCCCAAGTGTTAATGAACCCTGGTGAAGGGCTACCTTCTAAACTTACATTGTTAGACTTTACTCTAGACTTTAGCCCTGCCGGCACATTTAGTTTCTGGGCATGTATTACTGGCTTTGTATTATTAAACATTGGTGCCTTTGGTCTTGATCAAGACATGACGCAACGTGTCCTGACCTGTAAAGATGCAAAGCAAGGTTCCAAGGCGATGATTAACTCGATCATATTCTCGATTCCAGTTGTTCTCGTATTTATGTCAATCGGCTTATTGCTGTATGTCTTCTATCAAAGACCTGAACTGATGGGCTTTGAAAGCAAAGAAGTAGTACAAAACTTTAATGGCGAAAACGTCACTATTTTCATGTATTACGTACTTAATGAAATGCCAGCAGGTCTTCGTGGTTTAGTCACCGTTGGCGTGGTTGCAGCTGCACTTTCGACACTAAATTCTGGCTTGAACTCAATGTCTTCGGTTGCTATTCAAGATATATACAAGCCTTGGTTAGAAGCTCGAAAAGGAGTACAAGATGACTTCCATTACGTAAAAGCAGGACGCGTTGGTATGGCTGTAGCAGCAGTCGCTCTGGGTAGCATGGGCATCCTGTGTTACTACTGGCAGCAGTACACTGACATGCCATTGTTGTCGTTTGCTTTGAGTGTGATGGTATTTGCCTACACAGGATTATTAGGTGTCTACTTCACCGCTATATTCACAGATCTCGGTAACGAAACCTCAGTAGCTCTGGCTCTAATGGCTGGTTTCTTAACCACACTGCTGATGCAAGCTTATGTTTGGGATAGTGTGATGGGGGTAATTAATACTGATTGGGTTGGTATTCGATTGGCTTTCCCTTATCAACTTTGTATTGGCACCTTGGTATCCTTAATAGTGTGCCTATCAGGCAACAAGCAAACTCAAGAAGCTAATAAACTACAAACGGTTTAACCCATGATTACCCATACTTTAGCAGTCGATGGCGGAGGTACAAAAACCGCCATTAGACTGAAGCAAATAACGCCAACATTAGGTGTCATTGAAGAGCGAACTCTAGCTGCGACTTCATTGACCTTATATGGGGAAGCTGCGATAACTCAACTTACTCATTATATTGATGAAATGTTGAGTGTTAACCAGATAAAATCACAGCAGTGCTATATTGTGATTGGCGTTGCTGGTGCGGGAAATATGGATTTAAAAGCTAAACTACAATCCGCGTTAGCCCACTGCCCGCACCTATATGTGACGACCGATGCAGAAGTATCTGTATTTGGTGCCAATGTAGGGCAAGGTGTTAACTGCATAGCAATTGGTACTGGTTCAGTTGCCATTCAATTGGACAATCAACAAAAAACTCATCAATTTGGTGGCTGGGGCTTTCCGATCGGCGATCAAGGTGGTGGCGCTTGGCTTGGGTTTCGAGCGGTTCAACAAACTCTCGCTGAGTTTGACCAAAAACAATCGTCTCAAACGAGCCAGCTTGTAACGAGAACAACGGGTAACGAACGTAGCCAAATTCTAAAGTGGATCGGCGAAGCTAACGCAACCGATTATGCTCTATTTGCACGAAAGCTCGTCGATATAGAACATAGCTGCCCAACAGCCAACAATATTTTTAAACAAGGGGCTGCTCACATAGAATCACTTACACGAGCATGCTCAGAAAGTAACAGCTTACCTATTATGTTTTTAGGGAGTTTAGGACAGAACTACCGCACTAAACTTTCCCAACCGATCCAAGATCGCAGCTTAAATATACAAGGTAATGCTTTGGATGGCGCAGAAGTTATCGCTCGCCAAAAAATCCACCCGCTTAATTTAGGAACTGAACAATGAAGTCAGAGTTATATATAGGTGTGATGTCGGGGACGAGTATGGATGGCGTTGATACAGCATTGGTCTCGATTGAAGACGAGAGCATTACATTACTGGCTCATGATGAGTTCCCGATGCCTAACGAGATCAAAACTCGCCTACTTGAGGTTTGTATTGGTCAGAAAACCGATTTGATTGCCATTGGCGAACTCGACCACCAGCTTGGCCACCTGTTTGCTGATGCGGTTCTACAACTTATCCAAAAGTCAGGTACTCCGGCATCTTCTGTAACTGCAATTGGTAATCATGGCCAAACGGTGTTCCACCAGCCAACGGGTGATTCGCCATTTACCATGCAGTTGGGTGATGCCAATATCATTGCCGCTAAAACACAGATTCAAACAGTCGCGGACTTCCGACGCAAAGACATGGCGCTAGGCGGGCAAGGTGCACCATTAGTACCAGCGTTTCACCATACGATCTTTCACCCACAAGACAGTTCTGTCGTGGTCTTGAATATTGGTGGTATCTCTAACATTTCAGTGCTGAGACCGAATCAACCAACACTTGGCTACGATACTGGCCCGGGCAATATGTTGATGGACGCTTGGGTTGATAAACACACTGGCGAGCAGTTTGACCGCGATGCGCAATTCGCACTTAAAGGCCAACTAAACCATGGCTTGCTCAAACAACTGTTAGATGAATCTTATCTATCTCAAATGCCACCGAAAAGTACTGGTAGAGAACTGTTCAACCTACCTTGGCTAGAGCAACAGTTAACAGAATTTAAAGATCTTGCGGCAGAAGATGTTCAGCGCACGCTTTGTGAATACACCGCATTAACGATAGCCAATGAAGTAGGAACTTATCGCTTAGGTAATCAGCCAGCGCTGTACGTGTGCGGAGGTGGAACGAGAAACCCACTATTGATGAAGAGACTATCTGAGCTTCTTCCTAGCTGGGAGGTTGAATCAACCACCAGCAAAGGCGTTGATGCCGACTATATGGAAGCCATGGCCTTTGCGTGGCTTGCCCAACGTCATGTTCATCAACTGCCAAGCAATTTACCAGAAGTGACTGGCGCAAGCAGAGCAGCCTCTCTAGGCGTTCTTTATCGTGCGGACTAACTTAGTAGCCCTGTTATCTTAGTAACAATACTGACTTCGCAGTGCTGTCTAAACAATTTTAGAATCACCATTTAAGGATCATTATGAGTAACGATGCTCTCATATCAGCCCTCTCGCACCTCGTTTCGGAGGGGAGAAACCCTGACACTATGGATATTGATCTACTCACCTCTCTCGAAGTGGTCGAAAAGATTAATCAACAAGACAAGCAAGTTCCATTGGCGATCGAAGTGGAGCTGCCACAGATCGCTCAAGCCGTTGATAAGATCGCTCAGGCCTTTCAAAACGGTGGCCGACTGATTTATATGGGCGCAGGCACCAGTGGTCGACTGGGCGTGTTAGATGCCTCAGAATGTCCTCCAACTTTTGGTGTTTCAGACAAAATGGTTATCGGCCTAATTGCAGGCGGACCAGAAGCAATTTTGAAAGCCAAAGAGGGAGCAGAAGACTCACTGACTCTCGGTATTGAAGATCTGAAAGCGATTCAATTTTCAGAGAATGATGTTGTGGTTGGCATCGCAGCCAGTGGTCGCACACCTTACGTAATAGGTGCACTCAACTATGCTAATCAGATTGGTGCAGTGACGGTTGCGTTGTCTTGTAATCCAGGTTCTCCGATCGCAGAGATCGCTCAGATTGCGATAAGTCCAGTGGTTGGCCCAGAAGCATTGACCGGCTCAACACGATTAAAATCAGGTACCGCGCAAAAATTAGTACTCAACATGCTAACGACTGCGAGCATGATTCGCATTGGTAAAAGTTATCAGAACTTAATGGTCGATGTGAAAGCGACCAATGAAAAGCTGGTTGCTCGTGCTGCTCGTATCGTTATCCAAGCAACTGAATGCGACAAAGCCCTTGCTGTTTCGACACTTAAAACCACCGATTATGATGTGAAGCTGTCTATTTTGATGATTCTAACAGGGCTGGATTTAGAATTAGCGAAAGCTCAACTTGATCAACAAAATGGTTTCTTGAGAAAAGCGGTCGAGAATAACCAGTAATCTAGATTCACTTTTTTAACTTCTAATTTAGAATTTAGGCCATCACTTTCACTTCATACAAAAAGACCAGTACACATTCGGTACTGGTCTTTTTATGTTTTAGTTTTTAAATCGCTAGCGTGAGCTTAATAGTCGTTTGAGAACTCATCCCAACCGCGTTGCCATTCCATACGGAAACGTTGAGCGTCTTCCGTACCAGAACATACGCCTTCATACACCTGTCCAGATAAGCCGATCTGATAAGCATGGTTAGGATTACAATATTCAGTCACACCTAGGTGGTAGCCTTCTGTGTAACTGGCTTGATCAACAGCACCAAGCTCGGTCATATCTGAATACGAACGCTGAGTGTTACCTTTAATACCATCACGATAACCGATCTCTTGCCAGTTACCTTCTGCTGCTAAATCTTGAACATTAGCGCTGCATCCTGCAAGGCTAAATGCTACGGCGAATAGTGTTATTATTTTTTTCATTTCAATCCTTTATATTGTTACTTCACCACTTCCTGACGAAGCGCTGCCTTTGTGGTGATTCTCCGCTGAACGCTTGTCGATGTCCACTCATTGTCTCATGTTCTCCGCTTGAGACTGATACAGACCACTCAAGAGCAGCAACCTACTGCTCACAGCTTCTATCCACCTCTCTGCTAGGTCAATCAACCTGTCTACTCGGTAAATAAGCCGTTCGATACAAAGAATCAACCACTCCGTAAAGATGACAAACCACTCAATCAGTTATAACACCACTTAATTGACTATTCGACCACTCACTCTGATAGCGGAAGTTTCTTCTCATCGACTCCTTTAATATACACCCTGACTTAATTAATACATTCAGGGATAACAAATTATGATGTGGTTTCTTACCTGTGTTGCAGCACTCATTGGTGGCTACTTTATTTACGGTGCCTTTATCGAAAAGATTTTCGGTATCAATGAAAAGCGTCAAACACCAGCCCATACTAAGCAAGATGGCGTGGACTTTGTTCCAATGTCGACGCCAAAGGTTTACCTAGTTCAACTGCTTAACATTGCAGGTGTAGGTCCAATCTTCGGCCCAATCATGGGGGCCCTTTACGGCCCAGCTGCAATGCTTTGGATCGTGCTAGGTTGTATCTTCGCAGGTGCAGTACACGACTACTTCTCAGGTATGTTATCTATCCGTAATGGTGGTGCTTCAGTTCCTACCATCACTGGACGTTACCTAGGCAATGGCGCAAAACATTTTATGAACATCTTTGCCATTGTTCTATTGCTTCTGGTTGGTGTGGTATTCGTTTCTGCTCCAGCAGGCATGATCACTACCCTAGTGAACGACCAAACTGATTTCGTAATGTCTACAACGACCATGGTTGTTATCATTTTTGCCTACTACATCGTCGCAACGATTGTCCCTGTAGATAAAATTATTGGTCGCTTCTACCCATTGTTCGGTGCTTTGCTTATCTTTATGTCTGTTGGCCTAATCACTGCGATTGGTCTATCTGACGAGCACCAAATCATGGGTGGCTTCGAGATGAAAGACATGTTCACTAACATGAACCCTAACGACTTACCGCTTTGGCCTGCTCTATTTATCACTATCGCTTGTGGTGCTATCTCTGGCTTCCATGCAACTCAGTCACCACTGATGGCTCGTTGTATGGAAAACGAAAAGAACGGTCGCTTCGTATTCTACGGTGCAATGATTGGTGAAGGCATCATCGCCCTAATTTGGTGTGCACTTGCTCTGTCATTCTTCGGTTCAGTTGAGTCTCTATCTGACGCGATTGCAAACGGTGGCCCTGGTAACGTAGTTTACAGCGCTTCATTTGGCCTACTGGGTGTATTTGGCGGTATCCTTGCTTTCCTTGGCGTGGTTATCTTACCTATCACTTCTGGCGACACTGCATTCCGTTCAAGCCGTCTTATCCTTGCTGAATACTTCAACATGGAACAGAAAACACTGCGTAACCGCCTATTGATGGCTCTCCCATTGTTCGTTCTTGGTGGCATTCTGACTCAAGTCGATTTCGGTATCATCTGGCGTTACTTCGGTTTTGCTAACCAATCAACAGCAGTAATGATGCTATGGACAGCTTCGGCTTACCTACTTCGTCACAATAAATTGCACTGGGTAACCACGGTTCCAGCTATCTTCATGACGTCTGTGTGTATCACATTCATCCTGAACAATAGCCAACTGGGCTTCGGTCTACCAATGCAACTTTCAACCATCATCGGTGTGGTGAGTGCATTCGGTGTTGCGGCTTACGTTATCAAAATTTCAAAAGGCAAAGGCGATATCGACCTTGCTGATGAAGACGAAAAAGAAGCAAAAGGTGTCACCAAAACCGCCTAGTTCTTTCAGACTCTTGATAACAAGAGACACGTCTTCATAGAGAGACAAAAGAACAAGCCAAACACACTTCGCTTGCTCCGGTAACCACTCAGTGATTCGTGGAAAATAAGACTAAAGCCCATCCACCGTGATGGGCTTTACTGTATCTCAACATGGGTACATCAACATTAGTACATCAATATTGATACCTCAGCCTTGAGAAGCAATAACCACTCGATATACCCAATGAAAACACAAGCAAAGCTACCGTTCCCACGCAATGAGCTTTACACTTAACCAGCGTCTCAATAGGTGAAAATATGGAACTCATTCTCTCTCTGCTGCAACAAACCTGTGTCTACTTAGTGATTGCTTACATGCTAAGTAAAACCCCTCTAATTCTCCCTTTGTTGAGCATCTCTTCGCGCTTAAGTCATAAAGTCAGCTGTTACGTTCTATTTTCCCTATTCTGTATTATGGGCACCTATTTTGGATTGCAGATTAATGACGCAATAGCTAACACTCGAGCAATGGGTGCCGTGATGGGCGGCCTGTTTGGTGGCCCTGTCGTTGGCTTTGCCGTCGGCTTTACTGGCGGAATTCATCGTTACTCATTAGGCGGCTTCACAGACCTCGCTTGTGCTATTTCAACCACAGCGGAAGGCTTGATTGGCGGTCTATTACACGTTTACTTAGTCAGAAAGAACAAAGCCAGCCAGTTATTTAATCCATTGGTTGTGTTCTCGGTGACCCTTTTTGCAGAAATCATTCAAATGCTGATTCTGCTAGCGGTCGCAAAACCATTTGAGCAGTCCTATGCGCTAGTCTCCGATATAGCCGCGCCAATGATCATCGCGAACTCAGTGGGTGCAGCGCTGTTCATGAGCATCATCCAAGACCGAAAAACCATCTTCGAGAAATACTCAGCGACTTTCTCACGTCGCGCATTGACCATAGCCGAGCGCTCAGTGGGTATTTTGCATGGCGGATTCAATTCGGATAACGCGCAAAAAATAGTGCGGATCATTTACGAAGAAACCAATGTTGGTGCAGTGGCGATAACCGACCGAGAAAAAATTCTCGCTTTCGTCGGCATTGGTGATGAACACCATATTCCTAATACGCCTATTTCATCACAGAGCACGCTTACCTCGATGGAACAGAACGACATCATCTACCTCGATGGCAAAGAGAATCCATACCAATGCTCCCTATCACAAGATTGTAAATTGGGTTCTGCGCTGATTATTCCATTGCGCGCGGGTAATGAAGTAGTCGGAACCATCAAGCTGTATGAGCCTAAAATGAAGCTATTCTCGACCATCAATATGTCGATGGGTGAAGGTATCGCTCAACTGCTGTCGAGCCAGATCCTGTTCAGCAACTATCAGCTGCAGCAAACACTACTCACCCAAGCTGAAATAAAGCTACTGCACGCACAGGTGAACCCACACTTTTTGTTCAATGCACTTAACACCATCAGTGCGGTAACACGTCGCGATCCAGATAAAGCACGAGAGTTGATTCAGCATCTATCTCACTTCTTCAGAAGTAACCTAAAGCAGAACATCAACACCGTGAAACTTAAAGATGAGTTGGCACATGTGAATGCTTACTTAACCATAGAGAAAGCGCGCTTTACTGACCGATTAGAAATCGAATGGGACATCGACCCGCAACTGTATGAGGCTCAACTGCCAAGCTTTACCCTGCAACCACTGGTTGAGAACGCCATCAAGCATGGTATTTCAAACATGCTCGAAGCCGGCCAAGTGAAGATCTATAGCGAAGCTTTCGAGGGTGGATTCAAGCTGATCGTAGAAGATAACGCAGGGACTTACCAGAAACCGTCTCAAGACCATGCAGGTTTGGGAATGGAGATTGTTGATAAACGACTCACTAATTTCTTTGGACAAGATTCCGCACTAAAAATAGAATCTCAACCACAGCAATTTACTCGAATGAGCTTTATCATTCCTATTACAAGATAATTTTAAGAAGCTAACTAAGAATCCAGCAAGGATAGAATCAACATGAAGATTGTAGGATGTTAAAAGCATTAGTTGTCGACGATGAGCTTTTTGCTCGCGAAGAGTTGATTGAGCTACTCACTGAAACTGGAGAAGTGGAAGTGATTGGCCAAGCAAGCAACGCGATTGAAGGACTTAAACAGATCAATCTACTCAAACCTGATGTGGTGTACTTGGATATTCAAATGCCTCAGGTGACCGGGATTGAACTGCTAAGCATGCTTGACCCAGACACCATGCCTTACGTGGTATTCGTGACCGCCTACGACCAATATGCGATCCAAGCGTTTGAGGATAATGCTTTTGACTACCTACTTAAGCCAGTTGAACCCTGTCGATTAAATAAGAGTGTTTGTCGTCTTAACAAGGTCATAAAACAAAACCAGAAAACACCGGAACAAGATATCTCTGCGATTGCTCCCTGTCACTTAGAGCAAATCCCGTGCATCGGCCATAACCGTATTGTGATCATGGCAAGCCAAACGGTCGAGTGTGCTTATTCCGATATCAGTGGTGTTCATGTTCGTAGCTCATCACAAACAGCAACATCGCAGTTAACCCTAAAGATCTTGGAAGAAAAAACCGACTTAATCCGCTGTCATCGACAATACTTGATCAACATAAAATCGATCCAAGAGATCAAACTGTTAGAGAATGGGTTAGCGGAGATCATCACGTTGACCGGTTTTGAAGTGCCTGTCAGTCGTCGCTATCTAAAAGCCTTAAAAGAGCAGCTCGGTCTCCAGTAACCCGTTAGAAATTCGACGCCTTATTCTAAAGCGCGATCAAAAAAGCCAACGCATCAACGTTGGCTTTCTACTGTTTGCAAATCGATGGTGTTTGCGAATCGATAGTGTTTACGAATCGATAGTGTCACGAATCGATGGTGTCACCAATCAATAGATATTAGTCGACTTGCTTAATCTGTAGCTCTTTAGGTACTTCGAAGAACATGTTCTCTTCACGACCTTGAATCTCTTCAACCTCAGTTGCGCCTAACTCACGAATACGATCTAAGATTTGATGTACCAGCTCTTCAGGAGCAGAAGCACCCGCAGTCACACCAATTTTCTGTTTACCTTCAACCCATTCAGTCTTAATGTCTTCTGGGCAATCCGTTAGATAACCTGGTGTGCCTAGCTTTTCAGCCAACTCTTTTAAGCGTGTTGAATTAGATGAGTTCTTAGAACCTACAACAATCACAACATCAACCTCACTTGCCATTTCGCGAATTGCGTCCTGACGGTTTTGAGTCGCGTAGCAAATATCGTCTTTACGTGGTCCTTGAATCTCAGGGAACACTCGACGTAATTCTTCAATTACATCCGCCGTCTCATCAACGGATAGTGTTGTTTGGCTAACATAGTGCAAATTACTTGGATCGTTCACCACTAGACTCTGTACGTCTTCAGGCCTTTCAACCAAGTACATACCACCCGTTTGGCTAGCGTACTGACCCATGGTGCCTTCAACCTCAGGGTGACCTGCGTGACCTATCAGTACCACTTCCATATGTTTGCGGCTCGCACGAGCTACCTCCATATGAACTTTAGTCACCAAGGGGCATGTTGCATCAAAAACGGTGAGTTCACGCTCTTTCGCTTCTTTACGAACAGCCTGAGATACACCATGAGCAGAGAAGATCACGATGTTATCGTCTGGCACTTCACTTAACTCTTCGACAAAAATAGCACCACGTTGCTTTAGCCCTTCAACAACAAAGCGGTTATGCACCACTTCATGGCGAACGTAGATCGGTGGCTGGTACATTTCGAGTGCGCGCTCTACGATACTGATCGCACGATCGACACCGGCACAAAAGCCACGAGGGTTAGCTAACATTATTTTCATTTCATTGCTCATCATTTACCGCAGTACTAGGGTTGTTTCTATAAAGTTCGCCATCAGCGATGGCTCGCATTCTACAGTGAAGCGTCTAGACAGTGAAGCTCTGGGTTACATCGCAGCTGTAAGACGATGCTACTCTGCCGTTAAGATAGCTACTGCGCCGCAAAGAAGTTATTCCACCGCTAAGATGTTGACGTCAAACGTAACGTCTTGGCCTGCTAGTGGGTGGTTAAAATCAACGGTCACTGAATCACCAGCAATCTCAGTGATAATACCAGGAATCTCCATACCATCAGGGCCTGAGAATGCCATGATAGTGCCAACTTCCACTTCAGAATCACCAACAAATTTTGCACGATCCATATGATGGATGTGATCAGGGTTTGGCATACCAAAGGCATCTTGTGCTTTCAATTCAATCGATTTTTCAGTGCCTGCCTCAAGCCCTATTAAGCATTGCTCAAAGTTCTCACTTAGGCTGCCATCACCCATGACGAACTTTGCAGGTTTGCCCATATTTTCCGTGCTATCGGCAACTGAACCATCCTGCATTTTAATCGTAAAATGTAGAGTTACTGCTGAATCATTTTTAATTGCTGCCACGTTACTTTCCTTAGATTTCTTTATTATTTGAAGGGGCATTCTGTTTTGCTCCCTTATTAAGAGCAGCATAAAAAAAAGCGCCGTCGGAATCAACCGACAGCGCTTAGGGCTATTCTAATCTGTGAGTCATAGACTGACTTTAAGGCCATCTATTTCAAAGTAGTTCACTTCAGAACTACTGAATTCAGGTCGACTAACTTCAGACCTCGTCACTTCAGAGTAAGCTATTTGCTTTCATCTTTCTTACGAAAACCATCTAGGATGATCATCGCTGCACCAATACAGATTCCCATATCGGCTAAGTTAAACGCAGGCCAATGGTAAGTACCCCAGTAGAAATCTAAGTAATCGACAACAAAGCCGTGTACTACTCGGTCAAATACGTTACCGACAGCGCCACCAATAATGATCGCATAAGCAATGTTATTCCACTTCTCAGCTGCAGGTAACTTACTCATCCAGTAAGTCAGCATCCCCGTTACCGCAAAGGCGATACCAGTAAACAACCAACGCTGCCAACCACTTTGGTCACTCAAGAAGCTAAATGCTGCGCCGTAGTTATGAACATACAAAAAGTTAAAGAATGGCAGCACCTCAATGCGATTTGCCCAGCCATAACCCATGTTGTCCATGACGAAAAGTTTGATGCCGATATCTGCAACGAAAACCAGCAGAGCCAACCATAACCAACGCACGCCAGATTGTTTTAACGAAACTTCACTCATTTCTATTCCTAGTATTTACGAAGCCGGTACCCATTTAATCATCCTTGTTAAGGGAGGATGAGCACTCAACTCGGTTAAACACATTTCCTATAATTAAAAATAACCCCAGTTGATACTGGGGCTATGATTTTTACAAAAAGTTCAGTCTTTCTCTGAGTCGTTATGCGAACTTACGCACTTCGCCTTCACCGTCGATGTTCGACACACAACGACCACAAATTTTCTCGTGACCTTCAATTGTGCCTACATCTGGAGTGTGGTGCCAGCAACGGTCACACTTCTCAGCTTCAGTTGCTGCAACTTCAACGAATAGACCTGCAACGTCTGTCGCTTGAGCAACGTCAGATTTCTCGCTTAGTGGCTTAACAACAGCAGTTGATGTGATAAGTACGAAACGTAGCTCATCTTCTAGCTTGTTGATTTTAGCCGCTAACGCGTCGTCAGCGTATAGAGTCACTTCAGCTTGCAGTCCGCCACCGATCGTTTTCTCTTTACGAGCATCTTCAAGAAGCTTGTTCACTGCGCCACGAACTGACTGGATTTCAGTCCAGAATTCGTTGCTTAGTTCTTCGTCATCAGCAAGACCAAATAGGCCTTCGAACCACTCGCCTGTGAATACAAACGTGTCGCGCTGCTCTCCAGTTGGTAAAGAGCTTGGCATCTCGTTCCAGATTTCATCTGCAGTGAACGACATGATAGGCGCCATCCAACGAACTAGAGCTTCTACAATGTAGTAAAGCGCCGTTTGACAGCTACGTTGAGCATGGCTGCCCTGTTTCGCTGTGTACTGACGGTCTTTAATTACGTCTAGGTAGAAAGAACCCATTTCGATAGAACAGAACTGCATTAGACGTTGAGTCACACCGTGAGTGTTGTACTCACCGTATGCTTTAACAATCTCTTCTTGTGCAGCTTGAGCACGGCCAACAGCCCAACGATCAAGTGCTACCATTTCTTCAGCAGGCACTAGGTCAGTTTCAGGGTTGAAACCGTTCAAGTTCGCTAGGAAGAAACGAGCCGTGTTACGAATACGACGGTATGCATCAGCAGAACGCTTAAGGATCTCATCAGAAACCGCAACTTCGTTAGTGTAATCCGTAGAAGCAACCCATAGACGTAGAATATCGGCGCCTAGCTTGTTAGTTACATCTTTAGGAGCAACAACGTTACCGATAGATTTAGACATCTTACGGCCGTTACCATCAACCACGAAACCGTGCGTTAGCACTTGCTTGTATGGTGCTTCGTCTTTCATCGCGATAGATGAAATCAAAGATGACTGGAACCAGCCACGGTGTTGGTCAGAACCTTCAAGGTAAAGATCAGCACTGTGCGTTCTTTCTTCATTCGGGAAGTTGTACTCTTCACGTGAATCCACAACAGAGAAGTGCGTTACACCTGAGTCAAACCATACGTCTAGCGTATCAAGTACTTTCTCGTACTTGTCAGCGTCTTCAGCACCCATCAGTTCAGCAGCATCTACATCCCACCAAGCTTGAATGCCTTTTTCTTCCACAAGCTTCGCTACTTTTTCAATAAGAGCTGGGCTATCTGGGTGAAGTTCGGATGTTTCTTTATGAACGAACAGAGCAATTGGCACACCCCAAGTACGTTGACGAGAGATACACCACTCAGGGCGACCTTCGATCATACCTTCGATACGGCTTTGACCCCATTCTGGCATCCATTCAACACTCTTCGTTGACTCAAGTGCTTTTGCACGTAGGCCAGCTTGATCCATAGAGATGAACCACTGCGGTGTTGCACGGAAGATGATTGGAGTTTTATGTCTCCAACAGTGTGGGTAGCTGTGCTCGTAAGCATGGTGATGCAATAGTGCACCTTTCTCTTTTAGAACTTCTAAAACAGAATCGTTCGCTTTGAATACATGCTGACCAGCGAATAGCTCAGTATCTGGCAGGTAAACGCCATTTGAACCTACTGGGTTAGCGATTTCTAGGTTGTATTTCTTACCAACCACGAAATCCTCTTGACCGTGACCAGGCGCAGTGTGAACCACACCTGTACCAGAATCAGTTGTTACGTGATCGCCTAGAACGGCAGGAACAGTAAAGTCGTAGAACGGGTGGTTGAACTGAGAAAGCTCAAGATCAGCACCAGTAGCAAAACCAAGGTTATGGAAGTGCTCGATACCTGCACGATCCATAACGTCTTTTGCTAGTTCAGAAGCAACAACGATACGTTGAGTTGGCTGTTCGCCATTCGCTTCAACTTGGATAAGTACGTATTCAAGATCATCACGTAGACATACTGCGCGGTTCGCCGGCAGAGTCCATGGTGTTGTTGTCCAGATAACGATAGAAATTTCGCCTTGACCAGCGTGGCCTTCAGCTAGAGTAAATTTCTCTAGAAGAGCCGCTTCGTCAGCTGCAGAAAATTTCACATCGATAGATGGAGAAACTTTATCTTTGTATTCAACTTCAGCTTCAGCCAGAGCAGAACCACAGTCAGTACACCAGTGAACAGGTTTGAAACCTTTAAGAAGGTGGCCTTTGTCTGCGATTTTACCTAGAGAGCGAATGATGTTCGCTTCCGTGCCAAAATCCATAGTGCGGTAAGGTTTGTCCCATTCGCCCATGATACCAAGACGTTTGAAGCTCTCTTTTTGACCTTCAACTTGGCCCGCAGCGTACTTACGACACTCTTCGCGGAATTCAGCTGCTGAAATCTTCTGACCAGGCTTACCTTTCTTCTTCTCAACCATTAGCTCGATTGGAAGGCCGTGACAGTCCCAACCAGGGATGTACGGCGCATCAAAGCCAGAAAGGGTCTTTGATTTGATAATAATGTCTTTAAGAATCTTATTCAGTGCGTGACCAATGTGAATATCGCCATTCGCGTATGGAGGGCCATCATGCAGTACGAAAGATTTTTTGCCTTTCTTTGCTTTACGGATCTCGCCGTAAAGATCTTCTTTGTACCAACGCTTCAGCATTTCTGGTTCACGATTTGCCAGATTGCCGCGCATTGGGAACCCTGTTTCTGGTAAGTTCAGGGTATCTTTATAATCACTCATCGATTCTTAATTCCGTTATATTGGGCGAAGTTAGACATTATGTTAATCGGTGGAATCATCCGACTAATTCTTTAGCTGAAGCAGCCACACCCTTGCGGCTTCAGCATCCAATTCTATTTGATTCTTTAATGCGTCGAACGATTCAAATTTTATCTCGTCGCGCAGTTTGTGTAAAAGTCGTACTTCTAACTGTTTACCATATAAATTGGCTTTAAAGTCAAAAAAGTGCACTTCTAATTGCTGCCTTACGCCATTAACCGTTGGTCGTTGTCCAATATTAGCAACGCCACCGACAGGAACACCGTCGATATCCAATGCTTCAACAACATACACTCCCGACACAGGAGAAACACAACGCTTTAATGGAATGTTAGCGGTAGGGAAACCGATAGTTCTCCCTAGTTTTCGACCATGGGACACTCGACCACTAATACTGTAGTCACGCCCTAACATGGTAGCACTGGCAGCCAAATCATCGACCGCTAATGCATTTCGTATCTCAGTACTGCTTACTCGTAATTGGTTTAAGCAATAGCTTTGGGTGCTGACCACCTCAAAACCATATTTTTCACCCGCCTGTTTGAGCATGGTAAAATTGCCGGTACGACCTTTGCCAAAACAAAAATCGTCACCAACCACTAAGAACTTTACACCAAGCTTATCAACCAGAAGATCCTTAATGAATGCTTCTGCGGATAAACTGGCAAAATACTGATTAAAATTAACACACAACAAGCGACTGATATCTAGCTTGCTCAGTTGCACGTACTTATCTCGTAAGCGAGTTAAACGTGCCGGAGCTCTACCTCGGGCAAACAACTCCATAGGCTGCGGCTCAAACGTCATGACAACAGAAGGGAGCCCTAGTGCTGCAGCTTGTTTAGAAACCTGACTCAGAACCTCTTGATGTCCTAAATGAACACCATCAAAGTTACCTATGGTTAATACACAGCCATGATGCTGCGCTTTAATATTGTGTATACCTCGGATCAGTTCCATTATGATCAGCTAAAACCTGTTATTTACATCATTTATTGTGTGAAACCGACGGATTATATACTAATCAGTATTAATCTGTCGCTGCTTTTAAATGTTTTACTCGGATACCTAAAACCAGTATCGAAACAATATAAACAAAGCCACCAAGTCCAATCAAGCCTGTTAATGTCAGAGCTCTCTGGCTGAAACCCCATTCAAGCCACTGTTGCATATTATCCAACTGCCATAAAATAGCCGCAACCATCACCACACCCGAGATAATCAACTTGGCACTAAACAACAAGGTTGTCTTAGATAATTGATACACACCCGCAAGATGCAATCCACGATATAACAACGCCATATTCACGAAAGCGGACAATGCTGTCGCTATCGCCAAGCCGACATAGCCATAGAAATACGCAAAGATCGCGTTGAACACCATATTGGTGACCATGGCGATAATGCCGTACTTAACGGGTGTTTTGGTATCTTGGCGAGAGTAATAGCCCGGAGCCAATACCTTGATTAGCATAAAGTTAAGCAAACCTGACGCGTAAGCCACCAGCGACATTGACGCTTGATGCACATCATGCGGGGAAAACTCACCACGCATGAACAACACCATCAACATTGGCTTAGCTAAAACGATGAGACCCAACATAGCAGGAATACCTAGAAGCAAAACCATGCGTACGCCCCAATCCATCGTTTGGGAGAAACCTTCATTTTGAGCATCGACGTGTTTACGGGATAAAGCTGGAAGAATCACGGTTGCAATCGCAATCCCGAACAGCCCCAATGGGAATTCGAGTAATCGGTCTGAGTAATACAACCAACTGATTGAACCAGTCGCTAGGAAACTGGCGATAAATGTGTCGAATAATAAGTTGATTTGGCTAACTGATACACCGAACAAAGCTGGGATCATCAAGGTGCGGATCTTAACTACGCCAGGATCTCTCCAACCCCACTTCGGCTTAACCAATACACCCGCTTTTATCAAAAATGGCATTTGGAAAAGAAATTGGACTAATCCCCCAAGAAACACACCGATGGCTAAGCCAATTTCAGGTTGTTCCAAATTAGGAGAAATAAACCATGCTGCGCCGATGATCATCACGTTCAAAAACACAGGCGTAAAAGAAGAAACAGCAAACTTACCCAATGTATTGAGGATCGCACCAGACAAAGCAACAAAGGTAATAAACCACAAATAGGGAAAGGTAATTTTGAGCATAAAGCTCGCAAGCTCAAATTTTGGTGCTGCTGGGCCATCATTAAGCCAGTCGATAAACCACCCCGCGCCAAACATTGCGGTAATAACTCCAGAGCCTAATACCCCAAGCACCGTCACAATGGAAACCAACACCCCAAGTGTACCGGACACCTTTGCTATCAAGTCTCGAGTTTTATCTTTATCACCTGCGGCGTGATATTCCGTTAATACCGGCACAAAGGCTTGAGAAAAAGCGCCTTCGGCAAAAAGTCGACGTAAAAAATTAGGAATTTTATTCGCGAAGAAAAATACGTCGGCACTCGCTCCTGCCCCCATCAAATTTGCGACTACTACATCACGTACTAGCCCTAACACACGGGAAACAAAAGTCATTGCACTGACAATCAGGCCTGACTTTAATAGTCGTTTACTCACAAAAACCTCTGACACTGGTTGATTACTTTCAAGCAAGGATAAAGACTATCCTATCCTTAGAAGCATAATTATTAGCATTGGTCTAAAAATGCTGTTAGAATCCCCGCCATCTTAACCGCGATAACCTTTCCATACCAAAATTTGTTTTGGCTACGATTGGTTTTTGCACAAATCATTTGACAATTAAGAGTTAAAGAGGGATAGTCCTCGCCCTTAAATTGTCACCGAACTAAGTTTTTGGGAGTTAGACCCTTGGCAAACAGTAAATCTGCTAAGAAGCGCGCTATCCAAGCTGAGAAACGTCGCCAGCACAATGCTAGCCGTCGTTCTATGATGCGCACTTACATGAAAAAAACTATTGCAGCTATTGAAGCTGGCAATAAAGAAGCTGCAACTGCTGCTCTTGTAGAAGTTACACCTCTTCTAGACCGCATGGCGACTAAAGGCCTTATTCATAAGAATAAAGCTGCACGTCATAAGTCTCGTTTCGCTGCTGCAATCAAAGCTCTTTAATAGAAATTTGATTACAACGCAAAACGTAAAAACCGGCCTTGGCCGGTTTTTTTATATCTAAAATTTGGCGAATACTTTTCTAAGTCTTACTAATAATTGTCTAACTCTCACTAATAAATAGCGACACTTCCTTGTGCCGGCCTTATTTCTGATGGGAAATGAGCTAATCCACCAGCAACAAGCTACTTGCAGTACATACCATGCAGTAGGTTAATCATCGCTTTTACTTCTTCACTGCTCAATGTGTAATACACCGTCTGAGCCTCTTTACGAGTTTCGACCAAACCATCTCTTCTCAACCACGCAAGGTGTTGAGATAAAGCAGACTGACTCAGTTCCAACTTACCACACAACTCCCCAACCGACAGCTCAGTACCATGTAATAGGCACAAGATCTGTAAGCGACGCTCGTTGGCCATGGCTTTGAGTAGAATCACAGCTTGTGCTGAGTTCTTCTCCATCTCTTTTAAGTTCATAGTTTGGCTCCCTACAACCTTTACGCCAACTACGGGCTATCAGTATTTCCGGCATATGGTAGGGTTATGATAATCGATATCAATTCATTAACAAACAATCTCACTCGAACAATTTGCTAAAATCTGCGTCACATACATTTTTTACTGCTGGATGTTGGATCATCCTCTCAGCAAATATGACGTAGTACTCCTCTTTTAACTCTTCAATACCACCCAACAACTGTAGTGATGTGTCTTCTTCAACTTCAGACATATAGAGTGTGGGAGCTAAGAAAATGGCGTCATGATGATAACGAGCAAAGGCTTTCATCAATGCAGCATCATCAAACTCACCTAAAATATCAGGCTTAAGCCCTTGTCTATCGAACCATTGCAGAACTTTACGCCCCATAGAAGTTCGGCTGCCCGGGATTAACAGTTTTCTTTCTTCTAATACAGCGGGGAAACTCACGTCTTCGACACTGCCTGAACAGAAAAAACTCATACCACTCTCGCCTAGTTTTTTACTAAACAAGCCTGGGCTTTGGCTAGAATCAACAGGACAATCAGATAAGATCATATCAAGCTTATGTTGAGAGAGTTGTTCCAAAAGCATTTCATGGGTAGATTCAAAGCAGCGTAAATGAATACTGTTATCTGAAGGGATGGTCGACATCAGAACTTTGCTGACGAGCCTTTTGGACAGAGCATCCGCAACGCCAACATCAAACAAAATATTTGAGTGTTGGCTGTAATTCACAATATCCAGCATTTCATAACTCAAACCAAACATACGGTCTGAATACTTAAATACCAACTGACCCAGCTCAGTCGGCTCAACGCTGCGCCCATTCCGCTTAGTTAACTTGCCATCCATACGCTCTTCTAACGCTTTTATCTGACCTGTTACCGTTTGTGGTGTTAAAAATAGAGCTTCTGCAGCTTTAGTGACAGAACCTTGTTTGCAAACCATCCAGAAGTAATAAAGGTGGTTATAGTTGAGGTGCGACATAGATGTGCCGTAATGAAAGAGTCGATACCCTGTTATACCAAATATGACACTCCCACTCAACAAACTCGGAAAAACCTAACCTAAACACCCATTACCACTTATTTTATCGAAGTGTGTGATTTCATAATGTAATATTAAGGCGATTATTTTCAATTTTTTTCTAACTTTTAAGATCTATATCACTCATTAAAATCACCAATAAAGATCATCTAAAACAGTCACTTAAATCACCAACATTTGCTATTAAAATATTTAAACAGCAAATCATCACAAAAAAGTCTTACCTACACCAAAATGTAATATTACTGAAATATTTCCCCTCTAACATCACGCTCAGATTAAACAAACAGACCACACTCAGACTTAAACGGTCCAATGGAGAAAACATTATGAACCAAGCTACTACTGCAGCAGCGCCTATTTCGAGCTCTACTCGTTGGCTACGCTGGGCTAACTTGGCATTCATGCTTTACCTACTATTACTTTCAGTTTCAATGGTAGGTACAGGCTTCAAATGGGCAACAGGCGAACAAGCAAAAGTTCTTTTTGAATTTGCTTCACACCCAGTTGCAGGCTTAATGATCGGCTTAGTGGCAACAGCACTTATTCAATCATCAAGTACAGTTACTTCAATTATCGTTGGCCTTGTGGCAGGTGGTTTACCTGTTGAGCTAGCAATTCCAATGATCATGGGTGCCAACATTGGTACAACCGTAACCAATACGCTAGTTAGCCTTGGTCATGTCCGTTGTAAAGTAGAGTTCAAGCGTGCCTTCGCAAGTGCGACTATTCACGACTTCTTTAACCTATTGGCTGTCGCTATCTTCCTACCATTAGAAATGGCATTTGGTATTCTAGAGAAAATTTCTCACTGGTTAGTATCACCGATGCTAGCAACAGGTGATATGAGTATGGGAGGTCTAAACTTCATCAAACCAATCACTAAACCTGTAGTCAGTGCGATTAAAGAGCCACTATCAACGTTTGGCGACACTGTAGGCGGTATCATGCTTATCGTTCTTGGTATCGCAACAATCTTCGTAGCTATCACGGTAATGGGCAAGCTAATGAAGAGCCTAATGGTTGGTCGTGCTCGTGAGATTCTAAAGAACGCAATCGGTCGTGGTCCTATTCACGGTATCGCTTCTGGCTCTATCGTTACTATCCTTGTTCAGTCTTCTTCTACGACAACAAGCTTGATGGTTCCACTAGTAGGCTCTGGCGTTCTAAAAGTACGTGACGTTTATCCTTTCACTTTGGGTGCAAACATCGGTACTTGTATTACCGCTCTATTAGCAGCAACAGCAGTATCTGGTGAGTTTGCAGTATTCGCCCTACAGATTGCTCTAGTACACTTGGTGTTCAACATCATGGCAACGGTATTCATCTTTGGTATTCCGTTCCTACGTGAACTTCCTGTGAAAGCATCTGATATTATTTCTGACATGGCAGTGAAAAACAAAGCTGTAGTGGCTGGTTACCTTGTTGCGGTATTCCTTGTACTGCCTGGTACCGTGTTAGCACTTACGGCTTAATCGCTAAATAATTCGATAGCTTAACCGCTAGCAAGACACATCGCTTATAGTAAAGCCCGCAACCTAGGTTGCGGGCTTTTTCTTTTCTAAAAGCAGGCATCAAAACAGATGAGGGGGGCGAGTAAACGAGTGGCGAAGAGCAAAAACAGATACGAAGTGATACCAATAGAGTAACGAAAGGCATCGCTTTCAACATTATCTTATATAAGCTCTTCGTGCCCTGTATCTCACATCCCGATTATCCGCATCTTCAACAATTATTTAAAGACCGCTTACTTACCCTGCTCGTTACGAAGGTACATGATGGCAACCATACCAAAGCCGATAAATTGCCATAAATATTGTCCGTCGCTTGCGCCTGTGATGGTTTGCGTGAAAGCCATACAACTGGTCACAAACAGAGAGGTAAAGGCAGCATAGAGTAACCATGGGCGTTCTTTTCCAACCATAAACTCACCGGCAAGTACCGAGCGAATAACCAGTAAAAACGGAACACATTGCAAAGCAATCAGAATCGGGAACATAAAATCGAATGTTGGACTCAGTAGAGCATGACCGATTTGGCTCTTGTCCCAAGTTCCTACAATATAACCTTTCCAACCTGCCCAGGTATCTCCAGCATAAGCGGTATCTGGCGTGACAAAGCCAAGTACAACGCCCATCACTTTATCGATAAAGCCATTTTTGAACCAAAAGACGAATAAAAAGATCTGAATTGGAATGATCTGAAAAGCAAACTTCTTCAACATGTGTGTACCCCAAATAATTAATGATTTGGTGACCAGTATGTGGAAGTCGATGTTTTTACGCTTGATGCAAGGCAATCGAGCCTAAGTCCAAACAATAATCAAACATGTTGAGAAGCCTGTTGGCACAAGGAAACCTTGCGGAAGAGCCGTTACTATTAGCGGTAACTCAACGTCTTCACTTCAGAGAGGATTTTGTGGTTTAGGAAAGGTTTGTTTTTTATAAAGATTCAATAAGATCAAACAGTTGACCATTATACTCTTTTTTCACTTCGGTATAGCGCTGATAGTTGTATTGCGAACCTTCAGGGTTATCCGACAGCTTGTCAGCCACACTAAGTAGATAAAAACTGATTGGGCTAGGTGTACTTTCGGCCGCATAAAAAAGGTAAGGGAAAGCTTGATTGGCATGTTGGTTGATTAACAATGCAAGACCCAACGTAAGGTTGGCAATATCACAACGTGGATTCATCTCGAAGGCTTGCTTTGCCAGTTGCAGTGCATGTTCGCGATCTTCTTGCTCATGACTTTGCAAATAAGACAAAGATTCCGAATACGACAATAAGGCATTGACCAGATAATTGTCTCTCCCTTGCTGTTGAATCGTATCCAACTGAAGTGCGATATCTGCAAATGGCTGTCCACCTTTACCTTGGTAGAAAAGCGATATTCCCTCTGAAATAACCTTCCAATCATCGTAGTTATCAATAGAAGTCACACGATGACTGACGACACCGTATTCTGAACTCATTGGGGCAATAATGGCTTTAATCTCAAGAATTACATCCCCAATGGCATCAAAGAAGTTGTCTTGGCTAAAGCTCTTTTCCACTTTCTGACTTTGATTGGGCTGGCGGTTGTTTTGTATCAGCACGCTCAGTACATAATCACTGCCCTTTTGCTTGAGCCAACCTTTGAGTTCGACACCATTATTGGCAAGTGATTGCTTGCCCTGTTTCGATAGCTGAGAGAAGTGGTAACCCGATAAATTTCTCGCTGAGTTCAGCCCGTAGAATAGGTAGTTGTACACGCTTTCCGACATCTCATAATCGTCCGCAGAATCGAGTGTTATGTCATGGATATAAACGGGAATCACATCACTTTGAGGCGCAGAAATAACAGCTGTGTCATTGGTTGAGACATCAATTTGCCACGCCCAAGTTGCTATTAAGCCAACAGAGAATACTGCGGTTGTAATCAGGGCGATGGTTTTCTTTTTCGAATTAGCAACAAAAGGTTTAGGCTCAGATTCAGGTAGAGAGGCGTCATCAACGGAAGTTGGTTCGACACTCGGCTGAGTCACCTCAACATCGAACAGGTAACCTTGCTTAGGAATGGTCTGAATGATGCGATACGGGCGTGACTTATCTTGAAGCTGACTGCGCAGTAAGCTGATGACCTGTCTAACCAAGTTGTCAGACACTTGAGTTCTTTGCCACACATCCGCCGCTATCTGCTGCGTACTAACCACTTGCCCGCACTTGTCGATGAAATAGCTGAGCAGCCTTGCTTGTAGTGGCTCTAAATGAATCTCTTCACTATCAATCACCAACTGGTTTTTATCAGGGTAGAAAGAAATAGGAAAGTCGTGTTGCAATACAAAGCAATGCGAGCGAGTCATAGTAGTTCTGTGGTTAGAAAAGACCACTCAAGATTATTGGTTTTACGAATAGTAAGCAAGCCAAGCATCAGAAATAAAAAAGGCTGCGCAGAGGCAGCCTTTCGATAAATCAGTCAATCAAACAAAGCAGATTAGATTAAACCGAGAATGGGTACTTAATCGCTTCGTGGCATTCGTAGCCTTCAACCCAGAAGTCATCCATCGTCACCCACGTTTCCAAATCTTCTAGAGACTTAATCTCAGGATTGATATGGAATGTTGGCCCCACTAAAGGCTCACGCTTCAACTGGATATCACGCATAGGTGCGAGTTGATCTTCGTAGATATGAGCATTAACTAGCTTATGGTAAGCCACACCCGCTTTCTTGCCCGTGATTTGCGCCATGATTGCTAGGAACACATACACTTGAACCATGTTGAAGTTCAGGCCTAGAGGGACATCACAAGAGCGCTGAGTACTGTTTAGGTACAAAGTGTCACCAAGTAGAGAGAAGTGGTGGCTGTACATACACGGACGCAAACAACCCATGTGGAACTCACCTGGGTTATAGAAGTTTAAGATCTCGCCGCGGTCATCAATGCCGTTTGTTAGATCATCAACAATCTTCTTCAGTTGGTCGATATGACCGCCGTCAGGTTTTGCCCATGCACGTCCTTGAACGCCATAAACACGGCCCATGTCGTCTTCACCCTTGCGGTAAGGGTTATTTAGCCATGCTTCATTCAGGTTAGAATTCGCATCCCAAGTTTTAGTCCCTAGCTTACGAAAATCTTCAGCATTGTCGTAACCACGGATATAGCCAAGCAGCTCAGCAACTGCGGCTTTCCAAAAACTTTTACGTGTTGTTACCAGTGGGAATTGGTTATTACCTACATCATATTCAAGGTCAGCATTGATTACGGTTAGGCAGCGCTTGCCTGTGCGTTCATTTTCAATCCAAGTACCGTCATTAACGATACGCTGACAGAGATCTAAATACTGTTTCACACCAATTCCTTACTTCGTTTGTTGTGGTAATTCATCTTTGTAGTGACCACGCTTGTATGCCCAAACCATCATCAGCACACCGATGATAACCATTGGCAGTGACAAAATTTGTCCCATAGAGATAAATCCACCGAACAAACCTAGCTGAGCATCAGGTTCACGTACGTATTCAACTAGGAAGCGGAATGTACCATATCCTGCTAGGAATAACCCTGATACAGAGCCAAGAGGACGAGGCTTTTTGATGAACCAGTTCAAGATGAAGAACAGTACAATACCTTCAAGCGCCATTTCATAAAGCTGAGATGGGTGACGAGGGAGTGGACCACCGTTAGGGAATACAATCGCCCATGGCACATCAGTCACACGACCCCATAGTTCACTGTTCATGAAGTTGCCCATACGCCCCATACCTAAACCAAATGGAACCAATGGTGCAATCATGTCTGCGACACCAAAAAAGGTTCGACCGTTCTTTTTGGCATACCAAAGCATCGCGGTGATCACACCAAGCAAACCACCGTGGAAAGACATACCGCCAGTCCATACCTTAAATAGGTAGAGTGGATCATCAATGAAAAGGCCAAAGTTGTAGAAAAGTACGTAGCCAATACGACCACCAAGCACCACACCTAGAAAGCCAGCAAACAGTAGGTCTGATACTTGCTCTCGAGTCCAACCACTACCGGGTTGATCAGCTCGGCGATTTGCTAACCAAAGAGCAAACATAAAACCGACAAGATACATTAGGCCGTACCAACGAACTGAGATTGGTCCTAGTTCAATAAGAACAGGATCGATATTTGGGAATTCGATAAAACCCTGAGACATACTTGGCTCTCTATCTAAAATTGAATAACGGTTAACTCAACAGCTAACAGAAAAGACACTACAGCAGCATAGTGGCTGCTATAAACATTAAAAATACCGCAAAGAATTTCTTCAACACTGGCGTTGGCAATTGAGTGGCCAGTTTAGCGCCAACTCGTGTGGTCAGTACTGAGGTACAAGATATCGCTATCAAAGCCGGTAGATAAACATAACCCAAGCTATACGCCGGAAGATCATCGACAGAAGAGCCATGCCAAATAAAGCCTAGCATTCCCGAAATCGCGATAACACAACCACATACAGAGGATGAGCCTACAGCTTTACGCATTTCCACACCGTGATGGTTAAGGAAAGGCACCGATAAAGAACCACCACCAATACCAGCCAAACTTGAAACCAAACCAATACCGCCACCACATAACATGGTTTTAGCTGAACCCGGCATCGACTTTTGACTCTTAGAGCGGATCGACAACAGCATCTGCAACGCCAATACTAAGACAATCACACCAAAGACTTTTGGCAGATATTGAGCAGGAATAACGTCGGCGACAAAAGAACCTAGGAAACCACCAATCACCACGCCAGGCATCAACCACTTAACGACAAAAAGCTCCACATTACCCAATTTTAAATGGTTAATCGCAGACGATCCTGAGGTAACAATAATGGTTGATAACGAGGTTGCCAATGCCATTTGCATCGCAAACTCTTGAGAAATACCCGCTTTAGGAAGCAAAAATAGCAAGGCAGGAACGACCAGCAAACCACCGCCAATGCCTAGCAAGCCCGCTAAAACACCAACAATAGCACCAAGGCCCGCTAACAAGCCTATCAGTTCATATGACACGTTAAATCCTATTTTTTACCTGCTCGAATGAAGCCTGTAAATTCACGCTCTTCGAAATAGTTCAGCATCATACTATAGATGTCACTACCATATGGTTTTGAAAGCGCTCTATTTGCCAAATCCTGTAATTCACTCAAGTTAGATTGGCGAATCAAATATTTGGTCCTCGCGACATTCGAGGTATTCATACTTAACGTCTCATACCCCAACCCAATCAGTAACAACGCGCCCATAGGATCACCGGCTAGCTCGCCACAAATACACACAGGTAATTGATGTTGCTTACAAGTATCGTGAATTTGTTTTAATGCCATGATCACCGCAGGGTGCATTGATTCATAGACATCGGATACTCGTGAATTGTTCCGATCAACCGCTAATAAATATTGAGTTAAGTCGTTGGTACCGACTGAAACAAAGTCGACCTTATCAGCAATCAGCGGCAGTATGTAAAGCATTGATGGCACTTCAATCATGATACCAACGCGAGGCATACGCACTCGGTTATCAAGCTGATGCACTTCGTCATACGCTTGTTCAATAAGTTGTAGCGCGTCATCCAGTTCCTGAGCACCAGAGATCATCGGCAGTAAAATACTCAAGTTATGGCTTTCACAGCTCGCACGTAGCATGGCACGTAACTGAATAATAAAGATGTCAGGATGATCGAGCGTAAAACGAATACCACGCCAGCCAAGGAATGGGTTGTCCTCTTCGATAGGGAAATAAGGTAAGGCCTTATCGCCACCGATATCGAGTGTACGCATCACCACTTGCTTCTCAGGGTAGCTCGCTAACACAGAGCGGTATTGTTTAAACTGTTCGTCTTCTGACGGGAACCTCTGCTGTAACAAGAAAGAGATTTCCGTTCGATACAAACCTACGCCATCAACCCCTTGGTTAATCGCAATATTGGTATCAGCGCTCAAACCCGCATTAAGCAGAATCTCTACCTGTAGATCATCTTGTGTTTTTGCGGGTAAGTATAATTCTCGGTTGACCATAGAAGAGAGCTCGCCTTCTTCTAAAATCAGCCCTTGGTATTCACTGAGCAAGTTTTGAGTCGGCTCAATAAAGATCTCACCGCTATACCCATCAACAATGGCTTGCTTGCCATTCGCTTGAGCAAGGTTGAGATTAACTCCCATGACAGAAGGAATGCCAAGAGCACGAGATAAGATCGCCGCGTGAGAGTTCGCCGCCCCCTCTAAGGAAATGACAGCCAACAGCTTTTCTTTTGGAATCGACGCTAAAACAGAGGCCGTTAATTCACGGACTACCAGAATAATAGGCTTATCTAATGTGCGGAGTTCATGCTCAGAGTTATGAAGGAAATACAGCAGCCTTTGTCCGAGTTCTCGGATGTCTTGCGCTCTCTCCCGAAGATAAACATCAGACATACGAGCAAAACGGTTAGAGTAACTCTCAACAACTTGCCTTAATGCCCAATCGGCTTTATCGCCTTTCTGAATTTGGCTTTTAAGATCCTTGCGCAACATGGGATCGTTGAGTAAGTGAGTAAACAGGTCAAAGATCGCCAACGCGTCTTTATTGATTTCGCTGTCCAAGCGCTTGCGCATTCGCTTAAAGTCATTGAGAGCATTTTCGACGGCGACTGCCAGCAACTCATGTTCTCTTTCAACATTAAGCGTAGATGCAGGATAAACATCGGTTAATTCAGGCTGCGTGTTGTCCCACCACAAATCACCAATCGCAACGCCAGATGACGCAGCGATACCTTTCGTCGCAGGCAACTTTTGTTGTTCTAATAACCAATGACCTTGGGTTTGGGCGTGCGCCACAATAACCGCAAGCTGTGCAGAGAGAGTGACAAGGAAAGACTCTTCCATCTCACTGAATAAACGAGGGGACTTTTGTTGAATAACCAAAACGCCAAGCACTTGCTTGCGATGGATAATCGGAGTGCCTAGAAAAGAGTGATAAACCTTCTCTCCAAGCTCTGGAAAAAACTTATAAGCAGGGTGAGCAGACGCTTGTGCAAGGTTGATAGGTTCAGCACTTCTCTTAACAAGGCCAACCAAGCCTTCGTCAAAACCAATGTGAATACTATTACCTTTGAAGATCAGGCCTTGAGTTGCCATCAACTCAAGACGCTGCATATCATTATTTGCCAAATACACGGTGCAACATTCCGTCTGCATCGCACTGCATGTCTCTTTAACTAAAATATCAAGAGCCGTCGACACATCTTCAACTCTTGATACGTGTTCAACTATTTCCCTTAGTTGACTGAGCATGCTTTAACCTCTACGCAATTTGCGTTTTCCTTTTGTTTTTCGCTCTTTAAACGGCATTGCTAAAGATGCGAATTCTTTCATCGCTCGACGGTAAACATCTCGCTTGAAAGAAACAACTTGTCGAACTGGGTACCAGTAACTCACCCAACGCCAACCATCAAACTCAGGTGTACTTCCACGCTGCATATTGATATGCGATTCATCGCAATCTAAGCGCAAAAGGAACCACTTCTGCTTTTGTCCAATACAGACAGGTTTAGAATCCCACCGAACCAGTCGTTTGGGTAGCTTATAGCGTAACCAATGACGACTTGTCGCGACGATCTTTACATCCTTTTTAGTAAGGCCAACCTCTTCATACAACTCGCGGTACATTGCCTGTTCCGGAGTTTCACCTTCATCGATTCCCCCTTGAGGGAATTGCCATGAATGTTGCCCGTATCGTTTAGCCCAGAAGACCTGACCATGGTTGTTACAGATTACAATACCAACATTTAATCGGTAACCATCGCCATCTATCACTGGCCAACCTCTATCCAAAATTTTTAATTACTCTGATTTTTCCACATATCCCCAATCGGAGCAAACTTAGTGACGTGATAAGCGCTATATTTATGAATATTAACTAGGAATATGGATAAGTTTTGCTCAAATTCTAGTTACCCACACAATAGTGAGACATAGACCACATTTATTCACCTTTTCTGTGAATAACTATGTGAAGAATTCCCCGCAATCGTTTTTTTTAATCCATAGATTCATCAACACTTAAAGTAACAAATCAAAACCAACAGATTTAAATCATTTAAAATCAATGAATTAATCAATATAATTACAATTTAAAGAACCATTAAAAAACAAAGGATCTTTTAAAAATAGAGCGTGGTTAAAGATCAACCACTCCGGTGTTTATCCACACTGACAAGGCAAAGATTCATTTTACCCCCCATTTAGCAAGCATTTTATCCACCACAAACCCCTGTTCATTTATACACTAAATTAATATTTCAATTAATTACCTTTATGTCCTGTGGATAACCATGAGTTTGATCCCTTTATTAATAAGGAGATCATTTCTTAACCAGTCGTCATATGGTGATAACTTCTGGTAAAATCGTTTTTTTGATCATGCCTTTTATTATGAAACCAGAACCACAAACTCAACAAGAGCTGTTAGACAGAGCGTATGCTATTGCCGGAATGACCTTTAAAGAGCTAGCCGATGAAGCCGAGATGGCAATACCAAACGACCTTAAGCGTGATAAGGGTTGGGTTGGGCAATTATTGGAATGGCATTTGGGTGCGCCAGCTGGCAGTAAGCCAGAACAAGACTTTGCCAAACTAGGCATCGAGCTTAAAAGCATCCCGATTGGTTATTCTGGAAAACCTCTCGAAACCACGTTTGTTTGTGTCGCCCCGCTCATAGGTGTGCAAGGCATAACATGGGAAACTAGCCACGTTAGAAATAAACTGTCTAAAGTATTGTGGATCCCTGTTGAAGGCGAGCGAGAGATCCCGTTGGCAGAAAGACATGTCGGGTCGCCATTATTATGGGCACCAAGCAAGGCCGAAGACGAGATCCTGAAAAGAGACTGGGAAGAGTTGATGGAGTTGATTGTGTTAGGAAATGTAGAACAGATCACTGCGAGGCATGGAGAAGCACTGCATTTGCGCCCAAAAGCGGCAAACAGTCGTGTGTTAACGGAAGCTTATGGTTCTAGTGGTAAACCCATCAAGACTAAACCTCGTGGTTTTTACTTACGGACTCAGTTCACTCATAAGCTGCTTACGACACATTACGCATAGAGCTTTTTATCTAGCATAGATAGACAAAACTATCAGTATGTTACAAACAGCCTGTAACTAGAATTAACCTCTAGCTACAAACGCTCTCTAATGAGGTTTGAGCGCCAGCTCAATATCACAGTAGCTTTGACTTGGCTCATTACCAAACTCATCATACGCGTTGTGTAAACGAAGATAGGCCTTTTCAAAACCAAGTCGAAGTAACTCCTCTTTCACTTGATCCAAAGATCCAAAATGAAGCGGCTCGCCATCTTGTTTAACAGGCTCCAATTTATGCTTGTACTCTACGGCTAGTAAATATTCTGAGATATCAGAACAACCAATAACGTACACTTTCGGTGTTTGATAAGAGTCTTTGTGCTCTCCATGTAACCACATGTCTAATTGATGCTTTTGCATAGCCGTCCTCCCTTGCTCTATTAAAGAGTAGTAGAACTCTTTTCCTTTGCTAGATAACGACTTAAAAAGTCATACATAACGGCTTAAAAAAGCAAAAAAGAGAAGCAAGTGCTTCTCTTTTTTGGCCAGTTCTAATTCAAAAGTTTGTACTTTCGACGCCATAACTATCACTGTTACTCATATTGGGGGTTGAAAGGTGCTATCAACCCCGCAGATTACGTCGGTATTCGCGCACTTAAGACACGGCGAAGATGACGCACTCGACGTTCAATAGTGACAACTTCTGGTTCAGAAAAACCAATTGGTCGACCATCGGCTTCAAGGCCAATATCTCTTAATAAGTGAGTATTGTTCCAAGGCAGGTCATATGAACTTCGACGAACTTTTCGTTGCCATTCACGCTCTTCACGACGAAGATCTGCACGGATAAGGACTGTTGCTAGTTTTAAATAGACTGAGTGACGCATAATAACTCTCCAGTTGTTGAATAAACTGAGGAAAAATAGCGTGTTAGATAGTATGAGGGCTTCTCACTTAGCTGCTATTTTTCCGCAGCCAAATAAGGGTACGGATCTATTAGTTAGGTTTATCTTGGGTGTTTCGATCGGCCATGGCTGATATTTGTGGCATAGCAGCCACCATGTCAGTACACGGATCAAACGACGCGCAAATATGCTGTATAAAATCGAAATATTTCATTTGCGCCTCCAAACTAACTAAAAAATCCAAAAAGAAATGGGATATAAAAGCAATTAAGTCTTTGTTAAAGCATTGCTTTCACGGTTAAAGTCTAACCAAGTGAGTATATAATTCAACCGCTAATTGATTTACATTTTTAAAACAATGCATTCACCTGAAATATCAGTTGCATATTCATTTAAATATAACATATTCACTATAATTATATAAAATCACAGCATATCTCTCTTAGCAATTCAGATATTAAAGAACGACTCAGCAATTAACTCGCGATCTAGCGGCCAAATGACGACTTACGAATAAAAACAAAAAGCCACGCATGATGCGTGGCTCTTGAATTTGTACCAACCAACAGAGTCATTGAGATTGAGAGATCTAAATAACACCTTCAGAAATCAGGCTGTGTTTGTTCAGCAAACGGTACATGGTTGCTCGTGATACTCCGAGTTCCTTAGCTGCCAACGAAACTTGCCCACCGTAAGATTCCAAGACAACCAGTAACGCGTCGCGCTCGGAACGCTCACGAATGCTTTTCAAGCTGCGGCGTTCATCATTCTGTTTTGGTAAATCGAGTTGGTGATCTTCAATGATCACCGTATCCGACATCAACACAACACGTTTGATCTGATTCATCAGTTCGCGCACGTTACCAGGCCAATGATAGCGATTCATCGAGCGGATAGCGTCGTCTGAAAAGCTTTTCGCTTGAGCGTTAAACTCTTTTGAGTATTCTCGTAAAAAGTGATTCGCTAGAACCGAAATATCACTAACACGCTCTTTCAAACTTGGAACATGGATACGCAGTACATTGATGTAATGATAGAGCTCTTCATTGAAGTCTCCCTCAATCAAGGCTTTTTCGATATCAGATGAGTTCGCCGCCAAAATACGCACATCGATAGATTTAGGTCCTTCCACCGTATCTATCTTGCCTTCTTGTAAAAAGCGTAAAAGGTTCAGTTGTTGATTGCGTGGCATTGCCAATACATCGTTAAGCAAGATGGTTCCGCCATCGGCTTCTTGCAACATGCAAGGTGCAGCACCTTCCAATGCAGAGATACCAAACACCTCTGACTCTATTCTCATTTCAGACAAAGCACGGCAATTGACCGTCAAAAATGGTTTTTGCGATCGTGAAGAGTTTTGATGAATGGAACGTGCGATGGTCTCTTTACCGGCTCCACTCTCTCCATAGATAAGAATACTGACATCTGTCGGCCCAATACGCTTTACTTGGTCTCTCAAGCGCTTCACAGCTACTGAGTCGCCCAGTAAGCCCATATTGTTATTGATGCCGTAATTTGGCCATACTTTCTGCTCAAGCTTGAGCATACCCAGTTGATGACCAATAGTACTGAGCAGCTGAGTGTCAGGAATTGGTGCCGTGAAAAAGTCGATACAGAAGTTAACGATAAATTGGCAAATCGTATCGGAGCTTAATTGCGATTCACGGATAAAAGCGAGCCACCTCACCTGTTTGTTGTTACTCACGAGGTTAGCAATGCCATTGAGACTAAACTCATCATGGCTAAGATCCACAATGCCAATACATGGGCCAATGTCTGCAATCAAGGCATCTGCTTTTCGTAAATCTGCACACTGGGTACACTGCCAACCCACTTGTTCTAACACTGATAACCAGGGTTCGTACGCACCACCAACGACGATAAGAGAACCTGGTAAGGAATCCATCTTAAATTGAGTTCCCATCCTTCTTCCTTATTCTATTTTTATTTAAATCAGACTAATACGAGGTTTAATACTGATAATTCGACAAAATGCCACGAGATCGTATTCAGCGCCGAGACGTATAATAGTGAGACTATCTTAGATTTTTTGTCTCAATAGTAAGACTATGTCAGAAATAGTGATTTTTCGAATCAAGAGTGCGGTACAGGCAAGGTTTTAAAGTCATAAAACAGAAAAAGCCACCCGAAGGTGGCTTTTCAATTAAATGATCTGTGACGAACCGTAAGCGATAATTACGCTTGTGGACGCATTGCCGGGAACAAGATCACGTCACGGATTGTGTGCGTGTTTGTAAATAGCATAGCTAGACGGTCGATACCGATACCTTGACCCGCAGTTGGCGGTAGGCCGTGCTCTAGTGCAGTAATGTAGTCTGCATCGTAGTACATCGCTTCATCATCACCCGCGTCTTTTGCGTTAACTTGTGCTTTGAAACGCTCATCTTGATCTTGTGCATCGTTAAGCTCAGAGAAACCGTTCGCTACCTCACGGCCACCGATGAAGAACTCAAAGCGGTCTGTGAAGAATGGGTTGCTGTCGCTACGACGAGCCAGTGGAGAAATATCCGCTGGGTAACCCGTGATGAACGTTGGTTGAATTAGCTGAGGCTCAGCCGTTTCACCAAAGATCTCTTCAAGAAGCTGACCACAAGTCCAGAATGTCTCAACGTACAGACCCACTTCTTCTGCAATTTTAACCATCAATTCTCTGTTTTGAAGATCATCTTCACTCAGAGCTTGAATGTTTGCATTTTCAGGCGTGTAGTGTTTGATTGCATCAAACATGCTCATACGAGCGTAAGTGCCACCAAACTCAACTGTTTCATCACCGTAAGGCATAGAAGTAGAACCAAGAACGTCCATCGCTGCTGTGCTTAGCATCTCTTCCGTTAGATCCATTAGATCTTTGTAGTCAGAGTACGCTTGGTAGAATTCCATCATTGTGAATTCTGGGTTGTGACGTGGAGAAAGACCTTCGTTACGGAAGTTACGGTTGATCTCGAATACACGGTCAAAACCACCAACCACTAGACGCTTAAGGTAAAGCTCAGGTGCAACACGTAGGTACATGTCGATGTCTAGTGCGTTGTGATGAGTGATGAAAGGACGTGCTGTTGCACCACCTGGGATCACGTGCATCATTGGCGTTTCAACTTCTAGGTAGCCTTTTGAGCTCATGAAGTTACGGATTGAAGACACAAGCTTAGAACGCACGATGAATGTGTTACGAGAGTCTTCGTTCACGATTAGGTCAACGTAACGCTGACGGTAACGCATCTCTTGGTCAGTTAGACCATGGAACTTCTCTGGCAGAGGACGAAGTGCTTTCGTTAGCAGTTCAAACTCTTCCATGTTCACGTAAAGATCGCCTTTACCTGATTTGTGAAGCGCACCTTTAACACCGATGATGTCACCGATATCTAGGCCTTGGTACTTCTCTTTCAGTACTTTTTGAACGTCTTTCGCTGCGTATGCTTGGATACGACCAGAAGTTTCTTGAATCGCAAGGAATGGACCACGCTTCGCCATAATACGACCAGCGATCGCAACGATGTGGTTAAGCTCTTCTAGCTCTTCCTTAGTCTTCTCACCGAATTCCGCTTGAAGATCGCCAGCTAGGTGCTCGCGACGGAAATCATTTGGGTGACCGTTCGCTTTGCAGTTCAAGCGGATGTGATCCAGCTTGCTACGGCGCTCAGCGATTAGTTTGTTCTCTTCACGTGAAGAAGCTTCTTGTGCGTTTTCGTTTTGAACAGCATCAGTCATTAGAGATGTACCTTGCTTTTATAATTTGGACAGCTATATCTTTGAAAATATAGGCATTTTTACCAATATTATTGGTAAAGCTTAATAGTTGGTGAAGCTTACAGACCTGATTTCAGGCTAGCTTCAATAAACTTGTCTAAGTCACCGTCAAGAACCGCTTGAGTATTGCGATTTTCGATGCCGGTGCGCAAATCTTTGATACGAGAATCATCCAGTACGTAAGAGCGGATTTGACTGCCCCAACCGATGTCTGATTTCGTTTCTTCGCTCGCTTGTTTTTCAGCATTTTGTTTTTGAATCTCAAGTTCAAAAAGCTTAGCACGTAGCTGCTTCATCGCTTGGTCTTTGTTCTTATGCTGCGAACGGTCATTCTGACATTGAACCACGGTGTTGGTTGGAACGTGAGTAATACGTACCGCCGATTCCGTGGTGTTTACGTGTTGACCACCAGCACCAGAGGCACGGTATACGTCAATACGTAAATCAGAAGGATTAATATCGATCGTAATGTTGTCATCAATCTCTGGGTAGATAAACGCAGATGCAAATGAAGTATGACGACGGCCACTTGAATCAAATGGTGACTTACGAACTAGACGGTGAACACCTGTCTCTGTACGTAACCAACCATAAGCGTATTCACCAGAAATACGTACCGTTGCGCCTTTAAGGCCAGCAACATCACCATCAGACACTTCGATCACTTCGGTCTTGAAGCCTTTCGAATCTGCCCAACGTAAGTACATACGCAACATCATTGAAGTCCAATCTTGAGCTTCTGTACCGCCCGAGCCTGACTGTAAATCGATGTAGCAATCTGATGCGTCGTGATCGCCAGCAAACATACGACGGAATTCCAGTTTTTCTAGCTTAGCTTCTAGCTCTGCTAATTCTGGTTCGATTTCGTCAAACGTTTCTTGGTCTTCTTCTTCAACCGCAAGCTCTAATAGACCCTCAACATCCTCAACACCTTGGTCAAGTTGGTCGATCGTTTCTACTACTGCTTCCAATGCAGAACGTTCTTTACCTAGCGCTTGAGCACGCTCAGGTTCGTTCCATACATCCGGTTGTTCTAATTCTGCGTTTACTTCTTCTAGACGCTCTTTTCTAGCGTCATAGTCAAAGATACCCCCTCAGGATATTTGTGCGTTCAGACACATCCTGCAGACGGTTTTTAATAGGATTGATTTCAAACATTTTAGCTCATCATTTATGAGTAGAATTTAACCGAAGAATTGTACTCAAAAGTGTGACGGAGATACAGAATTTTTTAGAGCGGAAAGCCAAGATTCAACAACTTAATGGAATATAAAATTGACAGACAGAAAAAACACGTGAAATTTGTAGGGGAAAGAAAGAAAACAAGCCCTGTTTTTGAACAGAGCTTGTTGAATTTGGGGCTAAATGATGAACATCATTCAGTGAACGATAACGCTATTTAGCTTCAACTATTTGGCTTCAATATGGTCAACCATCAGCTGCAACGATTGATTGCCACGAAACTCGTTGATATCCAGTTTAAATGCGAGGTGTACCGTTTTAACCGATGCATCAGGCCAACGACGTAGATCCACATTGAAGGCAATACCATCAATCATCACGTTGGTTGGGTGGCCTTTGTATAGAGGTTCTAGCATCAGCTTAAGGTGCTTTTCACCTACCAGTTTTTGATGCAGGACTTTAAACTCACCATCAAAGATAGGTTCTGGGAAAGCCTGGCCCCACGGGCCACCTGAACGCAGAGTTTCGGCGGTATGCATTGAGAACTCTTCTGGCAACAACTCACCATCCGATAAGATAATGCCTTTGAGCGCAGTTTCTCCGAGCTCTTTTTTCACAACGTCGTCGAACAGTTTATTGAAGCGATCAAAGTCTTTTTCCATGATGCTCAAACCTGCAGCCATTGCGTGACCACCGAACTTAAGAATCAATCCAGGGTTTTGTGTATCAATACGATCTAAAGCGTCACGCATATGCAAACCCGGAATCGAACGACAAGAACCTTTGATCGTCCCTTCTCCGCCATCGGCGAAAGCAATAACAGGACGATGGTATTTGTCTTTGATACGCGAAGCCAAAATACCAATCACACCTTGGTGCCAATCACGTTGGAACAGCGCCAAGCCAGAAGGCAAATCATCTTTACCAAACTCTAGGCGCTCACAAAAAGCCATCGCCTCTTGTTTCATGCCCTCTTCGATCTCTTTACGAGTTTGATTTAAGCCATCCAACTCACTCGCCATTCGACGCGCTGCATGGATGTTATTGCTCATTAACAGTTCAACACCAAAAGACATGTCATCTAATCGGCCCGCAGCATTGATACGTGGACCAAGCGCAAAACCAAAATCAGAGGCGACTAAACGCTTAGCATCTCGCTTAGCAATTTCAATCAAGGCTTGAATACCCGGACGAGCTTTACCCGCACGAATGCGTTGTAGCCCTTGGTGTACCAAGATTCGGTTATTCTCATCGAGTGGAACCACATCCGCGACCGTACCAAGTGCCACAAGGTCAATCAGTTCCATCAGCTTAGGTTCTGTCATACCGCGCTCTGCAAACCAGTTCAATTTACGCATATGAACACAAAGTGCCATCATCAGATAGAAAGCGACACCAACACCCGCCAAGGCTTTCGAAGGAAAAGCGCAGCTTTCTAGGTTCGGATTGACCATCGCATCAGCGATTGGCAATTCATTCCCTGGCAAGTGATGGTCTGTAACCAGAACGTCTAGCCCTTTCTCTTTCGCGAAACGGACACCATCAATCGAAGAGACACCATTATCGACCGTCATGATTACTTCAGCGCCAAGTTCGATTGCCTGCTCGACAACCTCAGGGCTCAAGCCATAACCATCTTCAAAACGGTTTGGTACCAGATAATCAACGTTAGAGCTGCCCAACATACGCAGAGCAAGCACAGACAGTGCAGAACTGGTTGCGCCATCGGCATCAAAATCACCGACAATGATAATGCGTTTTTGCTGCTGAATCGCGTTGAACAACAGCTCTACCGCAGCATCGATACCACCCAGTTTTTGATAGGAGTGTAAGCCTTTCGCAGCCGTCTCCAGTTGCTCAGCACTGTCGATTCCGCGACTCACATAAATGCGCTTTAACAAGTCAGGTAAGTGAGCAGGTAAGACTGAAATGTCGACCTCAGGGCGGCGTTGGATCTCTATCATATAAAAATGGGCCCGATATCAATCAGGCCACTCCTTAAATCAAAAACATGGGGGATAAATTGGCAATACAGAAACGATATTATTGCTCTAAACGTTGGATAAGTTGTGCTGGCGGTAAGTAACCACTCACCAACTCGCCACTTGCTAGCACGATAGCTGGAGTGCCGTTAATGCCAAGCTCACGACCCAGTTGATACTGTTTCGCAATAATTTGCTTCTGCTCTGTGAGATCAGTACCAGCCGATGGCATTTCACGATTAACTTTCGCATTGTGCATCGCTGCTTTTGGATCTTCTGATGCCCAGATTGCTGCCATTTGGTCGGCAACTTGTCCAGTTGCGCCTTGGCGCGGGTAAGCCATGTAGCGAACGGTGATACCTAGGTCGTTATAGCCTTGCATTTGGCTATGCAGACGAACACAGTAACCGCACGTAATATCAGTAAATACTGTCACGACGTACTTTTCGTTATCTGCTTTATATTCGATGACGGTATCCGACATTGCTGCAACTTTTTCAGCATTTAATGGAGCTTGACGCTCAGCAAGCACATCGCTGAATTTACCGTTGTCGTCCAAAGAGTAAAGTGTACCGGCTAAAAAGTGATCGCCCTCTGGAGAAGAAAAGATAACACCGCTGTTCGTTTGAACCTCTAACAGACCATCGATATCCGAAGGAACAATCTTATCTACTTTGATACCGATTTTTTCAAAACGCTGAGTTAACGCTTCAGTATCGATAGCTTGAGCTGGAGCAACTTCTACGGCTGTTGATGTTGGTTCTACTTTTGCTTCTGATGCATTGCATGCAGTAATAATAAGAGGAAGCGCTAGTAAAGGAAGACGGCGTAATACGCTCATTAAGTTCACCTTAAAAATAAATGGATTTAAGCACGTGGATGATGCTGAGCGTGAATTTGCTTCAGCCTTTCTGTCGCCACGTGAGTATAAATTTGAGTTGTCGATAAGTCACTATGCCCAAGCAACATCTGTACGACCCTGAGATCTGCACCATAGTTCAGTAAATGAGTCGCAAAAGCGTGTCTTAATACGTGTGGTGACAATAACTCAGTATCGATACCAGCAATAACCGAATAATGCTTAATACGGTACCAAAACGTCTGACGGGTCATTTGCTTGGCACGTTTGCTAGGGAAAACGACATCAGAACTCTTTTCACCGAGTAATTGCGGGCGACCTTGTTCAATAAAAGTCTCTATCCAATCCACCGCATTTTCGCCCATCGGAACCAAGCGTTCTTTGCCGCCCTTACCAATTACACGAACCACGCCTTGTCTTAGGCTGATGTTTTCCATCGTTAAACTGACCAGTTCCGTAACACGCAACCCAGTAGCATAGAGTAACTCAAGCATCGCTTTGTCGCGAAGCTCAATAGGATCGTTGGGATCAGGTGACTCAAGCAAAGCATCAACTTGTTCTTCACTTAAATCTTTCGGTAGGCGTTGTGGCAGTTTAGGGCTGATCAACAATGCACTTGGGTCATCCCCTCTCACTTTCTCGCGGTGCAGGTATTGGAACAGACGACGAATTGCCGACAACATACGAGCTCGAGAAGTCTGTTTAAAATCGGCGTCGGCTAACCAACCTTGATAATCCTGTAACCCTGAAAGGCTAATAAAATCGAGACGATAATTATTTTTTTCCATCCACGTAAGTAGCTTTGACAAATCGGTACGATACGAGACAAGAGTATTCTCAGATAACCCTCTCTCCATCCACATAGCATCTAAAAACTGTTCAACGAGACCGTGGTCTGCGCTCTGCCCTTGAGGCGACTGCATAGTGTTACTCACAATATTGGAAACTGTTTTGAGAGTATGTCAGAGCAAATATGAATGCCATAAAAATTACGACTTGAGCGGATAATCGCTGCAATCGAAGTCGATTTATGGTTAGAATTCGCCATCTGAAATTAAAATCGAACGTTTGCTATGAAAATTGGATTATTTTACGGCTCAACCACCTGCTATACCGAAATGGCAGCAGAGAAAATTCGCGGCATTATTGGTGAAGACCTAGTTGATATCCATAACGTGAAAGAAACCCCTCTTTCTTTTATGGCGGACTACGACCTTTTACTGCTTGGCATCTCTACGTGGGATTTCGGTGAGATTCAAGAAGACTGGAATGAACTGTGGGAAGACATCGCAACCACACCAATGAAAGGCAAGGTTGTGGCACTGTTTGGTCTAGGCGATCAAGAAGGTTACGGAGAGTGGTTCTTGGATGCGATGGGTCTATTGCACGACGAACTAAAAACCGCCGGAGCAGAGTTTGTTGGCTTCTGGCCAAACGATGATAGCTACGAATTCGAAGCATCTAAAGCATTAACAGAAGACAAGTCTCAGTTTGTTGGTTTGGCTCTGGATGAAGATTCACAGTACGAACTCAGCGACGAACGTATCGCAACTTGGGTTGAACAAGTACTCGTCGAGTACAGCGAAAAGCTATAAGTTCTGCTTCCTTAGAGCTAAGAGCTTCAGGCAGAAAGAACATCATCGATTAGATACAAAAAGGCCTCATTACTGCGAAGTAATGAGGCCTTTTCTATTCAATTTTTGATTGAATACAGACTAGCGATTTAATCTCAACGGAAGATTAAGCCGTCTCTTCTGCCATCTCTTGCTCTGTTGCTTTACCAACAAAGAACATGCAGATGATTGCCGCAGTCGTTGGTAATAACCAACCCATGCCGATCTCAAACAATGGCAGCATGTTAAGTGCAGATACATCGATACCCGCTACTTTAGCGCCATCGATAAGAGCAAACAGTAGAGACACTAATACAACCACACGGTAAGCGGCTTTTGGATTAGGGAAACGGCTACGTAAGAACGTCAGAGCAACCAACGCGATAGCGACTGGGTACAGTGCAAACAGCACGGGTACAGACAGAGAAATAAGCTGAGAAAGGCCAACATTCGCTACGGTTGCACAAGCCACACCGTTAATGATTACCCAAGTCTTGTAAGACAGCGGTGTTAACGAGCTGAAGTAATCAGAACATGCGGATACAAGGCCAATCGCCGTTGTTAGACAAGCTAGCAATACGATCACTGAAAGTACAAGCTGACCTGATGGGCCAAACAGTGATTGAACGTAAAGGCTTAAGATAGCGCCGCCATTGTCAGCACCCGCTGCAACTGTTGCACTCGTTGCGCCTAAGAAGAACAAAGAGATGTAAACAAACGCTAGACCCGCTGCTGCAATGCAACCTGCGCTGATCAGATACTTAGTCGTCGCTGCACGATCAGTAATGCCCTTGCTGCGAATCGCATCAACAATCAGCATACCAAACATCAATGAAGCAAACGTATCCATGGTGTTGTAGCCTTCAAGGAAACCTTTGGTCAGTGGCTGAGTAATGTACTCACCGTGAGCCGCAAGAATGTCGCCTTGTGGGTTAACGAACACAGCAACTGCCAGTACAACCAAACCAACAAATAGTGCAGGTGTCAGTACCTTGCCGATTACGTCGATAAGCTTACCTTGCGACCATGAGAAGAACATCGCTACCACAAAAAATGCAATCGAAAAAAGAGTGAGGTGAGCTTGAGAGGCATCGATGAAGAACGGTTTCACCGCCATCTCATAAGCAACAAGGCCGGTACGTGGCGCAGCGAATGCAGGACCGATGATGATAAAGATCAGCACAGCCATGATAGTGGCAGCTCGCTTTGGAAGATCTTTCGTTAGATGACCCCAAGAGCCACCAGCCACTGCAACTGCGACGATAGTGATTAACGGCAGACCAACGGCGGTCAGCAGGAAACCAGACATCGCTGGAAGAAAGTGGTCACCAGCTAATTGGCCAGCAAGAGGTGGGAAGATGATGTTACCCGCACCTAAGAAAAACGCAAAAAGCATAAAGCCCAATGCCATTATATCTGTTAGTTTTAGACTCTGTTTCACAGATAATCCTTAATTATATTTATGAATTTATGTTGTGCTTACGTGAATGTTACAGCTAGAAGCTGCCAATCAATCTATAAAATAGTCGCGCATAATGACGAAACACTTGGCTAGCTGCAAGTCACCACAAAAAAACACCATATAAATTTGCATTTGAGAACCAAAAGCAGTGGATTCCACTGGATATGGAAATATTGCCATAATTATAAGCTAACCATAATTAACAACAATGAATTCTCAAATAGAACATTGAGTCATACAATTAATTAACATTAGAGCTAATCACTTAAAATATATCGATATCCAGAACATTCATGAAAGACAAAAAAACCGAAACCAAAAGCTTCAATTTCAAAAAATTCTCGATTTACGGAGGACAAAGCGGCATGCCCGTCAGTACCGATGGCGTGTTACTTGGCGCGTGGGTAAGCCTGCCACAAAGATCATGTGTACTCGATATTGGAACAGGAACAGGTCTGTTGGCCTTGATGGCTGCGCAGCGTTTTGAGGATGCTTCAATCTCTGCGATAGATATTGATCAGCACGCCATTGATGCTGCCACAGTCAATATTGAGCAGTCGCCTTGGCAAGATCGCATCTCCCTTCATCATGGCAGCGTGTTAACCACGGATTTCTCGCAACGATTTGATGCAATAATTTGTAATCCGCCCTACTTCAACTCTGGAGAGCAGGCACAGCAAAGCCAAAGAGCCACCGCGAGGCACACCAACAGCTTGGATCACCTTGAGCTTGCTCAGCGCTGTTTCGAGATCACGACCGAAGCCGCTACCGCCAGCTTCATACTACCGACTCCAGAAGGAGAAGGTTTCATTAAGCTTGCCCAGCAATGTGGTTGGTATCTAGCAAAACGCCTTGATGTGAAAACAACAGACAAAAAACCAGCTAGCCGAATCTTGTTTGAGTTATCTAAAGATCCTGCTTGCGAGCAAGATTTGCAGTGTGAATCGCTCACGATCCACAACAATAATGGTTATAGCGAGGCATTTATTGCACTTACTAAAGATTTTTATCTCAAGATGTAGCAAATACCATGTGATCCTAATCACTAATGCTTCTATAATGTCCGACTACTCTTTTTTATCGTCTGCTTTTTGAGGCAGAAACATTTATTGCTTGTGGAGAAACAACAGTGATCAGAACCTTTGCAGAACTCGATCTAAACCAAGAGCTGCTTAAAGCAATTGACGAAATGGGCTACGAACGCCCAACACAGATACAAGCTGAAGCTATCCCACAAGCGTTAGATGGAAGAGACGTTTTGGCTTCTGCGCCAACAGGTACTGGTAAAACAGCTTCATTTGTATTGCCAGCATTGCAATACCTACTGGATTTCCCACGTAAGAAATCTGGCCCTGCACGTATGCTTATCCTGACGCCAACGCGTGAGCTAGCAATGCAAATCACCGAACAAGCACGTGAACTGGCCAAATACACTAGCCTGAATATCTTCACGATCACAGGCGGTGTGATGTACCAAGAGCACGCTGATATCTTAAGTACTACCCAAGATATCGTAGTAGCAACACCTGGTCGTTTAATGGAATACATTGAAGGCGAGCGTTTTGACTGTCGTGCGATTGAATGGCTAGTACTGGATGAAGCCGACCGTATGCTAGATATGGGCTTTGGTCCTGTTGTTGACCGTTTGTCAGCAGAGTGTCGCTGGCGTAAACAAACTTTACTATTCTCAGCAACGCTAGAAGGTAAAGGTATTGAAGGCTTCACTGAAGATCTACTTAAAAACCCAGCGGAGATCGATGCTAAATCATCGCTTCGTGAGCGTAAGAAAATCACTCAGTGGTACCACCGTGCCGATTCAGCTAAACACAAACTTGATATCCTAAAACATATCATCACAGAACAAGCTGAACGCAGCATCATCTTCTTGAAGACTCGTGATCGCCTAGGTGATCTTCGTGCTCAACTAGAAAGCGCAAAAATTCCATGTGTGTGGATCCAAGGTGAAATGCCTCAAGATCGTCGTAACAACGCTATCGCTCGTTTCCGTGATGGTTCTATCAACGTATTGCTAGCAACCGATGTGGCAGCTCGTGGTATCGACCTTCCAGATGTCAGTCACGTGATCAACTACGACATGCCACGTACCGCTGATGTATACCTTCACCGTATCGGCCGTACGGCGCGCGCGGGTAAAAAAGGTAACGCTGTTTCGATCATCGAAGCGCACGATCAGTTAATGATTGAACGTGTAGCTCGTTACACTGAAGACGCGATCAAAGAACGCTTTATCGAAGGCATGCGCCCTACGCATAAGAAAGCCGCGGTGACTAAGAAGAAGAAGCCGAATAAAGAAGATAAGAAAGCGGTAGCGAAACAAAAAATCGCTAAGAAAAAGAAAATCGCTAAGAAAAAGAAAGCCGTTAAGAGCAAGTAATTTAACGTCTTCAATGATTCAATAAAAAGCCCCATGCAGTTCTCTGCATGGGGCTTTTCTCTATCAGGGATATATTAGAATCAGAACATGTTGTTACTGTAATATGTTGTTACTGCAGTCTATTGATATCTCGAATCGAGAGCCGTTAGTTTTGCTCTTCACGCTTGAAGACTAACTCTTTCGCATTTGATTCTTCTTCAACGAAGTAGTAACCCGCCGTATCAAATTGAGTCAGCGCTTCGACTGAATCGATTTTGTTCTCAATAATATAGCGAGCCATCATGCCACGCGCTTTCTTCGCGTAAAAACTGATCACCTTGTACTGACCGTTCTTACAATCTTTAAATACTGGCGTGATGATTTGGCCATCAAGGCTCTTCGGCTTGACGGCTTTAAAGTATTCGTTCGATGCCAGGTTGATCAACACATTGTCGCCTTGAGCGTTCAGAGCTTCATTCAGCTTATCTGTGATGATATTGCCCCAGAATTGATACAGGTTAGTACCGCGAGCATTGGCTAAGCGTGTACCCATCTCTAGGCGGTAAGGTTGCATCAAATCCAATGGCTTCAATAAACCATATAAGCCAGAAAGCATGCGCAGGTGATTCTGTGCGTAGTCAAAATCATCGTCCGACAGAGTTTCAGCATCTAAGCCAGTGTACACATCACCCTTAAAGGCTAGGATTGCTTGGCGTGCATTATCTTGGGTAAAGGTTTCGCTCCACTGCTCAAAGCGCGCTACGTTCAACCCTGCGATTTTATCGCTGACTTTCATCAATGCAGAGATATCTGCTGGCGTCAGTTTACGGCACTCTTCAATCAACTCAGCGGAATGTTCAACAAACTCAGGTTGGCTGAAGCGCTCAGTCGCTAATGGTGATTCGTAATCAAGTGTTTTGGCTGGAGAAACGACAACTAACATAACTTTACCCTAATCGGTTATCTAACTGGATGCAGCTAGAGTATAGAAAAAACATTAACTTGTCTTTATGACTCTTCCTATTACTTTGATAGACAGATCTAGCTATAAGCCGCTTACAAAGAAAAGGTCGCAGACAAAGAAAAATCACAGGCAAAGAAAAAGGCTAAGGTCGAAACCTTAGCCTTTCTAATCGTGTTAGGTTGAGCTATTCATCGCTCCAACAAAATTACTTCTTGTTGTTAACCCAAATACCGTCTTCCAATTGAGCCTTAAGCTCAGGGAAATCGTCCGCATCGAACGTGGGTACTTTACCCGCGTCTAGTTGACGGTTGTAATCTTTCGCTAGCTTAATCACGATGCCTGATAGCAAGATAATCGCTACCAAGTTAACAATCGCCATTAGACCCATAGATACGTCAGCAAGAGCCCATACCGTTGGCAGTGTCGCTAAAGAACCAAACATCACCATACCCAGAACAACAATACGGAACAGTACTAGACCTTTCTTGTTGTTGTGCTCTAGGAAGATAAGGTTCGTTTCAGCGTACGAGTAGTTTGCAATGATTGAAGTGAAAGCAAAGAAGAAAATTGCTACCGCGACAAAGATACCACCCCATTCGCCCACTTGTGCTGTTAGTGCACGCTGCGTTAGTTCGATACCCGTCACTTCACCGTGTGGTACATACTCACCAGACATCAAGATAATTGCTACTGTTGCAGAACAGATAACAATAGTGTCCATGAATACGCCTAGCATTTGCACATAACCTTGTGATGCTGGGTGCGGCGGGTAAGGCGTTGCTGAAGCTGCTGCGTTTGGCGCAGAACCCATACCGGCTTCGTTCGAGAACAGACCACGTTTGATACCGTTAATCATCGCTTGAGCAATCGCATAGCCTAAACCACCCGCTGCGGCTTCTTGTAGACCAAACGCACTCTTGAAGATAAGAGCCAAAACTTCAGGCACTTTCTCAATGTTCATTAGCATTACGTAGATAGCTATCGCTAGGTAAGCCAATGCCATGACTGGAACAATAATTTCTGCGGTACGCGCAATCTTACGGATACCACCGAAGATAACGAATGCAGAGATAATTACGATACCAACACCAACATAACCGCGCTCAAAATCGAATGCTGTATTCATCGCACTTGCGATTGCATTAGCTTGAACGGCATTGAATACCAGACCGAATGCGATGATTAGGAAGATAGAGAATAAAACTCCCATCCAACGCATACCTAGGCCTTTCTCCATGTAGTATGCAGGACCGCCACGGTAGTTACCGTCGTTATCACGCGTTTTGTATAGCTGTGCTAGTGTGCTTTCTGCAAACGATGTTGCCATACCTAGCATTGCGATTAGCCACATCCAGAAGATAGCACCTGGGCCACCAGCGGTAAGAGCAACAGCAACACCTGCCATGTTACCTGTACCGACACGAGCAGCAAGACTAGTACAAAGAGCTTGGAAAGAAGAGATACCAGCACTGTCTGCTTTACGGCTGTTTCGAAGAACAGAGAACATATGGCCAAAATGGCGGAATTGAATGAAGCCTAGTCGTACAGTGAAGTAGATACCCACACCAACTAGCAAGTAAACTAAGATAGATCCCCAAAGGAGATCGTTCATCAAATTGATTAAGTCTGTCACGTGAACCTCGTAATTGAGTTTAAGCACTGATCTTGCTTCCGAGCCTTCCTCTAGATCACCTATGCCAGTGTCAATAGTTGTGTCGGCATTAGTTTTATATTTATTTGCTGCGATCTAGATTGTAAATGTCGCTTCATGCATCCATTTTACGTATCAGTGTATTTTTTGACGGGCGGATAATGCAGCGAGACGGCCTAAAAATCAATATGCAACTACACTTATATTTAAATGACATTTCACTAATAATACACCTTTTGTTAACACAATTTAAAACAATTGAGCCCAATAAAAGTCACATTATCGGGACATAATCTCAACAACAACCAGTACCTCACCAGAACAAGAACACCATCCTATAAAAATGGCGTCAGCCTAGGCTTTACAAGGTATAGTGAAGATCTGTGCATTTTTCTAGAACAACAAGATTCCCATATCGCACAGCATAATGAGCAACTCAATGCATTGTAGTCAAAATGATATCCCTTTCGCACAATGAATTAACATTCAAGAACCCCTAATTTAATCGTTTACTTAGGTTTGTTTGCTTGTTTTTTGTACATTAAAATCACTGCAATGTGTGAGCATGCATAAAAAAACAGAACAAAAACTTCATAGATTTGAAACAAATGAGAAACAAATCAAGGTTATTGTAGAACTAAATATGATATTTAATGGTTCGTAAGAACGAGTCCCACGGAAGGAGATATGGCTTATGGATAGCTTTCAATTCGATGATATATCAGAACTAGAAATGCCTCGTACAACTCAAAAAACACGATCTAAACCACTCAAGCGTAAATGGCGTGAAATCGAGGCAATCAACGATCGTAAACAGCTTGAGAAAGAGCTAAGAGAGATGAACCTAGGTCTCGACTTTAGCCTCGACGATATAAAGCTTTAATCAGCACGACAAGAAAATACAGTACGATAATAAATAGAAACTAAAAGGCACCTTTATAGGTGCCTTTTTATTGTATGTGTCCCGTCCTGAATATGGTCACTCGCCAATTCAAAGCGTTTTTGAACGCCAATAACCGAAGATAAAGGCCGAGTAAGTACAAGATGACTAATATAGAAGACACCTCAAAAAAGAGGCGCTTAAAAACTCATATTAGCGGTTATTCATGAACTAAACGCACTCTTGTTCATTTTGTCGTACACGAGCCGCGAGCTGGCGGTATTGATCAGCAATCGTCTCTCCAAAGACAGGATCGTTTTCCGGTTGAAGCCATTGCAACTCAACCTCTTGCCAATCTTTTACAGTAAATGCCTCAATAATCATCGGCAACACATGCTTCTCTTCATATTCCATATGTTTTCGCTGCGCTTTTACAAAGGCTTCAAGCTGCTCAATAAACACGTGCTGAGGAACCACCGCGTCTTGGAGGATCATGTCGACTAAACCCAAAAAATCGGCGGTTTTTTCCGAAAGCAATTGATGCTCTAGCTCCAAGTCTTCAATCACTTGGTCACTGCCATATTGCTTAAGGTAATACCGATAGATGACATCTTCTTTAGGATGATGCACCTTGTCTGAATGGTTCATCAAGTAATGAACCACCTCTGCAATCAGGCTATAGTTTATTTCACGCTCTTGCTTTAGACACTCTAACTTGTTATTGAGAATCGCGAGCAAACGCGCCATATAACCATGCTCTCGTCTTATCCTTTCAATCATCATAGTATTGCACTCCATTACACCTACTATTTACAAGTGTATACGAAGATACTTATTTATGGTTTGACCCTGCTCAGAAAACCACCAATCTACAATTTTGTTGGTAATAGCCAATCAATAGGTTGTTGATCAATAGAAGAAAGCAGCTTATTCGTTGTTGAGAAGTGCTGACAACCGAAGAAACCACGACGTGCGGATAATGGCGATGGATGAGGTGCGACCAGCACATGATGTTTGTCTGCATCAATCGTTTGGCCTTTCTTCTGAGCATGTGCGCCCCAAAGCAAAAAGATGACCGGTTGAGAACGCTGATTCAACTCAGCAATAATGGCATCAGTAAAAGTTTCCCAACCACACTTAGCATGTGAGTGCGCTTTTGCCTCTTCTACTGTCAGTACAGTATTTAGCATCAATACCCCTTGTGACGCCCAAGTATCAAGATATCCATGGCTAGGGGTCTCAAAGCCTTCTATGTCTTGTGCGAGTTCCTTGTACATATTACGCAGCGAAGGTGGGATTTTAATGCCAGGTAGCACAGAGAATGCTAAACCGTGAGCTTGGTTAGCACCGTGATAAGGGTCTTGCCCTAGGATAACCACGCGTACAGACTCAAAAGGCGTCATCTCGAAAGCACTGAACACCTGCTCCTGGGGAGGATAGATGGTTTTCCCATTATTACGTTGCTGTTCGACAAAAGTGAGAACACTCTGAAAGTACTCTTTCTCACGTTCATCATTAATAATGGATTCCCAAGTTTTTGGTGCGCTCATCGTTTTACTTCCCAATCATCAAGGTTTCTAGGGCGTGTTGACCTTTCACCAGACAAAAAAATAGCTGTATCGGCTAACTGTCCTAAATAAGGCTCTAGTTATACCTCATACAGCTATCAATAAACATGATGTGTAGGGTTCGCTTGTTGAGAAGTCGCTGTTTCTTGATAAACCGTCCTCTCTTGAGTAGTCACCTTTATTAAGTAAACACTGTTTCTTGAAAACTAATAGAGGTACTGCAATTTAAATTAAGTTCGATTAACCACTTTTTTGCGGTGTACGATGGTGGCCGTGACTATGAACATGACGGTTTGGTGTCGGTAAACGACTGGCTACAGCTACAGTTGAAGTTTGGGCTTGTGAATACATAAAGGCACCTCCTATAAGACTTCGTGAACTACATATTCACTTTAAGACTATGAAAGAAAGGTGCCAATTATGAGAAATAGAAGGAAATTAATTTTCCCCTCTATTTATTACGCATCTTCACTTTCAGCCATTACTGAGTAATGAAACATTCTAAGTTGTTGAATTTCCTCTTTCCAAATCGTTGAATCAATAGTTTCTAAGATTAAAGGAATACCATTAAAGCGAGAATCTGAAGCGATATACTCAAAACAATCCCAGCCAATTTCACCTTTTCCTAAAGAATGATGTCTATCAACTCGGCTTGCGAACTCAGCTTTTGAATCATTGATGTGCATTGCTCTTAGATAGTGCATACCCACGATACGATCGAACTCTGCAAAAGTATGCTCACACGCTTCTTTTGTTCGTAGGTCATAACCGGCAGTAAAGGTATGGCAGGTATCTAAGCACACACCCACGCGTGACTTATCTTCTACTTGGTCGATGATCTCTGCTAGGTGCTCAAACTTCCACCCTAGGTTAGTGCCCTGCCCTGAAGTATTCTCAATCACCGCAATCACATCAGGTACCGCTTGGTGAGCCAGGTTGATCGATTCAGCGATCTTCGCCAAACATTCGCTTTCTGAGATTTTCTTTAAATGACTCCCAGGATGAAAATTCAACAGCGTTAACCCAAGTTGATTACAACGCTCCATTTCATCAATAAAGGCCGCACGCGATTTCTCTAGCTTCTCTTCTTCTGGTGCTCCTAAGTTAATAAGGTAGGAGTCATGAGGAAGAATGTGTTCGGCACTAAAACCTAACATTTTGCAGTTGGCTTTAAAGGCGCTGATGGTTTTAGCTTCGAGTGGTTTTGCAGCCCATTGTCTCTGGTTTTTAGTAAACAGTGCGAACGCATTCGCACCAATCTCGCGAGCGCGCATTGGCGCTTGATCAACACCGCCAGCAGCAGACACATGAGCACCAATAAACTTAATATTAGTTTCAGGTTTTGAGGATGAATTATTGTTTGTCATTAAATCACTTTACACTTTTAGAATGCTTAATAAATAAAGGGTCGTATCGTTTGTAGTTCAATAAAAACACAACAAATGTAGTAAACTTACAACAAATAAGACTGTTAAATATTTTTTATACTTTAAAATATTTTGTAATTAGTTTGTTTTCAAAGGTTTTATTGATTTACCTCAATATAATAACCTTTGTAAAAATATGGTTTTTGGTTGTTTTTTGACTTAAATCAATGTTAACCTTACTGATATTAGGTATATATTACCCAGCTCAATAAAAATCGAAAGTTAACACCATAATCAAACCACATTCAGTGGACTAGGAGATAGTTATGATCCAAGGTATTCAAATTACTAAAGCAGCAAACGATGACCTACTAAACTCAATCTGGCTACTAGATAGCGAGAAGAATGAAGCTCGTTGTGTTGTTGCTACTTCAGGTTTCGAAGCTGACCAAGTTATCTCAGCAGCAGACCTAGGCGAGTACGAAAGCCGTGAAGTTGCTATCGAAGCAGCACCACGCATCGAAGGTGGTCAACACCTAAACGTTAACGTTCTTAAGCGTGAAACGCTAGAAGATGCCGTTGCTCACCCAGAGAACTACCCACAACTAACGATCCGTGTATCGGGTTACGCTGTACGTTTCAACTCTCTAACAACTGAACAGCAACGTGACGTTATCGCACGTACTTTCACTGAGTCTCTATAATTTTTAGAACTTAGATTAGAATACAAAAACGGCGCTCATTGAGCGCCGTTTTTATTTATTCAACAATACAGATAAACGTTACGGTTGAACTCGGCGAAGTACCGTTTTCAGAGCGTCAAAGTCATTGTCTAGATCTTCAGATAACAATTCCATCACTGCGTGCTTAGCCAATGGACCTGGCAACTCAATATCCGTACCTAAAATATCATCAACCACTTCTTTGAATTTCGCTGGGTGTGCAGTACACAAGAACAGACCAGTTTCGTTCTCTTGCAGTTGCTCTTCCAGTAGACGGTAAGCAATCGCACCATGTGGTTCACATAGGTAACCCTGTGCTTTTAGATCACGTACTGACTCAGCACTTTGCTCATCAGATACCTTACCTTTACCCAATGTATCTAAGCCCCAACCTTTCAGTTGGCAAAGCTCTTCGATACGAGGCCAGTTGTTTGGCTGACTTACATCCATAGCGTTTGAAGTCGTCGCAACCGTTGGCTTTGGATCCCATTTACCCGTTTCAAGGTAACGAGGAACCGTGTCGTTTTCGTTAGTTGCTGCAATGAAGCGTTTCACTGGTAAACCAAGAGCTTTAGCTAAAAGGCCAGCCGTTAGGTTACCGAAGTTACCACTTGGAACAGAGATAACAAGGTTTTCACGCTGCGCTTTAGTTAGCTGAGAAGCCGCTTCAAAGTAGTAACAAATTTGAGCCATTAGACGGCTGATGTTGATTGAGTTTGCTGAATTTAAGCCAATCTCTTTACGCAGTTCAGCGTCATCAAACGCATCTTTCACTAGCGCCTGGCACGCATCAAAGTCGCCATCAATCGCAACGGTGTGGATGTTCTTACCTAGCGTACAGAACAGTTTTTCTTGCAGCGGGCTGATCTTGCCTTTCGGGTAAAGAATCACAACATTGATGTCTTTCATACCGTAGAAAGCATGCGCAACCGCAGCGCCAGTATCACCTGATGTTGCCGTTAAGATAGTGATTTGACCACCATCAGAAACAGCGGCTAAAGATTGAGCCATAAAGCGGCCGCCAAAATCTTTAAACGCGAGTGTCGGGCCGTGGAAAAGCTCAAGTGCGTAAACACCGTCTTTTACTTGCTTAATAGGTGCAGGGAATTGGAACGCCGCATCCACTAATTGATCAATCAGTTCTTTTGGTAATTCATCGCCGATTAAAGCCGAGAGAATCTTTGAGCTACGAGGGACAAAATCCTCTGCTAGCAGCGCATCGATATCATCGAACTTAGGCAGTTCTGATGGGAAAAATAGACCTTGATTACGGCCTAAACCTTGACGAACAGCTTGGCTAAAAGAGACTTGCTCGTCATTTTCTTTGATGTTGTACAGCTTCATAACTCACTTCCTGTAACGATCGAACCTTGCTTATCTAAGCGACAAACGTGAACGAATCCTTCTTCATTTTGTACGTAATTTTGTTCTAACCAGCGTGCTACACGCTCGGCGACATCTTGTTCTTTGCAAATGCTAAACAGAGTGGGACCACTACCAGAAATTCCAGTAGCCAATGCACCGGCCAACATTGCGTATTTACGCGCATCAGCAAACCCTGGAAGCAGTTTCTCACGATATGGTTCCGCAATCACGTCTTTGATCATCTTCGCTGCTAGTTCAGGTTGGCCTGAGTGACACGCGTGGATGAAGCCCGCTAAATGGCGACCATGAGCAATCACATCTTGGCGACGATATTGAGATGGTAAGATTTCTCTCGCTTCAGCAGTTGAAACCTTAATACCTGGATAAGCCATTACCCAATACCAGTCATCAAAACACGGTACTTCTTGGCTAATGATGCCTAACTCTTCAAGCATAAGCTGCACACCACCGAGGTAACAAGGTGCAACATTATCGTAATGTATGCCGCCTGAAATCTTACCTTCCATTTCACCCATGAGGGCAAGCAGTTCAGTTTCATTCAATGGCTGACCATGAAAACAGTTTAAAGCATCCAATGCAGCTACTATTGAACATGCGCTTGAACCTAAACCAGAACCGATAGGCATGTTCTTTTCTAGTGTCATCTCCAAAGGCTTAACAGAAACGCCTTTCTTGTCTAACTCACGAGAGAACACAACCCAACAGTCGTAGACAATATTTTCTTTGGTTTCAGTCGGCAACTTAGAAACAAAGCTGCCCGATGTTTTTAGTGAGAATGATTCCTCACCGGCTTTAACCATTACTCGGTCACCCAGTAATGTGCCGTTGATTGGAGACACTGCAGCCCCCAGAACATCAAACCCTACGCTGACATTACCGATTGATGCAGGAGCATAAACGACAACATCCATATCACTTGAACTCATTCCTAAACTCCTAATTTCCAACCAAGAGTACGCATTACATCAGAGAATACGCCTGCTGCTGTAACTTCAGTACCGGCACCGTAGCCGCGCAATACTAGTGGGATTGGTTGGTAGTAACGACTGTAGAATGCCAAAGCGTTCTCGCCATCTTTAATCTTGAACATTGGGTCGTCGCCATCAACAGCAGCGATACGAACCTTACACTTACCTTCCGCGATTTCACCCACATAACGAAGCACTTTGCCTTCTTTTGCTGCAATCGCTGACTGCTCTTTGAAGTATGCATCCGCTTCTGGAAGACGAGCCATGAACTCATCAACCGTACCTGAATCATCAAAACCCGGTGGCAATGCTTGGTCAACTTCAACATCTTCTAGCTCAAGTGCCATGCCCGCTTCTCGAGCAAGAATAAGCAACTTACGCGCGACATCCATACCTGACAGGTCATCACGTGGATCCGGTTCAGTAAAGCCATTATCTTTTGCAATGTTTGTTGCTTGGCTTAGTGTCATACCTTCATCAAGTTTGCCGAAGATGTAAGACAATGAGCCAGAAAGAATGCCGTTAAACTTCTCAAGTTCATCACCTGCAGATATCAGGTTCTGTAGGTTTTCGATAACCGGTAGGCCTGCGCCTACTGTTGTCTCGTACATCAACTTACGACGAGAGTTACGTGCAACCTCACGAAGCTGATGGTAGTAAGCCATGCTTGCCGTGTTGGCTTTTTTGTTTGGTGTTACCACGTGGAAACCAGCCGCTAGGAAATCAGCGTATTGCGCAGCAATACCTTCGCTAGACGTACAATCAACCAGTACTGGGTTGATGATGTGGTTACGCTGAACAAGTGCATTCAAGCGGGCTAAGCTAAACTCTTCTGTCGCACTCGACATGCGATCACGCCACTGATCTAAAGGTAGACCGTCGCTGTCTAGCAATAACCCTTTGCTGTTAGCTAAACCACATACGCGAATCACGATGCCTTTTTCAGCCAGTTTGCCTTGTTGACGTTGGATCTGGTCAACAAGCTCACCACCAACACCGCCAACACCGACAACGAATACGTCAAGGAAGTGCTTCGAGTTAAATAGATTCTCGTGACACGCTTTGATCGCTTCTGAGATTTTATCTTCAGGGATAACGGCAGAGATAGCTCGCTCAGATGAACCTTGAGCAATAGCGACAATGTTGACATTCACTTCAGCTAGAGAAGAGAAGAACTGAGAAGCAACGCCACGTGAAGTACGCATACCGTCACCGACTAGCGTAACTATCGCTACATCGTCCATGAACTCAACGGGCTCTAACAAACCATCTTTTAGTTCAAGTTCAAACGCGTCTGATAGCACTTGTTTCGCTTTCACTTTGTCAGCCGATTCAATACAGAAGCTGATGCTGTACTCAGAAGAAGATTGCGTAATAAGGACGATAGAAACGCCAGCAGAAGACATCGCGCCGAATACACGACTCGCCATGCCTACCATGCCCTTCATTCCAGGGCCTGACACGTTAACCATGGTTAGGTCGCTAAGCGTAGTGATACCTTTGATTGCTAGGTTATCTTCACCCGTATCTTGGCCAATCAATGTACCTGCACCCTGTGGGTTAAAGCTGTTTTTGATTAGGCAAGGAATATGGAATTGTGCGATTGGGGCAATAGTTTTCGGATGTAGAACTGAAGCGCCAAAGTAAGAAAGCTCCATCGCTTCCTGGTAGCTAAGCGATTTAAGCAGACGTGCGTCATCCACTAAGCGTGGATCACAGTTGTAAACGCCATCGACGTCCGTCCAGATCTCACAACAATCAGCACGTAGACACGCTGCAAGTACCGCGGCTGAGTAATCGGAGCCATTACGACCAAGCGTTACTAACTCACCTTTTTCATTACCAGCCGTAAAGCCAGGCATGATGTTCACGTGGCCTTGTGGAAGGGGTGATTGGCGGAAATTCTGTGTAGACACATCCACATCAACCATAGCTTCAAGGTGGTCACCTTTAGCGTATAGGTATTGAACTGGGTCAATCAGGCTTGCAGGCTGACCTTTCGCTTCAAGTACCGCTTTCATTAGCTGGATAGAGATTCGCTCACCCTTACTGATGATGCGAGCATTCACGTGATTCGGACACATACCTAGCAGGTTAATGCCATTCACAAACTGTTTCAGTTGAGCAAGAGACGTATCCATCTGCTCTTGAAATGCAGAACCATCAACAGCCGGTAATACTGCTTGAATCTCTGAAAAAAGATCCGTGAATGATGATTCAATCTCTGTGATTTGTACGTCAGCTTCACCATTTTTTAGTGCAGCTTCAATAACAGCGACCAACTTATTGGTTGTTTTTCCTGGAGCCGATAGTACAACGGCTAGCTCTTCTTGCTGGGCATTATTAGCGATGATATCAGCCGCTCGTAAAAAACGATCTGCATCAGCTAATGATGAACCTCCAAACTTTAAAACGCGCATCCCTTTCTCCATAAGTCATAAAAATGGTACAAAAAAAGGCCTGTATCTTGTTGGATACAGGCCTTTTTTTTTAAATCCGTTACTTAGCAGCCTGCCCCAACAATGTGAATGTCGGTAATAATAATGGTGGTGGTCATTACTAGGTGGCTTAAGTGCTGCATATCAAATTCTCTGCTTGTGCTTTACTCTACGTGTATCAATTTTTACCACTAGACGTCAATGAAAAGTTGCGTTTTTTTTACATTCGCATCATTTTTCAGAGCAAACCGCCATTTCAGTGACAAAACGTCCTATAACAACCTCCAACGTAACAAAGGGATTCAATATGCTAACGCCCAAAAATCATCAGTTGCATATACCTCTGTAACAAAATGCCATATCGATTGTGCGGCAAGTATACAAATTCTGTGCTTTAATTGAACGATAACGTTCGTAGAACAATAATAATGACATCGGGAGTGGGAAGTGAAGAGATTACTTATTCTTTTAGCCTTTGCTATGCCTGTCGTTTGTTCAGCGAATAGTTTGCCTTTGCTAAACAACTTACCCCTACTTCCCGGTCAAATAGATCGTTCATCTCATAAATTTTTCATCTCAACGCAGAATGCGTCAAGTGAAAGCTTCGATACTTGGAAAGTTGACAGTGGTTACGCTTATAGCTTATTCGCTGATGTTGATCTTTATGTCGGTACACGTATCAACAGCGATTCCCTCAAATATGAAAGTGGATTTTTGAGTGGTGTCAGTTATCAATTTTCAGAAAGGATCTCTTTTAACAGTTCTCTGCATACCTATAAAGACGAAGAAGAAGACAACGAGAAGTCAGTAGCAGCGGAAGTTTCAAGCCGAGTGCAGCTTACCGATAATTTGGATTTGCATGCCACCCTTGATTATGAAGAGTGGCAGCAAGGTGTTGAAGTGGGATTAGGGTTTCGATTTTAATCGAGTCTGGTTGTCACTTATTACTTCATGGCTTTGCCTTTAGCTCTTAGCTCTTAGCTCTACACGTAACAAACCATTCCCCAGTCAAATAAGTCCAACAGACTTGTACTTAAACCTGTTAAGACTCAATTAACAATTCAGGTGAAATTAATACGCCATTCCAATCAGCATAAATGTAATCACCAGGTTGAATCAGCTGATTATGGACAGAAAGAGTGACATTAACCTGGCCCACACCACGTTTCTCTGTTTTGAATGGTGATGCACCCAGCGCCTGCACGCCAAGATCCATTTGAGCCATCATAGCGACATCACGCACGGCACCGTTCACAATAACGCCTTCCCAACCATTTTCTATCGCTACAATTGCAAGTTGATCGCCAAGAAGCGCTTTCTGGCACGAGCCATTACCGTCTACGACAAGCACTTTACCCTGCCCATCGGTCTCTAAAACCTCGCGAACCTTGGAATTATCGTGATAACAACGAACTGTTACAATTTTTCCCCAGAACGCACCACGTTGGCCGAAGTTCTGTAATGGTAGGTTCAGTAATGTGACTTTGCTTTCAAACTCATCACACAAGTCGGGTGTTATATCGTGCATATATCCTCCGTGAGTAGGCGTTACCTGTTAAGTCAGGCGTACCTCTATGCTTTTATATGTTATTAAAATTAATCCTTTGTTTTCATTGTTCTATGCTCAATCTAATAATAATAAAAAGTTGATTGAGCATATTTATCTACTAGACTCTAAGGACAGCTTTCAGCTTCCTTGGTTCATATTCTTGTCTTTAGCAGGTGAGATATGAGAACCATCTCGAATAATCATTCTTGTTTTGCTGCTAAATAATCACCATAACATTGGTTAAGTTGTAGCCATACTATTAAAGTTTGTTGCGATCCGGCAATTGATGTAAATCAACAAAGTGAATGGAATTAACATTCTCGCATTGTTAGCATGCTGTTAACATTATAGAATCCTCTTCAATCACTAAAAGAATGATTAAAAGGCGTACTGGATCTACGTTATTGGGCAATACTTCAAGGAAGGCAGATAGCTGGAAGTAAGTGTTTTTTTGAAAACTTTAAGTTATCATCAAAATTACATTACCTGTATGTTATGTTTTTGCCTAGAATTTATTCTATTAGCACAGTTTCGTCACAAATTTAGGTACCGCCAAATGCAAACCCCGCAGATTCTGATCGTTGAAGATGAGCAAGTAACTCGTAACACTCTAAAGAGTATTTTTGAAGCAGAGGGATATGCTGTTTTTGAGGCTAGCGACGGTGAAGAGATGCACCAAGTGCTATCTGACAACCAAGTTAACCTTGTAATTATGGACATCAACCTTCCAGGTAAGAATGGCCTACTACTTGCGCGTGAACTACGTGAGCAAGCAAACGTAGCGCTAATGTTCTTAACTGGTCGTGATAACGAAGTTGATAAGATCCTTGGCCTTGAGATTGGCGCTGATGACTACATCACGAAGCCTTTCAACCCACGTGAACTGACTATCCGTGCACGCAACCTTCTGAACCGTTCAATGAGCACTAGCTCTGTTCAAGAAGAAAAGCGCAGCGTTGAGAAGTACGAGTTCAACGGTTGGGTTCTAGATATCAACAGTCGTTCTCTGGTTAGCCCAGATGGCGAAGGCTACAAACTGCCTCGTTCAGAGTTCCGAGCTCTACTTCACTTCTGTGAGAACCCAGGTAAGATCCAAACACGTGCAGATCTTCTTAAGAAGATGACAGGTCGTGAGCTTAAGCCACACGATCGTACTGTAGACGTAACAATCCGTCGTATTCGTAAGCACTTTGAATCTGTTTCTGGTACTCCAGAAATCATTGCAACGATTCACGGTGAAGGCTACCGCTTTTGTGGTGACCTAGAAGACTAATTCGATTAGCGCTTCTGGCCTTTTAGTTCTTCTAACCAGTTAGCACTTCTAAACAGCTAGAAGTTCTAAACAGTTAGTAGTACTTCTAAACAGCTAGAAGTTCTAAACAGTTAGTAGTACTTCTAGGAATCGAAGCATAATCAATTGTTATTAAAAAGGGAGAATGCCAATGCATTCTCCCTTTTTTATTGTTCATTGATAGGTAGGGTTTAGTAGACCGTATCAACCTTAACGTCTTTCTCCACCAGCCACTTCACCGTTTCACCATCTTTAAGCTCAACCGCTACATCGACCGGTTTTTCACTATCGATTTCTAGCTGCCATACAAAAGCGACTTCCCACTGAGTTTCACTGTGTGTTCTCAAATCAAGATCGTCCGCAGTCACCAACAAAGTATCCGCACCTTGCTTAACCGTGACACTCTCGACAGCAAGCGTTGCTGGTAGTTGTGAGTCTGACTCTAGGTAGATAGAACCGTGCAGCGTCTTATCTTGAGCCTCTCCAATCGTTGGCATCTTGTTCAACCAAAGGTTGCTTTTCATTGTGACTGTCGCTGCAGAGACTTCTACTTGATTATCTTGTTGCCATTCCACTTGTGGTGCAGAACAACCTGCTAATGCCACTACGCATGCGGCGAATGCTAATTTTTTCATTATTCTTCTACCTTTGATTTAACCAACTCTTTAAGACTTCAATGTCATTTTGGTATTCATTATTAATTTCATCGACCCAATCCGAAATGTTTTCCCACCACGCTGGCATATCGGGAGATTGAGCTTTCTGAGCGACTTGCTGTATGCGCTTCAAGCCAATTGAACCTGCTGCGCCCTTAATCTTATGCGCTTCAGAAACGATACTGTCTTGATCTTTCGCGACCATGTTGGAGTTCAAGATTTCCATATATTCCGGCATCATATTTTCAAACATCACGATGCTATCCAAAACCGGTTTCGGTCCAACAATGTCGACATAAGACTCTAGCATATCAACATCAAGCAGAGTGGTATCAACCGAAGAAAGAACAGGCTTACTCACTGTTACTTCCTCAGCACCTATGACTTTATCAACACCTGCGACTTTCTCAACATCCTTTACCGTATTAATGCCCCCGGATTTCTCATTAACCTCTGGCGCATCCTCAATAAGCTCGCTGATTACGTCTTGAATGGCACGAACCGATAGCGGCTTGCTGATCGCCTCGTCCATACCTTTCTGGAAATACTCTTGTTTGTTATTTAAAACATTCGCAGTCAATGCTACCAAAGGTGGCAATTTACTGTATTTTTCTCGGTAATACTGAGCGATGTCGAAACCTGTCATGTCTGGTAGTTGGATATCCAACAGCACCAAATCATAGTCTTTTGGATTAAAGACGATTTGCGCCTCTTTACCTGTCATCACCACCGTCACTTCGTGGCCTAAGCTTTCAAGCAATGAGCGAGCTACCGTGATATTGAGTTCAATATCTTCCACCATGAAAATCTTAAGGTTCGACTGCTTTCTCGGGGTTTTGATCAGAGCTTGAGTATCGTGATTCACCGGCACGCGAATAGAAACCGTAAAGGTGCTACCAAAACCTTCTTCACTGGTCACATCAATATCGCCTTCCATCATGTTGATCAACTGTTGGGAAACCGCAAGGCCGATCCCGGTACCGACAGCATGTAGGTTGTCCGTTCCCGATTTCACTTGGTAGTACATCGCAAAGATCTTCTCGATTTCACTTTCAGGGATACCAATCCCGGTATCCTCAACTTCCATCGTGATGTTGGCAAAATCACCATCAATATCCGCGCTGACCGTCATTACCACACCACCATCTTTGGTGAATTTCATTGCGTTACTGACGAGATTCCACAGCACCTGTCTAAGTCGAGTGCCATCAACTTCAACTGAAGCAGGCAGATCGGACAATCTTTCTAGATCAAATCTCAACCCTTTTTGTTCTGCCATCAATGCCGAAATACTCTCAATCTCGACAACGAAATCTTCAAAGTTAATCGGAGTTGGGAATAACTCTAGCTTGCGACGATCAAACTTATCCATATCGATAATATCGTTAAAGATATTACCTAATGTCACGGCACTAACCTTGATAGTTTGCATCTGCTTACGCTGCTCGGTCGTCAGTTGACTATCCAACAACATACGACTCAGGCCGATAATACCGTTGAGTGGGGTTCTTAATTCGTGACTAATGGTTGAGATAAAGGTGGTCTTATCACGACTGGCTTTCTCTAACGACTCTTGGTGCTCTTTGCGTTCCGTAATATCACGGCCGAAGCCCACTAAGCCCAAGTGACGGCCATCTTTACTGTAGAAAGGCACCTTACGCAGTTCGAAGTAGCTCTTACGGCCATCAGGATATTCTAGCCATTGGTCGTAGGTCAGAGCTTGATTATCAGCAAACACTTTCTTATCAGTTTCAACAACCTGTTGAGCAATCTCTTTGCTATAAACATCCCAAGGCGTTAAACCAACCAGATCTTTTTCTGTCTTGCCAGTAAGTTCTTCTACCGCACGGTTACACCCAGAGAACACACCATCTTCGTTACGATAGTAAATAAGGTCGGGAGAGGCGTCGATAAACGAGCGTAGCAGCGCAGTACGCTCAGCCAATTCAAGCTGAGTTCGTTCACGTTGGAATACCTCATTCTCGAGATCGTGCATCGCTTCAGCACGCGCTTCTTCGGCTTTTTCACGCTCTTCAATTTCTTGATTAAGCTTCTCGATATTAAGCTGTAATTTATTATTGAGCTCTTGGTCTCGTTCACGCATGTCGCCAAGCTTAGACACTAGCTTCGCCAACCTTTGACGAGACTCTTCCAGTTGGTCAACAACCACTGACAAGAAATAAACCGCCCAAGGTGTAATCACTAAACCGAAGAAAACAGAGCGGACAATGTCGATATCATCAACATTACCTTTGAGTGCGAGGGTAATACCAACTTGCACAACAACAGCGAGGGCAACAAGCGCTAAGGCGAGTAAGATAGAAAAGCGGACAATCCCCAGTTTTACGAGTAGATCCACGTAATACTGAGCGAGATTTTTCATGGGTTTCATTTAGCGCTCCATGCGATAAGACTAGCAACATTCTACCCTGTTTGAAGATGGGAGGTAAGCTAGCTACATCACACGCAGCAAGAGATCCGCAGCAATATCATGGTTAACCAGTCAATATAGCGTTAACCAATCAATATAATGTTAATCCAGCAAAAACAGATAGATTAACCAAATCAAAGACTTTATAGAGTTAGTTGATTGAAGAGGGATGAACCATCGAACGATTTCGGCCATCTGATTTAGCTTGATAGAGTGCGCTGTCTGCCATGGCAACCGCTGACTCCATTTCGTCATCTGGCGTCGGAATATAAGAGATGATTCCAATACTTACAGTGATGAATTCAGAGACCGTGGACTCTTCATGTATAAGCGCTAACTTATGGACTTCTTCATGAATGCGCTTTGCGACCAACAATGCGCCATCCGTTGTCGTATTTGGCAGAATAAAGCCGAACTCTTCCCCACCATAACGAGCCACACAATCCGATGAACGACTGAGTACTTGTTTGAATGCTTGTGAAACTTGAATTAGCGCGTCATCACCTTGCTGGTGTCCATAAAAGTCGTTATACCCTTTAAAGAAATCGATATCGCATAACATGATCGTCAATGGCAATTTTTCGCGCACATGGTAATGCCACAATGTCGACAACTGCTCATCAAAACGACGTCGGTTAGACACCTGAGTTAAGCTATCCATAAAACTGAGGCGCTCAAGCTCAAGGTTAGCCTCTTCAAGCTTCTGTTCAGCTAAATAGCGCTCGGTGATATCTCGAGCCATGATCAACACACCATTGGTGCTCGAAGCCGGATCTCTAAAGGGTGATTTGACTACGTCATACCAAGTAAACTCTCCATCACTCGAAACCACTTTGTCGATATAACGTAGCGATTTACCTTGATGAAGTACTTGGTCATCGGTCTTCGAAATGCGCATATAAATGCTATTTGGCACCACATCTTGTAAGCGTTTACCGACTAAGTCACTGACTTCCGATATACCAAGAGCCGCCACAAATGGCTTATTACACGCTTGGTAAACCATATTTTCGTTAAAGATACCAATGGAGTCAGGGCTAGCTTCTAAGATGTTTTGTAAAATGGTGTCTCGTTGTGCAAGGGCGACTTCGGTATCTTTTCGCTTTTCCATTTCACCACGCAGTTTTTGCTGCATGTCATGCCAATCCGTCACATCGTGACTGATCGACAGCGTGCCAATCGTTCCTCCATCTTGGGAGAGTAGAACACTTTGATAGGTTTCAAGAAGGCAACCCTTGCCGTCTTGATCTGTGGTCCACGACCGTTCACTCACACGACCTTTTAATACCCCACCAGAAACACTCAAGGTGCCTTCATCTGGGCGACCATGCCAAAACTTTTTAAATGAACGATTACTCGCAACCAATTCACCTTTTTGATCTTTTACATAGATAAGCTCAGATAAAGAATCCAAAGCCGTGCGAGCGATATTAAGTTCACGAACTTCTTGGGACAGTTCATCGTTAGTGTTTTTGTAGGGCGAGGCATGAATCATCCAAGCTCTTTTGTTTCTAAAGTGGATCTTACGACCCACCAAATTGATCTTAAAAGAATCAAATTCAGAAAGTGCCCAAAATGAGATCTGCTCAAACGATCGAGAATGAATGTGATTAGTTAGGTAGTGGCGAAAGCTGTTCTCACTCTCCACGGTAGGGAAGCGAAAGTTAACGCCAATCTGGCGGATACCGAGTAATTGCATGGCTTGGAGATTGGCATACAAAATTTCACCACTTCGTACATCAACAAAGTACAGTGGCGATGGAGTAGAGAGTAAAAGTTTTTCAATATGCGACTGATAACGTGAAGAAAGATGCCAGCAGATGAGAGCAATCAGCAATACGATCACGATATAAATACCGTAGCCATACGCCTTGTCCCACAACCAAGTCATTACCAGTTCCATTAACTCTCAATCTATACCATAAAATCTGTGAGGGAAATGTTACCACTATTTGTTGGTTTTATCTGCTGTTACCGACTTTCACCTATTTCTATAGATTAGCGCTATTTAGTACAGGTAATGTGTACTCGAAAGCCGTACCTGTTTTAATACCTTGCGCACCGGTTTTATCAAGCGCACGACCAATTTCTGTCATAGCTAACCAGCGGTTTTCACACCATAACGGAGAAAGAAGAGTCGGGCGACGAGCGGCTGAAGAGACACGATGGTAAACCACATTCGCTGGCGTACTCTGTATGATTTCACTGGCGATATCAATGTACTCTTCCAAAGTCGGAGCTTCGAGTTTGCCAGCTTTCCAAGCTTTAGCCATGGTACTGCCCTCAACAATATGAAGGCCGTGAAGCTTGATACCATCAGTGCCAACGGCTAACACCTTGTCTAACGTTTCAAGATTATCGGCTTTGGTTTCTTTTGGCAGGCCGACAATAAGGTGCGTACACACTTTGATACCTAAAGCTCGTGCGCGCTGAGTGATCGTTTCATACACCGCAAAATCATGACCACGATTAATCCGTTTCAGAGTGTTGTCATTGGCTGTTTGCAAACCAAGTTCAAGCCAAATCTCATAACCTTGCTCAACGTAACCCGCCAAAAGTTCTAATACTGAGTCTGGCACGCAGTCTGGCCTTGTCCCAACACAAAGACCTACGATATCGGCACCTGGTGCTTTAAGCGCTTCTTCATACATATTTTTAAGCACTTGTACTTCAGCATAAGTGCTGGTGTACGCCTGAAAATAGGCGAGATACTTCTTCGCACGAGCAATCTCGCCCGCACGATCTTTTAACTGATCAGCAATACTTTGAATTTGAGTTTGTTCGTCGGAAAATGAAGCGACATTACAAAAGGTACATCCACCCCGACCTATCGTTCCGTCTCTATTTGGGCAGCTAAAACCACCATGAAGTGTCAGCTTATGAACCTTCTCACCGTAACGACGCTGAAGATCTTGGCCGATAGTATTAACCAACTCGTGTAATTGCATATTTTCAAAGTGCTCAGTAAATAAGAATGAATATCAGTCTTTTTTTGAAAAAAAATTACATCCCTGCAAAATTCGACCAATTAGTTTACGCAAGGCTTTTTGCGAGCAACCTATCAAATATCAATAAACATGCAAAAAATCGGCTCTATTTGCCTAATGTTGCACATTTGTTGGGCATTAAATTCAAAATAAAACGAAAAAAATGGTCTACATGGGTCAACTTTCATTGCAATTCGCCTAGACAAAATTGTAGGATACTTACACATATTGGCTGTTTTTGAGTATTTACTTACAACGAAAACTTGTTAATAAGTCGGTGATACCCATATCCCACCTATATAAACCACTAGTTTGTGATTAAAAATAAACGGATATCACTAAGGATTGTTTTTCTCGCAATACTTTTCCTGCGAGATACGGAAAGGATTCAAACCGCCAGCATAGGCAGGTTTAGACCCATAAATATAAAAGGACAAGGCTGACTTTATACAAATAAGTTGCGCCTAGATTTAACTGGAAGGATGTATCTATGGTAGATCAAGAGCAGAACTCACAGGGTCTGTATACTCCTGAATTGGAGCATGACGCTTGTGGTATCGGTTTTGTTGCTCATCTTAAGAATCGCAAATCTCATGATGTAGTAACTCAAGCACTCGATATGCTTGCACGTATGGAACACCGTGGCGGCCAAGGCTGCGATCCGTGTTCTGGTGATGGTGCAGGTATCCTGCTACAGAAGCCTCACGAATTCTTACTAGAAGAAGCCGTTAAGCTTGGAATTAAACTGCCATCTTTTGAAAAATATGGTGTTGGTGTTGTACTTTTCCCTAAAGATGAACACAAACGTGCACAGTGTCGTGACATTTTAGAACGCAATGCACAGCGCCTAGAGTTAGAAGTTATCGGTTACCGTGAACTTCCAACTGACAATTCAATGATTGGTGCTGACCCACTAAGCACTGAACCTCAATTTGAACACGTCTTTATCTCTGGCGGCCCTGGTATTACACCAGAAGAGCTTGAGCGAAAACTGTATGTTCTACGTAACTACACTGTTCGTGTATGCCTAGAAAGCGTGTCAAACATTGGTGATGACTTCTACATCAACTCTATGTCTTACAAGACATTGGTGTACAAAGGTCAGCTAACAACAGAACAAGTTCCTCAGTACTTCCTAGATCTGCAAAACCCAACCATGGTGACAGCTCTAGCACTAGTACACTCTCGCTTCTCTACCAATACATTCCCACGTTGGCGTCTAGCTCAGCCTTTCCGTTACATCGCGCACAATGGCGAAATTAATACGGTTCGCGGTAACTTAAACTGGATGAAAGCGCGTGAAGCGATCCTTGAATCGGATCTCTTCACACAAGCTGAAATCGACATGCTGCTTCCTATCTGTCAGGAAGGTAGTTCGGATTCATCAAACTTCGATATGGCGCTTGAGCTACTTGTTCTTTCAGGTCGTACTCTGCCGCATGCATTGATGATGATGATCCCTGAAGCATGGCAAGAAAACAAAAACATGGATCCAACTCGTCGTGCGTTCTACCAGTACCACGCGAACGTAATGGAACCATGGGATGGCCCGGCATCAGTATGTTTCACCGATGGTGTTCAAGTTGGTGCAACACTTGACCGTAACGGTCTACGCCCTTCTCGCTACACAGTGACAAAAGACGACTTCCTAATAATGGCGTCTGAGTCTGGCGTAGTAGAAATCGCACCAGAAAACGTTGAATACCGTGGTCGTCTGCAGCCTGGTCGTATCTTCGTTGCTGACCTTGAGCAAGGCCGCATCATTTCTGATGAAGAAGTGAAAGACGGTATCGCTAAATCTCAACCCTACGAGAAATGGGTTGAAGAGAATCTTCTGAGCCTGAAAAAGCTACCAGATGCGAGCAACGAGTTTAACCAACCTTCTCCAGAGAAACTGCTACACAAACAACAATCGTTTGGTGTGAGCTCTGAAGAAGTAAACGAAATCATTCTCCCTCTTGCAAAAACAGGCTACGAGCCACTTTCTGCAATGGGTGCTGACTGGCCGCTCGCGATTCTTTCTCATCAATCGCAGCACCTTTCAAACTACTTCAAACAGCTGTTTGCACAAGTAACTAACCCGCCGATCGACCCGATTCGTGAGCGTATGGTTATGTCTCTGAATACTTACCTAGGTAAAGATCAGAACCTACTTGCTGAAACACCTGAACACTGTCAAAAAGTGGAACTTGAGTCTCCTGTTCTTTCTAACTCTGAGCTAGAAAAACTGCGTGCAATCGATAATGAGCACCTTCAGTCGAAGACGCTGGATATCGTATTCCAAGCGAACGGAGACCAAGGTAAGTTAGAGCGCGCACTTAAACGTATCTGCCAATACGCTGAAGATGCAGTGATTGACGGCTACTCTATCATTCTACTGACTGACCGTGCGGTTAACTCAAACCACGCCGCTATCCCAGCAATGCTGGCTGTTGGCGCAGTTCACCACCATCTAATCCGCAAGGGCTTACGAGCTAAGTGTGACATCGTAGTTGAAACGGGCGATGCTCGTGAAACTCACCACTTTGCAACGCTTATCGGTTACGGTGCGAACGCAGTTAACCCATACCTAGTTATCGAAACGATTGTTGAACTGCAACGTACTAAAAAGCTAGATCCAAACGTACACCCACGTGAGTTATTCGATAACTACCGTAAAGGTGTGAACGGCGGTCTACTGAAGATCTTCTCTAAGATGGGGATCTCTACGCTGCAGTCTTACCACGGTGCACAAATCTTTGAAGCACTTGGTGTGAGCAAATCAGTGGTTGAAAAATACTTCACGGGTACTGTTTCTCGTATCCAAGGTCTAACGATCGATGATATCGCACGAGAAGTACTGGTTCGCCACCGTGTTGGTTACCCTGCTCGTGAAATCCCAGCTCAGATCCTTGATGTTGGCGGTGTTTACCAGTGGAAACAACGTGGTGAGAAACACTTATTTAACCCAGAAACCATTTCTCTACTTCAAGAGTCGACGCGTAACAAAGATTACGGCCAATTCAAGAAATACGCTAAAGCAGTCGATGACCAAGGCGACAACGCAGCAACGCTACGTAGCCAACTTGATTTCATCAAGAATCCAGCGGGTTCAGTTCCTTTAGCTGAAGTAGAACCAATCGAAAAAATCCTTAAGCGTTTTGCTACTGGTGCAATGAGCTTTGGCTCTATCTCGCATGAGGCTCACTCAACACTCGCTGTTGCAATGAACCGCATTGGCGCGAAGTCGAACTCAGGTGAAGGTGGTGAAGATCCAGCACGTTTCGAACGCAAAGAAAACGGCGACTGGGAACGTTCAGCAATCAAACAGGTGGCTTCTGGCCGCTTTGGTGTAACGTCTTACTACCTATCTAACGCTGATGAGCTTCAAATCAAGATGGCTCAAGGTGCGAAACCTGGTGAAGGCGGTCAACTACCTGGTGATAAGGTAGATGATTGGATTGGCGCAACGCGTCACTCGACTCCGGGCGTAGGTCTTATTTCGCCACCGCCACACCACGATATCTACTCAATCGAAGATTTGGCTCAGCTAATCTACGATCTGAAAAACGCGAACCGTAATGGCCGTGTAAATGTGAAGCTAGTATCGGAAGCAGGTGTAGGTACGATTGCATCGGGTGTAGCAAAAGCGAAAGCTGACGTGGTACTTATTGCAGGTTTTGATGGTGGTACGGGGGCATCTCCGATGTCTTCTATCCGTCACACTGGTCTGCCTTGGGAGCTGGGTCTAGCTGAAACGCACCAAACACTACTGAAAAACGGCCTACGTAACCGTATCGTTGTTCAGTCTGATGGTCAGATGAAAACACCACGTGACCTTGCAGTTGCAACGTTACTTGGCGCTGAAGAATGGGGCGTAGCAACAGCTGCTCTAGTTGTTGAAGGCTGTATCATGATGCGTAAGTGTCACAAGAATACCTGCCCTGTTGGTATCGCAACACAGAACAAAACTCTTCGTGAGCGTTTCGACGGCCGCGTAGAAGACGTAGTAACGTTCTTCCAATACATGGCTGAAGGTCTACGTGAAGTCATGGCTGAACTTGGCTTCCGCTCTATCGATGAGATGGTTGGTCAATCGCACAAACTTAAAGTTCGTGATGACATCGGTCACTGGAAGTACAAGAACCTAGATCTAACACCGGTACTGCACATTGAGCAGGCTCGTGCAGAAGATGGTATCTACAACCAGACAACACAGAATCATAATCTTGAGGACGTTCTAGACCGTAAGTTGATTCAGGCTGCAATCCCAGCGCTTGAGAAAGGTGAAGCGGTTACCGCTCAGTTCCCTATCATCAACACGGACCGTTCAGCAGGCACGATGCTGTCGAACGAAATCTCAAAGGTTTACAAAGACCAAGGTTTACCACAACCAATGAACGTTAAGTTCCACGGTAGTGCAGGCCAGTCTTTCGGTGCATTCCTTGCGAAAGGCGTGAAGTTCGAAGTTGAAGGTGACGCGAACGATTACTGGGGTAAAGGTCTGTCTGGCGGTACTTTAGTACTGTACCCAGACGCAAGATCTTCTATCGTTGCTGAAGATAACATCGTGGTTGGTAACGTCTGTTTCTACGGCGCAACTTCTGGTGAATCTTTCATTCGCGGTATGGCTGGCGAACGTTTCTGTGTTCGTAACTCTGGTGCGAAGGTTGTTGTTGAAGGTGTTGGTGACCACGGTTGTGAATACATGACTGGCGGTGTTGCCATTATCCTAGGTTCAACAGGTCGTAACTTTGCTGCAGGTATGAGTGGCGGTGTCGCTTATGTTTGGGATAAAGCAGGCGATTTCGAAACTAAGCTAAACGCAGAGCTTGTAGACATCGATCCAATTGAACAAGAAGATAAAGATCTTCTACTCGATATGCTAACGAAGCATGTTGAATTCACAGGAAGTGAAGTTGCTCAGTCTTTCCTAGACAACTTTGAAGCAAGCGTTGCATCACTCGCTAAAGTAATGCCACGTGACTACAAAGCGGTTCTTGAAAAGCGTAAAGCTGAAGCACAACAGGCACAAACGGAAGAAGTGGAGGCAGTATAATGGGTAAGCCTACTGGATTTTTAGAACACGGTCGTGAGCTTCCAAAGAAGCTCGACCCATCTGTTCGTATCGAAGACAACAAAGAGTTCGTACTTAACGAAGAGTTTGGTGAAAAGATCAATACTCAAGCATCTCGTTGTATGGACTGTGGCGTACCTTTCTGTCACAACGGCTGTCCGATTGGTAACATCATCCCAGAATTCAATGATGCGGTTTATCGTGACAGCTGGGAAGAAGCTTGGAACATTCTAAGTTCTACCAATAACTTCCCTGAGTTTACGGGTCGCGTGTGCCCTGCTCCTTGTGAAAGTGCGTGTGTTCTGGGTATCAACCAAGATCCAATCACTATCTGTAATATCGAGAAAACGATTGTTGAAACGGCGTACCGTGAAGGGTACGCAAAACCGAAAACGCCTCGCTCTCGCACAGGTAAATCTGTAGCAGTTATCGGGTCAGGCCCTGCTGGCCTAGCCGCAGCTGAGCAGCTAAACAGCGCGGGTCACTCAGTAACGGTATTTGAACGTGACGAAAAAGTCGGTGGTCTGCTGCGTTTTGGTATCCCAGATTTCAAACTGGGTATGGACGTAATTGATCGTAAGATCAACTTAATGGCTGAAGCGGGTGTTGAGTTTAAAGTAAACCAACACATTGGTGTTGATGTTAACGCACAACAGCTACGTCAAGAGTTTGATGTGGTCCTGCTCACTGGTGGTTCTACTGTCCCACGTGACTTGCCAATCCCAGGTCGTGAGCTTAAAGGCGTTCATTTTGCCATGGAGTTTCTTGGTCAAAACAACCGCCGTGCCAACGACCTAGATCTAAAAACAAAAGAGCTTCACGCTAAAGATAAACACATTGTGGTTATCGGTGGCGGTGATACTGGTTCTGACTGTGTTGGTACATCAAACCGTCATAAAGCAGCAAGCATTACTCAGGTTGAGATCATGCCGATCCCACCAGAGCAGCGCCCTGTGAATATGCCTTGGCCTCAGTACCCAATGATCATGAAGACCACGACCTCTCACGAAGAAGGTTGTGAGCGTCATTGGAACATCTTGACTAAAGAGTTCATCTCTGACGATAACGGTAATGTAACCGGACTTCGCATTGCTGACATCGTTTGGCAAGATGCGAAACCAGGTGAGCGTCCGGGTTTTGATGAAGTGGCTAACTCTGAACGCGTTATTCCTTGTGATATGGCGTTCCTAGCAATGGGCTTCTTACACCCAGAACCAACTGGCGTGCTTGCTCAACTAGATATTAAACTGGACGAGCGCGGTAACGTTGCTTCTCAAGGCTACGCAACCAACCAGAAAGGCGTTTTCGCTGCAGGTGATATGCGTACTGGTCAATCTCTGGTTGTGCGTTGTATTAACGAAGGTCGCGAATGTGCAATTGCTATTGATGACTTCTTAATGGGTAACTCAAACTTAGAAGCGAAAGCTGATTCACTCATGCTTTCCGCATAATATTTCTCGGGCTAACGTCACTGACGTTAGCTTAGGGAAAAAGTAACACCCTTCCTAACTTTTATATTTGGCTAGCACTCGATGCTAGCCTTTTTTCTATCTGTCACTTTCCTTGCCTTTACAAGTTTTGTTAAATCACGTTAACAATCAACTTTGTATCCCTTTGATATAACTCTACTATTCTAGATTATTACGTGGTTAATCGCGTTTATGCATGATAATTAACCATGAACTTGACCTTAAACACGATTAGCTATACGTTGTAAAGCTGATGAAAATAAAACCACTGGGTTTTGTTAACACTACCAATAACGTTTAACTAGCTAGAAAAATAACAAGTATATGAATAGTTAGTCATTTACTGTCTGGATGACAGAGAAGCAAAAGGGAGAATTGCAATGGCTCTATATGATCCTAGTCTTGAAAAAGACAACTGTGGATTTGGTTTAATAGCGCAAATGGAAGGCCAACCGAGTCATAAGTTGGTACGAACTGCTATTTCAGCCCTCGATCGTATGACACACCGTGGTGGTATCGCTGCGGATGGTAAAACCGGAGATGGCTGTGGTTTATTACTACAAAAACCAGACTCATACCTCCGAATTATTGCAGAAGAAAATAACTTCAATCTCGGCAAGCAATACGCTGTCGGCATGATTTTCTTCAGCCAAGATCCAATCAAAGCACAATCTGCTCAAGACATCGTCAATAAAGAGCTCGCTCAAGAAACCTTAACTATTGCTGGTTGGCGTGAAGTGCCGACCAACACAGATGTGCTAGGTCCAATCGCAAAAGATTCCGTTCCCAATATTCAGCAAGTGTTTATCTCGGCACCCGCAGGTTGGCGTGAACGCGATATTGAACGACGCCTTTACATCGCTCGTCGTCGAATTGAAAAACAGATCACCGAAGACAAAGATTTCTATATTTGTAGCCTTTCGACACAAGTCATGGTTTACAAAGGCTTATGTATGCCGGCCGATCTTCCGCGATTTTACCTCGATCTTGCTGACTTACGTATGGAATCGGCGATATGCCTGTTCCACCAGCGCTTCTCAACCAATACTCAGCCGCGTTGGCCACTGGCTCAGCCATTCCGCTATTTGGCGCACAATGGTGAGATCAATACCATCGAAGGTAACCGTCAGTGGGCTAAAGCTCGTGCCTATAAATTCTCTTCACCACTGCTGCCCGATTTACAAACGGCCGCACCCTTTGTGAATGAGACAGGCTCAGATTCATCAAGCCTAGATAACATGCTCGACCTGTTCCTTGCCGGGGGTATGGATGTATTCCGAGCGATGCGTATGCTCGTGCCGCCTGCTTGGCAAAATCACCCAGACATGGATCCAGAGCTGCGCGCTTTCTACGACTTCAACTCCAAACATATGGAACCGTGGGATGGCCCTGCCGGTATCGTTCTTTCTGATGGTCGTTACGCGGCGTGTAATCTAGATAGGAACGGCTTGCGTCCAGCGCGTTATGTCATAACGAAAGACAACCTAATTACCTTGGCATCTGAAGTCGGTATTTGGAACTATGCACCTGATGAAGTTGCCGAAAAAGGTCGAGTGGGACCGGGCGAACTGCTCGTTATTGATACTCGTCGCGGTAAACTGTGGCAATCGAACGAGATCGACAATGATCTTAAAGGCCGTCACCCATATAAAGAGTGGATGGATAAGAACGTTCACAAATTAACACCATTTTCCGAGTTACCAGATGATCAAGTCGGTAAGCGTAACTTTGACGATGACACGCTAAAGACGTATCAAAAACAATTTGCAATGAGCAACGAAGAGTCAGACCAAGTGTTGCGTGTTCTTGGTGATATGGGACAAGAAGCCGTCGGCTCAATGGGCGATGATACGCCAATGGCGGTACTGTCTTCTAAAGAGCGCCTAATCACCGATTATTTCCGTCAAAAGTTTGCTCAGGTAACCAACCCACCGATTGACCCACTGCGTGAAAAACACGTTATGTCTCTGGCGACCAGTATTGGTCAAGAGATGAACGTATTCTGTGAGACAGACGGCCACGCCTACCGCGTGACATTTGATTCTCCAGTTCTGCTTTATTCAGATATGCAGCAGCTTCTTCAATTGAATCAAAAGCATTATCGTCACGTCATGCTCAGCATGCACTATGACCCGAGTCATCAAGATCTCGAACAAGCGATAAAAGCCTTGTGTGATCGTGCAGAGCAAGAGGTGCGTGAAGGCGCCGTTCTGATTGTACTATCGGACAAAGGTTTAGAGAAAGGTAAGCTCCCAATACCAGCAGCGATGGCAGTCGGTGCCGTACAGATTAGGCTTGCAGACACCAACCTACGTTGTGATGCCAACATTGTGGTTGAAACAGCAACCGCTCGTGATCCGCACCAATTCGCAGTGCTACTTGGCTTCGGTGTAACGGCAGTTTATCCATACCTTGCTTATGAAGCGCTAGGTAAAATGTTGGATGATGGTTCTTTAGATAAAGACTACCGCACAGCAATGCAAAATTACCGAAACGGCATCAACAAAGGTCTGTATAAGATCATGTCGAAGATGGGCATCTCAACGATTGCCTCTTATCGCTGTTCGCAGTTGTTTGAAGCCGTTGGCCTACATAATGATGTAGTTGAGCTCTGTTTCCGGGGCGTTACTACTCGTATTCAAGGCGCTAGCTTTAGCGATTTCCAACAAGATATCTATAATTTATCTCGCAAGGCATGGACCAAACGTAAACCAATTGAACATGGCGGTTTACTTAAATACGTCCATGGCGGCGAATATCATGCCTATAACCCAGACGTTGTTGGCACGCTACAAACTGCCGTTAAAACAGGTGAAACATCGGATTACCTATCCTTTGCTAAGCAAGTGAATGCCAGACCAGCAGCGATGTTACGCGACTTAATGAGCCTCAAAAAAGCCGACCATCCTCTGCCACTAGAACAAGTAGAGCCTAATAGCGATCTGTTTAAACGCTTCGACTCAGCGGCCATGTCGATTGGTGCCTTGAGCCCTGAAGCTCATGAAGCACTAGCCATGGCGATGAACCGTTTAGGTGGCTACTCCAACTCTGGTGAAGGTGGTGAAGATCCAAGACGCTTTGGTACTGATCGTAATTCTCGTATCAAGCAGATAGCTTCCGGTCGTTTTGGTGTGACGCCACATTACTTAACCAATGCGGATGTTCTGCAAATCAAAGTCGCTCAAGGTGCGAAGCCGGGCGAAGGCGGTCAACTGCCGGGACATAAAGTCACCGCAGAAATAGCTAAACTTAGATACTCAGTGCAAGGGGTAACACTGATCTCCCCTCCTCCACACCATGATATCTACTCTATCGAGGATTTGGCACAGCTTATTTTCGACCTTAAACAAGTCAATCCTAAAGCATTGATTTCAGTTAAGTTAGTGTCAGAGCCAGGCGTTGGTACCATTGCAACGGGTGTAGCGAAAGCTTATGCCGACCTGATCACCATTTCAGGTTACGACGGCGGTACAGCAGCCAGCCCACTAACCTCAGTAAAATACGCAGGTTGCCCTTGGGAACTTGGCTTAGCCGAAACTCAACAAGCACTAGTAGCCAACGGGCTTCGTCACAAGATTCGCTTACAGGTTGATGGAGGCTTGAAAACTGGCCTCGATGTTATCAAAGGCGCGATTTTAGGCGCTGAAAGCTTTGGCTTTGGCACTGCTCCGATGGTTGCAATGGGTTGTAAATTCTTGAGAATTTGTCACCTAAATAATTGTGCGACGGGTGTGGCGACTCAAGATGAAACCCTACGTCGTGAATACTTCAAAGGCTTACCAGACATGGTGGTGAACTACTTTACTGGCTTAGCTGATGAAGTTCGCCAATACCTTGCTGAACTTGGCGTAGAAAAACTTACAGACCTGATTGGTCGCACGGATTTGCTTGAAACCGTTCAAGGCCTCACAGCGAAACAGAGTAAGTTGGATCTTTCATCGATATTGGAAGCTCCAGTGTCTCCAGAGGGGCATCCACTGTATTGGACCGAGCCAAACGCGCCATTTGATAAAGCTCAGCTCAACCAACAGATCCTTGATGACGCACTCGAGGCAATTGAAAAACGTCAATCCACCAGCCTCTACTACAACGTGATAAACACCGATCGCTCAATTGGCGCTCGTATCTCTGGTGAAATCGCCAAGCGTTACGGTAACCAAGGCATGGCTGGTTCACCGATTAAGTTGTATCTCGATGGTACAGCAGGTCAATCTTTTGCGGTATGGAACGCCGGCGGTGTTGAACTGTATCTAACGGGTGATGCCAATGACTATGTCGGCAAAGGCATGGCGGGCGGTAAGGTGGTTATCAAACCTCACCAAGGCACAGCCTTTGTTTGTAACGAGGCGACCATCATTGGTAACACCTGCTTATATGGTGCGACTGGAGGCAAACTATTTGCAGCGGGTACCGCAGGCGAACGATTTGGTGTGCGTAACTCAGGTACTGTTGCCGTAATTGAAGGCGCAGGTGACAACGCCTGTGAATACATGACTGGCGGTATCGTTGCCATTCTTGGCGCAACCGGAGTTAACTTTGGTGCGGGCATGACGGGTGGCTTTGCCTATGTCATGGATAAGAATGAAGACTTCCAAGGCCGTGTGAACAACGAATCGGTCGAAGCACTTTCGTTATCTGACTTATTTATCCATCAAGAACATCTGCGCGGCTTGATTGCGGAGCACTTAGAAGAGACTGGTTCAGTGCACGCTGAGACTATTCTGGCGAACTTCGATGAATGGATTCCGAAGTTCTACCTAGTGAAGCCTAAGACGGCAGATCTCAACACCTTGCTCGGCCACCAAAGCCGCAGCTCTGCTGAACTTCGTGTTCAAGCGCAATAATTGGAAGGAGCCAATAATGAGCCAGAATGTATACCAATTTATTGATGTGAATCGCGTAGATCCAGCGAAGAAACCAATCAAAATACGTAAGATTGAGTTCGTAGAAATCTACGAACCTTTCACGAAACAACAAGCCAAAGCGCAGGCTGACCGTTGTTTAGACTGTGGTAACCCTTACTGTGAATGGAAGTGCCCTGTTCATAACTATATCCCTCAATGGCTAAAGCTCGCCAATGAGGGGCGCATTATCGAAGCAGCTGAACTTGCTCATCAAACCAACAGCTTGCCAGAAGTATGTGGCCGAGTTTGTCCTCAAGACCGACTGTGCGAAGGCTCTTGTACCCTTAATGATGACTTTGGCGCAGTAACGATAGGTAACATTGAAAAATACATTACCGACAAAGCCTTTGAAATGGGCTGGAAGCCGGACATGTCTAATGTAGAGTGGACTGATAAAAAAGTCGCTATCATTGGTGCAGGCCCTGCAGGCCTTGCCGCCGCAGATATTTTAGTACGCAATGGCGTAAAAGCCGTGGTGTTTGATCGTTACCCTGAGATCGGGGGCCTACTGACCTTTGGTATTCCGTCATTCAAGCTTGAAAAAGGCATCATGGAAAACCGTCGCCGTATCTTTAGCGACATGGGCGTTGAGTTCCAAATGAATACTGAAGTCGGTAAAGATGTTCAGCTTCAACAGTTAGTTGATGACTACGATGCCGTTTTCTTGGGCGTTGGTACCTATAAAAACATGCGTGCAGGGTTAGATAATGAAGACGCGCCAGGTGTTTACGATGCCTTGCCTTTCTTAGTATCGAATACTTACAAAGTAATGAGCCTCGATAACCCAACTCCATATATCGACATGCAGGGTAAAAAAGTTGTCGTGCTTGGCGGCGGTGATACTGCGATGGACTGTGTTAGAACCTCAATTCGTCAGCATGCTGCCAATGTTGTTTGTGCTTATCGCCGAGATGAAGCCAACATGCCGGGTTCTCGCCGTGAAGTGAAGAATGCTAAAGAAGAAGGTGTGAAATTCATGTTCAACCTTCAACCATTAGGACTAGAAATCAACTCATCCGGACACGTAACTGGTGTAAAAGTGGTGAAAACAGCGCTAGGTGAACCCGATAACGCAGGTCGTCGTCGTCCAGAACCCGTTGAAGGCAGTGAGCATGTTCTTGAAGCCGATGCGGTAATCATGGCGTTTGGTTTCCAACCTCATGCAATGGAATGGTTAGAACCATTTGGTGTTGAACTCGATCAATGGGGACGCATCAAGGCTCCCGGCAAACAAGAGTTTCAATACCAAACCACCAACAGTAAGATCTTTGCAGGTGGTGATGCCGTGCGAGGTTCTGATTTAGTGGTTACGGCCATTGATGAAGGCCGTAAAGCCGCAGAAGGGATCTTGGACTATTTAGACGTATAGGTTTCCTTTACCGCTAAGTTCGTTACTATTAAAAGGATCCGTTATTGGATCCTTTTTTATAGAACAACTTTATCCATAAATGCACAATAACAAATAGATAAACGGAAATAACTATGACTAAAGCCGCTCTCCTCATTGTATCCCTTGTCGGCTTAACTGCGTGTAGCCAAGGAGTGACAACCATGACAGATAGAACCTCATCGCCTTGTGGTGATAAACCCAACTGTGTATCAACTCAAGATAACCGTGAACAACATGCTTTAACGGAATTTTCCCTGTCAGATTCTGTAACTCTCGATCAGATTGAACAAGTTGCCCTCACCTTACCGGGCGCAAAAACCGCCAGTAAAACGGAAGACTATCTACGAGTTGAATGTACGTCTCGTATCATGCGTTTTGTCGATGATTTAGAGCTCAAAACGGTAGATGGCAAACTGATCGTGCGTTCAGAGTCTCGCACTGGCCACTCAGATTTTGGTGTGAACCGAAAACGAGCTGAACAACTTCGCGCTAGCTTAAAAAGCGAAGGCCTGATCAAATAGATAAAAGAATACGCAGATAAATCGCTGCTATTCGGATGAGAAGTGCCTCTGGGCAGTCGCTCGACACTTCTTATCCATGCTACAATTTCGCTCTACTGTTTAAATATTATTTATTAAGAGACTACACATGAAAATCGGCATCATTGGCGCAATGGAGCAAGAAGTTGCGATCCTAAAGGCAGCAATTTCAGACATTACTGAAGTTAATAAAGGCGGTTGTACCTTTTTCTCTGGTCAGATAAATGGTGTTGACGTTGTTTTGCTTCAATCAGGCATTGGTAAAGTAGCAGCAGCGGTTGGTACTTCAATCCTACTAAGCGAATACCAACCAGATGTAGTACTGAACACGGGCTCTGCTGGCGGTTTTGATTCAACGCTAAACCTTGGCGATGTGGTTATCTCGACTGAAGTTCGTCACCACGATGCAGACGTTACGGCTTTCGGTTACGAAATAGGCCAAATGGCAGGTCAACCTGCAGCGTTCAAAGCTGATGACAAACTGATGGCTGTTGCAGAACAAGCACTCGCACAAATGGAAGGCAAACACGCCGTTCGTGGTCTTATCTGTACTGGCGACGCGTTTGTATGCACTGCAGAACGCCAAGCGTTCATCCGCAAGCACTTCCCATCTGTCGTTGCTGTAGAGATGGAAGCATCGGCTATCGCTCAAGCTTGTCACCAATTCCAAGTACCATTCGTGGTTGTTCGTGCAATCTCTGACGTTGCAGACAAAGAATCACCAATGAGCTTCGAAGAGTTCCTGCCACTAGCAGCACAAAGCTCTTCAGAAATGGTTATCAAAATGGTTGCCCTACTAAAGTAAGCGACTAGACATGCAAACACTGTTTGATCAGGTATTTGCAAATGGCGTGCTCCTTGTAATGTGGGGAGCACTGCTTTTTCATTTAATCTTACCTATTCCCCATGCCGCACACCCCACGACCTTATGGCATAAGTTTGCTGAGCTTTTAGCAAGCAAGGTTAATAACAACCAAAATTATTCCCAGAGCTTAATCTCGGGCACTTTAGCCTGGGGGTTAATGGTATTACCGGCTCTGGTTATTCTATTGGCACTGCAACCACTGGTTTGGCAATCTCAACTGTTTGAATTAGCGCTGTTATTACTGGCGATTGATTGGCGCAACAATGAAAAGCTAACAAACCAACTGATCAAAGCACTTGGCCGAGAAGATAAAGCGGCTGCTCGTCAGTTACTGGCTCCGGTTGTCAATCGTCAGACTGAATCACTTTCATCACTTGGCCTAGGCAAAGCCGCCGCAGAAAGCATCATCATGGGTTACGCTCGCAATGTGGTATGTGTTTTATTCTGGTACGCCATTGGTGGTGGAATTGCGGCTTTAATGTACCGCCTTGTAGTCGAGTTAGCTCGAGCTTGGTCACCAAGTCGCAAGCGATTTGCTCCATTCGGGTCAACAGCGATTAAGATAGTCGCTATCCTCGAATTCATACCGATGCGTCTGTTTGCTTTGATGATCGTATGTGGTGACAAAGCCACACACACATTTAAAATGATGTTGGTCCAAAGCTCATCTTGGCCACTACCAGGCCCGGCATGGTTAATCACCGCTGTAGGTAACAAGCTGGAATTATCATTGGGTGGCCCTGCGATTTACGACAATACCAAAGCCATTCGTGCAAAATTAGGCGGCAGAATCGCCCCATCAGCCCTGCATTTATCGCAGGTTCAGAAGCTATTATTTGGCCGCATCGCTATCTGGATATTTTTACAAAGCCTAATCTTACTATTTGTTCACCAAGGGATTTAGAGTGAAACGTTCAGCACTTGTTACAAGCCTTACTCTTTTGTCTTCCAGCTTATGGCTACCTTTATCATTTGCAGAAGAAACATCACTGACTCCAGAAAAAGTACAACCTGTTCAACGAGTGGTCAGCCTTGCTCCTCATGCTACTGAACTCGCGTATAGCGCAGGTTTGGGCGACAACCTTGTTGCGGTAAGTGAGAGAAGTGATTACCCACCACAAGCCGATAAGGTTGAAAAAGTAGCGAACTATCAAGGTATCAAGGTTGAGAAAATCATCGCGCTTCAACCTGATCTCATTCTCGCGTGGCCTGCTGGCAACCCACCAAGAGAACTCGCAAAGCTAGAGCAATTTGGTTTCAATATTTACTACTCAAGAACCAAAAGCTTAGACAGCATCGCGACCAATATTGAGCAACTTAGCCAGTACTCCAGTGATCCGAGTATTGGGGAAAACAATGCCAAGCAATACAAAGAGCAACTCAACGCATTGAAACTAAAATATAAAGATGCCGAACCCGTAAATTATTTTTACCAGCTAAGTGAAAAGCCGATCATCACCGTTGCTCAAGGGCACTGGCCAAGTGAAGTGTTTAAATTTTGTGGCGGCCAGAATATTTTCGAAGACAGCGCATCCCCCTATCCGCAAGTTGGTATTGAACAAGTTGTCTTACGGAAACCGCAAGTGATCTTCACTTCTCAGCATGCAATTGAGAATGGAACCATGTGGCAAACTTGGGAGGACGAGATCCCAGCAGTCGCTCAAAATCAGATTTGGTCACTCAATTCTGACTGGATTAATCGCCCGACGACGAGAACTTTGAAAGCGATCCAACAAGTATGCGATTTCTTCGATAGAGCTAGGCAAAATCACTAACTATTTGCTGCGTTTTTTCGTACAATTTGCCACCGACCTGTCCCTACAATTTCAACCATAAGAGCACCAGTATCATGGACTCCATGCTGCTTTATATTATCGATTTATTTGGTACTGCCATTTTTGCTGTATCAGGCGTATTTGTCGCAGGCCGTCTTAAGATGGACCCTTTTGGCGTTGCCGTTTTAGGCAGTGTCACCGCAATTGGTGGCGGTACTATTCGTGACATGGCATTGGGTGCGACTCCAGTATTTTGGATAACCGATACCACCTACCTTTGGGTGATTATCACCACCTGCTTGTTGACTATGATCATAGTGAGACGTCCAAAGCGTTTGGCGTGGTGGATACTGCCCGTTTGTGATGCTATTGGATTAGCGGTGTTTGTTGGTATCGGTGTTGAAAAAGCATTGATTTATCAAGACTCAGCATTAGTCGCTATCATCATGGGCGTAATTACTGGCTGTGGTGGCGGCATTATTCGTGACGTTTTAGCCAGAGAAGTACCCATGATCCTAAGAAGCGAAGTCTACGCGACCGCTTGTATCATTGGCGGCTCCTTCCACACCATCGCTATTAGCATGGGCCACGATTCAGAAACCGCATTTTTAGCCGGAGTGTTATCAACGCTACTCATTAGGCTTGGCGCTATTCGTTGGCATTTATCATTGCCGACCTTCGCAATCAAATAAAAAGATCGATAACTAAGAGGCTCCGTCAAGGAGCCTTTTTAATTCGTTTTCAAATCACTTATATCCTCAGTTTCACCCTACAAAGATCCCCCCTTCTTTCCTTACACTCAATTTAGTTAGCTTGTTAGTTCATAGCTCTTAGCTCTTAGCTCTTAGCTCTTAGCTTATTAGTTAGTAATGCTTTTTGTTTACTTATCTAGTTAATAGGCTACATTAGTAAATAAATTACTTTATAAATAATTCTATTTACTAACAGTGGCAATAGGGAGTTCGAGATGAGTATCAATAAAGTGGGCATTGTTTTCTTCTCTAAGAATGGAGCGACTAAACAAGTCGCAGAGACAATCGCTGAAGGCATTAACACTCAACAATCTAACTCTACACTGCTCATTGAAGTCCTCTCTACTGAAGTAGTCGAAGGAAGATATGTCAATGACGATAAGCTCAACGCATTAGACAGTTGTGATGCGATTATCTTTGGCGCGCCAACATACATGGGATCACCAGCGGCTCAATTTAAGAGCTTTATGGATGCGAGCAGTGATACCTACTGTAAGAAAGCATGGCGAAATAAGCTCGCTGCAGGTTTCACTACTGGTGGTAGCCTTAACGGTGAGCAGCAACAAACCTTGCTAAGCTTTTTCACTCTGGCTTGTCAGCATGGCATGATTTGGGCAGGGCTTGATATCTCAAAGCATATTGATGACCTAGGTTTGAATCGCACAGGTTCAAGTATTGGTTTAGTCGCCAGTAATGATCAAACGGCTGAGAGCACCAATAATCACATTAACAGTAATGATCTAAAAACCGCTTTCTATTTTGGTCAACGCATTGCGAGTCTAGTTAAGAAAATCTAACTAGCTAATTAACGAGCTAACGTCAAAAATCCTAGCTTGTCTGATATCTATAAGCTCAGACTAGAGAATGAATGGTGTTTAAGGTAACTTGGTTCAATCATTCCCAACTTTCATGAATATCACTAAATGCTACTCGAAGGAATCGAAACTCTATTAGTGCTGAGCAAAGCAAAGACCATGAGCCGCACCGGCAGTCTGCTTTATATCAGCCAATCAGCAGTCAGCAAACGGATTGCTAACTTAGAAAAGAAACTAGGTAAAAAGCTCATAGAACCAAGTGGCCGACAGATAAAACTAACTCCCGATGCGATTGCATTAATCGAGAGTATCGGCCCTGCGTTCAATGAGCTCCGTGGTCTTATTTATGAACAGCAAGAGTTGGAAGACACTACTCTCATCACCTTAGATAGCTCTAAGTCTCTGATCGCAGGTTATTTAGGAGAGATGATGGGACAATTTATCCAACAAGATAAATACATCACGATTACTACTAATCACACCCCAAGAATTATAGAACGAGTTCAATCTGGTAAGGCAACCTTAGGACTATGCGCAGGCTTATTGCCACCTCATCATGGGTTAATGACTTTCCACCTGTTTGACGAACCGTTTTATATTGTGAGTAAGGCGCCACTTACTGAGCTTCCTCCTTCAGTCATTACCAACGACATGACTAATCCGGCAAACTCATATCAGTTATCTGTGCTTGAAAAGTTCGGCATCAAACCCTTGATGGAGATGGATGCCTACACCGCAGCCGCTCAGCTAGCGTTGGGTGGGACAGGACCAGCACTAATCCCGCTATCTATAGTAAAAACACTCAATATTGAGCCTCAACATCTGTTTAGCTTTGCCGAATTGAAGGGATTGATTCGACCGATTCATATCTGTGTAAGACCGAACAGCTATCAGTCTCCACGAGTTAAAACACTGATAGAATCCATTGTTGATGCTGTTCCCAAAGCAGTTTAGATGCCATTAACATCGACATCACGATCACAAGGGGGCGAATCCATTTTTGCCCTTTTGTCACCACTACTTTAGCGCCAAGCTGAGCGCCCATAAAGCCACCAACTGCCATCACTAAACCCAACTCCCAAATGGGTAAGCCAGCAATAATAAAGAAGATTAGAGCAGCAATATTCGAGGTAAAGTTGAGAACCTTAGTTCGAGCAGTAGCATCCACTAAAGAGAAATGCCCGATAGCGACAAAACAGACGGTGAAAATAGAGCCCGTTCCTGGTCCAAAAAATCCGTCATAGAAACCAACACCGCCACCAATGCACAAAGCAAACACCGCCTCAGACATCTTCTGTTTACCTTCAGAAGTTCTGGTTTGTGGTGCTAATAGAAAATAGAGAGAGATGGCGATAAGCAGTAATGGGATCATGCTCGTCAGCAAGCTCGCATCAATATGCTGTACTAACTCTGCACCAATCGCAGAACCAATAAAAGTACAGAGAATGGCAAGCCGCATCTCTTTAATGTTCACGATACCATTGCGTACGAAATACCAACTGGCCGAGAAGCTGCCAAAAGAACTTTGAAGTTTGTTGGTTGCCAATGCTTGCGTTGGTGGTACGCCTGCCGCTAGCAATGCGGGTAGAGTCAACAACCCACCGCCGCCAGCCATTGCATCAATAAAGCCTGCCGCCGTCGCAACAACAAACAAGATAGCCAATATCTCTAGAGTGATTTCCATATACCCAACGCCTTAAATTCTCGTGTAGCGACAACTTACCACCCAGAGCAAACGATCAACAACGAAACACAAGATTGTAACCTATTCCAAATTTTCATCATTTAGTCATCACCAGATTTTCATCATTTAACCGACACCAGATAACAGACATAAAAAAGCCCACTCCGATGAGTGGGCTTTGAGTATTTATATCCGCTTTATTGCTAACTTCATTTGAAATTAGCGGTACTTAGACAAATTTAAGCTAGAGAAGCTTTAACTTGTGCGTGTAGCTCTTGAACTGAAGTTACTGACGTTTTCGCGTCTGCAGTGTGCGCCATACAAGTCGCGAATGCAGCATTTAGCGTCGTCGTGTAGTTAACTTTCTCAGCCAATGCGCCACGACGAAGAACTTTCGAATCTTCAATCGCTTGACGGCCAGCCGCAGTGTTCACGATGTACGTGTACTCGTTGTTCTTGATACGGTCAAGAATGTGAGGACGACCTTCGTGTACCTTATTTACTAGACGTGGGTTGATACCCGCTTCGCCAAGAATAACCGCAGTGCCGTGTGTTGCGTCTAGCTGGTAACCAAGCTTAGACAGCTTAGATGCTAGGTCAACGACGCGCTCTTTGTCGCCTTCACGAACAGAAAGAAGCGCACGGCCGCCTTCTGGGTAAATGTTGCCACAACCCAATTCAGCTTTAGAGTATGCTTCAGCAAACGTTGCACCAACACCCATAACTTCACCAGTAGAGCGCATTTCTGGGCCTAATAGTGGGTCAACACCAGGGAACTTGTTGAACGGAAGCACAACTTCTTTGACAGAGTAGTATGGTGGGATGATTTCTTTCGTAAAGCCTTGAGACTCTAACGATTGACCCGCCATAACACGAGCAGCAATCTTAGCGACAGGCGCGCCTGTTGCTTTCGATACGAACGGTACAGTACGTGCAGCACGAGGGTTAACCTCAATTAGGTACACTTCGTTGTTCTTAACAGCAAACTGCGTATTCATTAGGCCACGAACACCCAACTCGAATGCTAGCTTTTCAACTTGCTCACGCATTACGTCTTGGATTTCTTGGCTTAGCGTGTAAGCAGGAAGAGAACATGCTGAGTCACCAGAGTGAACACCCGCTTGCTCGATATGCTCCATGATACCCGCAATAACTACGCGCTCACCGTCACAAATTGCATCAACGTCTACTTCAATTGCATCATCTAGGAAGCTATCAAGTAGTACTGGAGATTCATTTGAAACGCTTACCGCTTCGTTGAAGTAGCGACGTAAGTCTTGCTCGTCATATACGATTTCCATCGCACGACCACCAAGAACATAAGAAGGACGAACAACCAATGGGAAGCCAATCTCGCGAGATTTCTCTACCGCTTGCTCCATTGTTGTTACTGTCGCGTTTTCTGGTTGTAAAAGACCAAGACGGTCAACAGCAACTTGGAAACGCTCACGGTCTTCTGCACGGTCGATTGCGTCTGGGCTAGTACCAATGATAGGTACGCCAGCAGCTTCAAGCTCACGAGCCAGTTTCAATGGTGTTTGACCACCGTACTGAACGATAACGCCTTTTGGCTTCTCTACACGAACGATTGCTAGTACGTCTTCCAGAGTTACTGGTTCAAAGTACAGACGGTCAGACGTATCGTAGTCTGTCGAAACAGTCTCAGGGTTACAGTTAACCATGATTGTTTCGTAGCCATCTTCACGTAGTGCTAAAGAAGCATGTACACAACAGTAATCGAATTCAATACCTTGGCCGATACGGTTTGGACCGCCGCCTAAGATCATGATTTTCTCTTTGTCTGTTGGATTCGATTCACATTCGTCATCGTAAGATGAGTACATGTAAGCCGTGTCAGAAGAGAACTCAGCCGCACACGTATCTACACGCTTGTAGACTGGGTGAATATCGTATTGGTCACGCAGACGACGAATCTCACTTTCTGCAACACCTAGAATCTTAGATAGGCGAGCATCAGCAAAACCTTTACGCTTAAGCTTCATTAGCTCGTCTTTATTCAGACCAGCAAAGCCTTTCGCTTTAAGTTCTTGCTCTAGTTTTACGATGTCTTCGATTTGAACTAGGAACCAACGGTCAACTTGCGTTAGGTTGAATACACCATCGACTGACATACCAGCACGGAAAGCATCTGCGATGTACCAAATACGGTCAGAACCTGCTTCTTTAAGCTCATGGCGAATTGTAGTTAGCGCATCAGGTGCATCTAGGTCTACCATTTCGTCAAAGCCAGTCGCGCCAACTTCTAGGCCGCGAAGCGCTTTTTGTAGTGATTCTTGTTGGTTACGACCGATAGCCATAACTTCACCAACAGACTTCATTTGCGTCGTTAGACGGTCGTTAGCACCTGCAAATTTCTCGAAGTTAAAACGAGGAATCTTAGTTACTACGTAGTCGATTGTTGGTTCGAATGATGCCGGAGTTGCGCCGCCAGTGATGTCATTCATCAACTCGTCTAGCGTAAAGCCAACAGCCAGTTTCGCTGCAATCTTCGCGATTGGGAAACCTGTTGCTTTAGAAGCTAGTGCAGAAGAACGAGATACACGTGGGTTCATCTCGATGATAACCATACGGCCATCTTTCGGGTTGATACCAAACTGTACGTTTGAACCACCCGTTTCAACACCAATCTCACGCAGTACCGCTAGAGAAGCGTTACGCATCAGTTGGTATTCTTTGTCTGTTAGCGTTTGAGCCGGAGCCACTGTGATCGAGTCACCAGTGTGGATGCCCATTGGGTCGAAGTTTTCAATCGCACATACAATGATACAGTTGTCGTTCTTGTCGCGAACCACTTCCATCTCGTACTCTTTCCAACCGATAAGCGACTCATCGATTAGAAGTTCGTTGGTTGGAGAAAGGTCCAAACCACGGCGACAGATTTCTTCAAATTCTTCTTTGTTATAAGCGATACCGCCGCCTGTACCACCCATCGTAAACGATGGACGAATGATACAAGGGAAGCCAACCATTTCTTGAACTTTGTAAGCTTCTTCCATCGTTTTCGCTGTATCAGCCGTTGGACACTCTAGACCAATCGATTTCATTGCTTTATCAAAGCGAGAGCGATCTTCAGCTTTGTCGATAGCGTCAGCGGTTGCGCCAATCATCTCTACGCCGAACTCTTTAAGTACACCGTATTTTTCTAAATCTAACGCACAGTTAAGTGCAGTTTGGCCACCCATTGTAGGTAGAACTGCATCTGGCTTCTCTTTAGCGATGATATTGCGAACCACTTCCCATTGGATAGGTTCGATATAAGTCGCATCAGCCATCTCTGGGTCAGTCATGATTGTCGCAGGGTTCGAGTTTACAAGAATAACTCGGTAACCTTCTTCGCGAAGTGCTTTACAAGCTTGAGCACCAGAGTAATCAAACTCACATGCTTGACCGATAACAATCGGGCCAGCACCTAGAATTAGAACACTTTTAATGTCAGTACGTTTTGGCATTATCTACTACTCCGGATTACGCTTTGTCTTGTTTGTTTGCAACAGACTGGTTAATTAATTCAATGAAGTGGTCGAATAGCGGTGCCGCATCTTCTGGACCTGGGCTTGCTTCTGGGTGACCTTGGAAGCTAAATGCTGGTTTGTCTGTACGGTGGATACCTTGTAGAGAACCATCAAATAGAGACTTATGAGTCGCTCGTAATGTCTCTGGAAGCGTATCTTCGTCAGCAGCAAAGCCGTGGTTTTGTGAAGTAATCATCACAACATCACGATCTAAATCTTTAACCGGGTGGTTTGCACCGTGGTGACCAAACTTCATCTTCACTGTCTTAGCGCCTGACGCAAGAGCAAGAATCTGGTGACCTAGACAGATACCAAAGATTGGCAAACCTTTTTCTAGAAACACTTTTGTTGCTTCAATTGCGTAAGTACATGGTTCTGGGTCACCAGGGCCATTTGAAAGGAAAACACCGTCTGGGTTCAGTGCAAGTACTTCTTCAGCAGAAGTTTCAGCAGGAACAACCGTTAGGCGGCAGCCGCGGTCAACAAGCATTCGTAGGATGTTTCGTTTTGCACCGAAGTCATAAGCAACAACGTGGTATGGCAATTCAGAGTCTGCTTTCGCTTCAGGAAGTCCACCCGTAAGCGTCCACGAACCTTGTTTCCATTGATACGCTTCTTTTGTTGTAACTTCTTTCGCAAGGTCCATACCTTTCAGGCCAGGGAATTCTTTTGCTTTAGCAAGAGCTAGAGCCTCATCAAGGTTGTTACCCGCTACGATACAACCGTTTTGAGCACCTTTTTCACGAAGAATACGCGTCAGCTTACGAGTATCGATATCAGCGATACCAACAACGTTTTGCGACTTAAGGTAATCAGAAAGGGATTGTTCATTACGGAAGTTAGAAGCGATTAGAGGGAGATCGCGAATCACAAGGCCTTGAGCGTGGATTGAAGAAGATTCTTCATCTTCGGAATTGGTTCCGGTATTGCCAATGTGAGGGTAAGTAAGGGTAACGATTTGTTGAGAATAGGAAGGATCAGTGAGGATTTCTTGGTACCCCGTCATCGAGGTATTAAAAACGACTTCACCAACTGCAGAACCTACAGCGCCAATGGCTTCACCGTGAAATACTGTCCCATCTTCTAGGACGAGTAGTGCTGACTTCTTCAAGACAACCTCCAGAAATAAAAATGCATTAAAATTGATTTAATTTGCAAATCTACCTTCCTGTAACACCAAAAACTGCGTGTTTATGGAAATTAGACAAATTGGCGATATTCTAGTGATCTGCGTGATACGTGTCAACATTTAACGAGAAAGAAATTAAACATTTGTAAGAACTAATTCAATTTCCCCCATCAAAGCTTCAAAAGTTCAACTTTCATACTCTATTAATAGGAATATTACGATTTTCTAATTTTCGCCCGTCATTTTCACCCACCATTAGGTGGAAAAAATATCACCAACAAAACGCAATCGATAAATACAATGAGAAAACATATACATTTAAAGCCTTAAACCAAAAAAAATGACGAAGCAGCTATAAATAACAGCCAAATGCAGTTCTAATCAGGAAAATTAGAGAATAAGAAGAAAGTAACCAAGAGGAGTTTAAGTGGGGAAAAGCGGTAAATAAAGAAAGCGCCGGCAATTGCCAGCGCATAAATATCTATTTACAGGTCATTCAAACCAAGGACATCCGTCATGGTATAAAAGCCTGCTGGCTTGTCATTTAGCCAAACAGCCGCCTTGATCGCACCATTGGCAAAGGTCATTCTATCCGTTGCTTTATGGGTAATTTCAACGCGCTCGCCAATATCAGCAAACATAGCGGTATGCTCACCAATGATGTCACCGGCACGAATGGTCGCAAAACCGATCTCATCTTTTGTTCGCTCGCCCGTAATGCCTTCGCGTGACCATACAGCGACATCGTTTAGCTCGTTGTCCATCGCTCCGGCTATCGCTTCGCCCATGCCAATCGCAGTACCAGAAGGTGCATCGACTTTATGACGGTGGTGAGCCTCAACTATTTCAACATCACAGTAATCGCCCATCACTTTAGCGGCCTTTTCTAGCAGCTTAAATACTAGGTTCACACCAACGCTGTAGTTTGGTGCCATTACAATAGACATCTCTTTTGATGCTGCATCGATAACCTGCTTTTCTTCTTCAGAGAAACCAGTAGTGCCGATGATCAGTTTTTTACCGTGACGCTTACAAAGTTCAATATTCGCTAATGTGCTCACAGGTGCGGTAAAGTCGACGATCACATCAAACTCTTCAATCGCTTTCGAAAGGTCATCAACTAGAGCTACATCAAAACGACCTTCACCGCATAACTCGCCAACGTCAACACCGACCAAAGATGACTCTGGACGCTCTGAACCAGCACCAACGCTTGCTTCTGAATTATGGTGAGCGGCTTTCACCAAGTTACGACCCATACGGCCAGCTGCTCCTGCAATTGCAATTCTTACCACTGCGAATATCTCCATTGTTTTGGTTACCGTCACTGCTCATCTGTCGCAGCAACGTTCATTCGATTAATCTCTTTAAACTAACAACAATCTCAAACTCAGGCTAGCAATTACGAAAACTCTTTTATTACTCGCTCTAAAATTGGCACATTCGCTTCAGGGAATGCGTATTGGCTCAATGATTCAAGATCGACCCATTCACCTTGCTGGCCTTCTTTACCATAAGGCTGTTGCTCGAAATCAGTCACAAGGATGAAATCAAACTTAAGCGACTTGTCACTGTAATCAAACTCAAGGTGTTCAAACAGAGACTGTTCAGTCACCTTAATACCAATCTCTTCATCAAGTTCACGAGCCATCGCCTGCTCAATGGTTTCGCCCACTTCTACTTTACCACCAGGAAATTCCCAGAAACCGCCTTTGTGCTTGTCATCTGGGCGCTTAGTAATAAATACCTGTGACTTATCTTGGTTGAAGATAATACCCGCTACAATATGGATTCTTTTCATATGATGATGTTCCTTAATAAAACGTTTCGCTCACGTAGCCCCTAAATACATCCCCCTCAGAAGGAGGAATGACTGAGTTGGGATCGAATACAGCAGCGTGAGCCTAACTATTAAACGAGATTCCCTACCGCGCTCGTTCATCGTATAGGGAATGATGACTTACCCTTTCGTAAAAAGGTAAGTCATGAAATTTACATACAAAAAGAGCCGCCTAAGCGACTCTTTTTAATAACAGCAAGTTTTTATAAAGCTAAGTTGTAACGTGTTAAGTGCAAGGAGGAGGCACGAAGCTTACGTTAGTAAGTGAGCACGTCCGACACTGCAATTATCCGTTACAGCGAAGATTCACCAAACTTAGTCAATTTTACCGTGACACTGTTTGTATTTTTTACCACTTCCACATGGGCATGGTTCGTTACGACCCACTTTACGCTCATCACGTACGACCGTTTGTGGAGATACAGCGTCAGTTTCATCGCCAGCCAACTGATTTTCAGCAGTTGCATGTTGTGCTTGTGCACGACGCGCCGCTTCTTCAGCTTGAGCTTGACGTTGAGCTTCCATCTTTTCAACTTCTTCTTGTTGCTGAACGCGAACTTTAGAAAGGATGGTAACAACGTCTGTTTTCAGTACATCTAGTAGGCCTTCAAACAGTTCAAACGACTCGCGCTTGTACTCTTGTTTCGGGTTCTTCTGAGCATAACCACGTAAGTGGATACCTTGACGAAGGTGATCCATCGCAGCCAAGTGCTCTTTCCAAAGACCGTCTAGCGTTTGTAGCATCACAGACTTCTCGAAGTTACGCAGTACTTGAGCACCAACCACTTCTTCTTTCTGTTTGTACGAATCTACCGCCATACCAAGAATGCGCTCACGCAATGCTTCTTCATAAAGCTTGTCGTCTTCGTCTAACCAACCTTGAATATCAAAGTCTAGATCGAAGTCATTCTTCAGACGATCTTGCAGACCCGCAATATCCCACATGTCTTCAAGAGACTGAGGAGCAATGTATTCATCAATGACTGACGCCAGTACATCTTCACGGTTGTGTTCGATCATCTCACTGATGTCATCTGAGCTCATCAGCTCATCACGTAGCTCATAAACAACCTTACGTTGGTCATTGGCTACATCATCGTACTCAAGAAGCTGCTTACGGATGTCGAAGTTACGACCTTCCACTTTACGTTGTGCTTTTTCAATTGAGCGAGACAGCATCTTAGATTCAATCGCTTCGCCTTCGTCCATACCACTTTGGATAAGACCAGCCATACGATCAGATGTAAAGATACGTAATAGCGAATCTTCCATTGATAGGTAGAAACGAGAAGAACCTGCATCACCTTGACGACCAGAACGACCACGTAGCTGGTTATCGATACGGCGAGATTCATGACGCTCAGTACCAATGATGTGCAGACCACCTGACTCAAGAACTTTATCGTGGATAATTCTCCAGTCAGCTTTGATCTTGTCGATCTGCTCTTTCGTTGGATTATCTAGTTTCTCAATTTGTGCTTGCCAGCTACCACCTAACACGATATCGGTACCACGACCAGCCATGTTAGTTGCGATAGTTACCGCACTCGGCATACCAGCTTGTGCAACGATCTCAGCTTCCATTTCGTGGAACTTAGCATTGAGAACGTTGTGCTTAATTTTTGCTTTTTTCAGTGCATTAGACAGCAGTTCAGATTTCTCGATAGAAACCGTACCAACCAATGATGGCTGACCAGCAGTTACACGGTCCTTGATGTCTTCAATGATCGCATTGAACTTGTCTTCTTCGGTACGATAAACCACATCAGGCATATCGTTACGAACCATAGGTTTGTTGGTTGGGATAACCACCGTTTCTAGGCCGTAGATAGACTGGAATTCGAAAGCTTCAGTATCGGCAGTACCTGTCATGCCTGACAGTTTTTCGTACAGTCGGAAGAAGTTCTGGAATGTTATTGATGCTAGCGTTTGGTTTTCATTTTGAATCTTCACACCTTCTTTCGCTTCAACAGCTTGGTGTAAACCTTCAGACCAACGACGACCTGGCATAGTACGACCAGTATGTTCATCAACGATAACCACTTCGCCTTCTTCAGTAACGATATAGTCGACGTCTTTCTCAAACAATACGTGTGCACGAAGCGCAGCATTCACGTGGTGCAATAGACTGATATTGGTTGGAGAGTAAAGTGTGTCGCCCTCTTCCATCAGACCATTTTTGACCATTAGCTCTTCAACAAATTCTTGACCGTTTTCAGTCAGGTGAACCTGTTTCGATTTTTCGTCCATGGTGTAGTGACCTTCACCACGGTACTCTTCTGAATCTTCTTTATCTTGACGCTCTAGAGAAGGAATTAGAGTGTTGATGCGCGTATAAAGGTCAGAACTATCTTCGGCTGGGCCAGAGATAATTAACGGAGTACGGGCTTCATCAATTAAGATTGAGTCAACTTCATCGACAACAGCGAAGAAACGTTCACGTTGAACACGATCTTCGGCACGGAAAGCCATGTTGTCACGCAAGTAATCGAAACCAAACTCGTTGTTTGTTCCGTATAGGATATCCGCTTGGTACGCTTCTTTTTTCTCTGGCGGAGCCATGTTTGGCACGTTCACGCCAACAGTCATACCAAGAAACTCAAATAATGGACGGTTTGTTTCAGCATCACGCTTAGCTAGGTAATCGTTCACCGTTACTACGTGAACACCTTTGCTTGGTAGAGCGTTAAGATAAGCTGGTAGGGTTGCTGTAAGAGTCTTACCCTCACCAGTACGCATCTCTGCAATTTGACCAGCATCTAGAACCATGCCGCCAATTAATTGCACGTCGAAGTGACGCATACCGTAAACACGTTTAGACGCTTCACGTACCGTAGCAAATGCTTCAGGTAGAAGTTGATCTAACGATTCGCCTTTATCTAAGCGCTCACGAAACTCAACGGTTTTTGCTTTTAGCTCTTCATCAGAAAGAACTTCTAACGTTGGTTCGTAGTTATTAATTTCTTTTACAATTTTTCTAAGGCGGCGCAGTGTTCTGTCATTGCGACTGCCAATTACCTTTGTCAGCAGCTTAGTAATCATGTGCTTGGAATCTCTTCGTTCTCAGATCGTCCGCGATCTATTTTAAATGCCGTCAGTCTCTACTAGTTATGAACTAGTCTTCAGTTACTAACCAAGGATACTGAGATAAATCTAGTATCTTTGATATTGTACTTGAGAGTAGAGTTTTCAAGGCTTGAGTTAAAATTAATGCTCTCTAGTGTAAGTAATTTTCACACCAACGACCATTTATAACCCCATTTGTTTGATGTGCTTGGAAGTTTTCTTTCTAATTGCTGATGGAATAGCCAAACAACAGCTCTTTAGTAGGCAACTTTCGGATGTTGATGACACTGTATCTGGAAAATAGATACAAAAAAACCAGGTCGATGACCTGGTTTTCGAAATCTTATATTGTTGTAAGCAACAATTACGCTAAAACCATTCCTGGTTCTGCAAATGCAACAGGAGAGCCCACTTCTTCTTCGAATGTTGCCCACTCCCAAGCTTCTGCGTCAGCAAGTACTGCACGTAGTAGTTGGTTGTTTAGGCCATGACCTGATTTGTATGCACGGAACTCACCAATAATAGCGTGTCCACACATGTAAAGGTCACCAATCGCGTCGAGTACTTTATGAGTGACAAACTCATTATCAAAACGCAGACCTTCTTCATTAAGAATTCGGTATTCGTCAAGTACGATAGCATTATCGAAGCTACCGCCAAGTACTAAGTTTTGAGATTGTAGATACTCAATATCACGCATGAAACCGAAAGTACGAGCGCGTGAAATCTGCTTCACAAAACCTTGTGAAGAGAAATCAAACAACAAACGTTGCTCATCAGATTCAATTGCTGGGTGGTTAAAGTCGATCTCAAAGTCCATACGGAAGCCGTTAAATGGAACAAACTCTGCCCATTTATCGCCATCTTCAAAACGGATAGGCTTTTTGATTCGAATAAAACGCTTCGCTGCATTCAGTGTTTCTACACCCGCTTGCTGTAGCAAATATACGAATGGGCTTGCGCTACCATCCATAATTGGAATCTCTGGTGCATCTACTTCAACAATAATGTTGTCGATGCCCATACCCGCTAAAGCTGCGTTAAGGTGCTCCACTGTAGAGATACGTATGCCTTCGTCATTAACAAGAGCAGTACATAGCATAGTGTCACGAACTGATGCTGGATCAGCTGGAAAATCTACAGGTGGATTTACATCAGTACGACGATAAACAATACCTGTATTTGCAGCTGCAGGGCGAAGAGTAAGTGTGACTTTACGACCAGAGTGGAGACCCACACCAGTTGTTTTCACAATTTCTTTCAGAGTACGTTGTCTGATCATCTGCTTGCCTCTTATCAGTGCTACAAATCACGGTCAGTATTTACCGACCGCGAATTTTACCATTAATTCGACGATAGTCAAATTTTGGGTATTTGTTAATCAGCCTGACGTCGTAAGAATGCTGGAATATCTAAGTATCCACTCTCTTTCTCAGCTTTAGGTGCAGCACTTTGGCTAGCGCCTGTACCTGAAGAAACAGGTGACGTTGTTGGCTGTGGTTTAACTTGAGGTTTAACCTCAGTTTTTTGTTGCAATGGTTGTGCCACTTTCTCTTCCACTTTTGGTGCAGTTTGAGCCGCTACCTGTGGTTGAGGAGTTGGTGCAACTTTTGCTTTTCCACCAGCAACTAATGTGATGTCTGGTTTTTTCTCTGTTCCGATACCTGTTGCAACAACAGTTACACGGATTTCATCCGTCATATCAGGATCTAGAGAAGTACCAATCACGACAGTTGCGTTATCAGAAGCGAATGCCTTAACTGTATTACCCACAGTTTCGAATTCATCTAGACGCATATCTAGGCCTGCTGTGATGTTCACAAGAACGCCACGCGCGCCAGCTAGGTCGATGTCTTCTAGTAGTGGGCTAGAAATTGCTGTTTCAGCAGCTTCTTCAGCACGGTCTTCACCTTTTGCGATACCGCTACCCATCATTGCATGACCCATCTCAGACATTACAGTGCGAACATCCGCGAAATCGACGTTAATCATACCAGGGCGAGTAATTAGCTCTGCGATACCTTGTACAGCGTTTTTAAGTACATCATTTGCACTTGCGAAAGCTTCAAGCAGTGTTACACCACGGCCAAGTACTTTAAGTAGCTTTTCATTTGGAATCGTAATTAAAGAATCCACATGTTTAGAAAGCTCTTCAATACCTTGCTCAGCAAACGCTAAACGCTTTTTGCCTTCAAAGCTAAATGGCTTAGTTACAACAGCAACCGTTAGCACACCAAGCTCTTTCGCAACTTCAGCAATAACTGGAGCAGCACCAGTACCAGTACCACCGCCCATACCAGCTGCGATAAATACCATATCGGCGCCAGTTAGAACTTCTTTAATTCTTTCTCGATCTTCGAGAGCTGCATCACGGCCTACTTGTGGGTTTGCACCAGCGCCCAAACCTTTAGTGATATCACCACCAATTTGGATCACGCTGCTCACGCTTGTTTTACGAAGAGCTTGAGCATCAGTGTTAACACTGATGAATTCTACACCTTCGATTGACTCACGTACCATGTGCTCAACAGCGTTACCGCCACCGCCACCAACTCCAACGACTTTAATTACTGCATCGTCAGACATTTCCATCATCGGTTCAAACATGTGTTATCTCCGTTTTTTCCTGCAACTCAGGTTAAAACTCTTTTTGTATCCAATTACGCAATTTACCAAACAAGCCTGACATAGAAGGTGCTGAACGCTTAGGTTCGCTGTAATCACCCTCATCACTTATCTGACAATCTCTTGCGTAATGAAGTAAACCAACCGCCGTAGAATGATACGGCTCTTTAACATAATCGGTTAAGCCACTAACTTCTAATGGCTTACCAACTCGAACTTGATTGCGGAAAACGCGTTCCGCACACTCTACTAATCCGTCAATTTGTGCCGCTCCACCAGTGAGAACGACGCCAGCTGCAAGGTGGTGTTTAATACCTTCATCTCGTAGCTGTAATTGAACCGTATCAATAGTTTGGTTAACGAGGCCCATAAGTTCAGTGTAACGTGGTTCAATCACTTCCGACAAAGTTTGTCGTTGCAAACTTCTCGATGGACGGCCACCTACACTAGGGACGTTAACAGAATCATCCTTGCTTACGAGTTCACTCAGAGCGCAACCATGGTTTACTTTTATCTCTTCAGCATCGCTCACTGGCGTGCCGAAAGCGAAGGCAATATCACTGGTTACTGCATTTCCTGCGTAGGAAAAGACTTCTGTGTGTCGCAGTGCGCCGCCAGTCCAAATGGAGATATCCATCGTACCGGCACCAATATCAACAACACATACTCCAAGCTCTCTCTCGTCGTCAGTAATTACCGCATTACTTGAGGCAAGTCCTGAAAACACGATTTGCTCTACAGTGAGACCACATCGTTCAACAGCTTTAATAATGTTTCTCGCCATGTCGCTATGGCAAGAAATTAGGTGAACGCTGACCTCCATTCGAACACCAGATAAACCAAGTGGATTCTTAATCCCTTCTTGGTAATCGATGGTAAATTCTTGTGGAATCACGTGCAGAATTCTCTGCTCATCACCTATTTTAATTGATTTCGCGGTATGGATCGCTCGATCCATATCGTCTTGAGACACCTCTTCATCTGAAATAGTGCCCATGCCTTTTTCAATTCGGCTTGCGATATGTTTGCCCGATAGCGAGATAAACACATTGCTGATTTGGCATTCCGCCATCAACTCTGCTTGATCAATGGCTCGCTGAACCGACTTAACTACCGACTCTAGGTCGTTTACACCACCTTTATCCATACCTCTGGATGGGCTTTGCCCTGATCCAATGATATTGATTTGACCATCAGGCAATATTTCACCAACCAGAGCGGATATGGTCGCAGTGCCTATATCAAGACCAACGATTAAGTTGTCATCTGCGGTCTTAGTCATCTGTGCTCTCTTTTAACTATTGCTCTGGAAACCAGCCTACAGCGGCTCCCGTATCATACCTGAGGTCGATGTAGCTCACTTGATTCGCCTTACTACCTAATTCGTTGTAAAGCGAAATGAAGCGTTCAACACGCTCATCTAAAGAATCTTTACCTAGTTCTAAACGAATACCGTTATCTAGGATTATTTGCCAAGCGCGACGCTCATTGAGAACGAGCGAGGTAACGGTTAACCCAAGACTGTTAATCAAAGGGGTTATCTGTCGCCATTTTTCTATCACTTTTTGGCTGGTGCCGTCTGGGCCGTAAAGCTTGACTCTATCGCCCTTCAAAAGGCCGATATCACCATTGAACACCTGACCATTCTCATTCAGCAGCATGTTGCCATTCCAGATTGCTGCCGCGTGGTATTCGGTCAAAAATACTTTTATTGTGTCTGGCCACTGCTTACGAATAGAGACAACAGATACCCAAGGCAATGCTTCTAAACTGTCTTGCAACACACCGATGTCTTGCGACATGAATGTTCCAATATGTTCTAGCTCGCCAAAAGCATGCTGAACATCACCAGCGGTCACGTAAGTTAAATCGCCTTGAAGTACTATTTTGGAAAGAGGCAATCGCTGATCGTCCCACATCCAAGTCAGTGTGGTATAGAAAAGAAACCCAATGAATAGCAATACCACTACAAAAAAAGACCCACCTAGGGCGTGTTTCTTAAGTGATGGTAAACTGAATAGGTGGCGGTTTTCGCTAAAAGCACTTTCTACCAAAGCCCGCATTCCCTGTCGTTGGTTCGCAATTCTATTCCCTATTTTGTAATAGAGGTAAAAGCACTTACTTTAACCTATGAATTATACTGAGCAAAATCAAACTATCAAACGTTGATAATAAGATTTTTGGTCAATTTTAGGTCAATCGCAAGAAGTGAGCGCTCAACCACAGTCTGTAGACAGTATTCTGTTACGCGTTCTGCATTTTATTAATGTCTAATTGTAACGATTCAAGTTGCTTCGCTACACGACCTACATCACCTGCACCTTGTGTTAAAACAAGGTCTCCGCCTTGAATTACGTTCGCGAGAACCGATGGCAGCGTGTTGATATCAGCAACAAAGATTGGATCAATCTTACCACGCCCACGAATAGTTCGACTCAATGAACGCCCGTCAGCACCTGCAATAGGTTTCTCACCAGCAGAGTACACGTCCAACAAGATGAGAACATCTACCTGCTCAAGAACGTTTGCAAAGTCATCATACAGGTCGCGCGTTCGGCTGTAGCGGTGTGGTTGGAATATCATCACAAGACGCTTGTCAGTCCAGCCACTACGCGCCGCTTGAATAGTTACATCCACTTCAGTTGGGTGATGGCCGTAATCATCAACCAGCATTGCAACGCCTTTACCGGTTTCGTATTCACCAAGGTGATCAAAACGACGACCAGTACCTTCCGTTCCAGCCATTGCTTTTAGAATAGCTTCATCACTGATGTCATCTTCAGTAGCAACCGCAATCGCCGCTGATGCATTCAGCGCGTTATGACGACCCGGAATGTTCAATGTGATATCAAGGTTAGCTTTGCCTTCACGTACAACTGTGAATTTGCCTTGCTGACCTTGTTGTACGTAATTCTCAATGCGGATATCAGCATCTTCTGAGAAGCCGTATGTAATGACTTGGCGGCTCACCTGAGGAATAAGCTCACGTACAACAGGATCGTCAACACACATCACAGCCTGACCGTAGAATGGCAGATTGTGTAAGAAATCAATAAACGTCTGCTTTAGCGTTTCAAAATCGCCGCCATAGGTATCCATATGATCCGCTTCAATGTTAGTCACGATACTAACCATTGGTTGCAAATGTAGGAATGACGCATCGCTTTCGTCAGCTTCAGCGATAAGAATACGACTCGAACCTAAGCGAGCATTAGTACCCACACTCTTCACCAAACCACCGTTTACGAAGGTTGGATCCAAGCCTGCTTCCGAGTAAATCTGAGTGACAAGCGCAGTTGTGGTTGTTTTACCGTGCGTACCTGCCACAGCAATACCATGACGAAAACGCATCAGTTCAGCCAGCATTTCAGCACGACGAACGATAGGAGTGCGTGATTCACGAGCAGCAACAATCTCAGGATTCTCTTCGTTGATAGCGGTTGAAACCACCACCACGCTAGCATCGGCAACGTTACTTGCTTGGTGGCCAATATAAACAATAGCGCCCTTGCTAACTAAACGATCGGTCACTGGGTTTTGAGCAATATCAGAACCCGTAATCTGGTAGCCTTCATTTAGCAAGACTTCAGCAATCCCGCTCATTCCTGCACCACCAATACCAATGAAGTGGATAGATTTAACACGGCGCATCTCTGGCACCATTGCACGGATTTGCGCTAAGTCTTGGGTATGTTCAATCGTCATCAATTCAATCTCATTATTTTGCTAAAGCTTTAATTGCTTCAGCGACAGTAACATCAGCATCAAGCTTGGCTGCTTGACGAGCTTTTGTTGCCATCATTTTCAATTCATTTCTATCTAGCTGAGCGATAGCATTCGCTAGCTTATCAGCCGTCAGTTGAGGCTGTTCAATCATTAACGCCGCGCCACATTCAACTAAGTGATCAGCATTCAACGCTTGCTGTCTGTCTTTATGCATAAATGGAACAAAGATAGAACCAACACCAGCGGCTGACACTTCAGATACGGTCAATGCACCTGAACGACAAACTAATAGATCTGCCCATTCATAAGCTTGCGCCACATCATCAATAAATTCAGTTACTTGAACATTATCTACAGAATGTGATTTGTATTGTTCAATCACTTGTTGTTGATTGTTCTTTCCGGCTTGGTGCATTACCGTGAAGCCCTCACCAAGCTGTGCCATGGTAACCGGCAAGGTATCGTTCAGAATTTTAGCGCCCTGACTGCCGCCCATGACCAAGATACGAATATCGCCTTCACGCTTTGCAAGGCGAAGTTCTGGTTCAGGAAGGCTAACCACATCTTCACGCACTGGATTACCCACAACCTCAGCAGTAGGAAAAGCACCTGGAAAAGCCTGGAAAACCTTTTTAGCAATTTTGGAGAGCCATTGGTTGGTTAAACCTGCCACCGCGTTTTGTTCATGCAAAACTACTGGAATACCAGACAACCAAGCCGCTATCCCACCGGGACCACTGACATAACCCCCCATACCAAGTACCACATCCGGCTGCCACGCTTTAATGTGTTGTCTTGCTTGAAGTATGGCATTAATAATCTGGAATGGAGCTTTAATTAATTTGCTAATGCCTTGACCACGCAGGCCTTTCACTTTAATAAAGTCGATCTCAATACCATGCTTTGGCACCAAATCCGCTTCCATTCTGTCTGCAGTTCCTAACCAGCGAATTTCCCAACCTTGTTGCTGTAGCTTTTTAGCCACCGCCAAACCAGGGAAAACATGACCGCCAGTACCACCAGCCATCACTAAAAGTTTTTTGTTTTGTTTCATCACGTTAGATTCTTATTCTACTAATTCGTTTTGATTATCGGCTTGTTCTTTTTGTTGCACCCGACATTCGTGATCAATGCGTAATAGCATTGAAACCGCAACAGACATCACGATGAGACTTGATCCACCGTAACTGATCAACGGCAATGTTAGACCTTTAGTTGGAACAATACCTGAAGCGGCACCTACGTTAACAAGCGTCTGAAATGCAAACCAAATACCAATACCAAAGGCAAGATAACCGCTGAATAACTGGTCGTTCTCGAATGCTTTCTTGCCAATTAAAATCGCTTTCAGTACCAAACTAAAAATAAGAATCAGCACTAAAGTTACACCAACAAAGCCTAGCTCTTCTGCTAATACAGCAAATACAAAATCGGTATGTGCTTCTGGCAAATATTCTAACTTTTGAACTGAGTTACCAAGGCCTTGCCCCATCCAATCACCGCGGCCAAACGCCATCAATGATTGGGTTAACTGGTAACCACTGCCGAACGGGTCATTCCAAGGTTCCCAGAATGAGGTCACACGTCGAACACGATAAGGTTCTATTACAATCAATCCAACGACCGCGGCAATACCCGCCACCATCAAGGCAATAAACTGTGAAAGCTTGGCGCCTGCGATAAATAGCATGCCGAATAAGGTAACCAACATAACAACAACCGTGCCTAAGTCGGGTTGCCCAAGCAGCAACACAGCAAAGGCACCAAACACCATGATTGGCTTACCGAAACCGCCGAAAAACGTTTTTCTTACTTCGTCTTGTTTACGAACCAAATAACCCGCCATAAAAATAAACAGCGATAGCTTAGCGACTTCTGCAGGTTGTAAGTTAAATAATCCAAGAGGGATCCAGCGCGATGCACCGTTAACTGACTTACCTACTGCCAATACCACGACCAGTAAAAAGAAGGATAAGCCCAATAGGTACATACTGTATTGAAACCAACGCTTCATTGGAATTTGCAATATGACGCTGGATACGATTAACGCCAACACAAGAAAAATGGCATGGCGGAACATAAAGTGAAACGGCTGATCAGTTAAACGAGCACTGATTGGGAACGAGGCAGACGTCACCATCACCAATCCGGTCAGCATCAGTCCAAGAGCAATCCAAACCAACTGACGATCGTAGAGCGCCTCTGGTGTGGCACGGTTTAGCCATTGCCAAATGGATTGATTAATCTCTTTCACTCTTTGCACTGAATGTTAGTCCTTCAACACGTTAGGCATACTCATGAGCAAGGTCAGTGAACGCATCACCTCTCGCCATGAAGTTATTAAATTGATCGAAGCTCGCACACGCAGGAGACAACATCACCATGTCACCTGAGGCTAGTTGTGCAGAGATACTCTCGATGATGTCACGCATGGTATCAAACGTCTTCGCCGATGGATGTAATGGCATAAATTGCGCGGCATCTTCACCGAAGCAACACAGTTGAACACGTTCTAGCTGTGACAACACAGGTTCAAGCTCACTGAAATCGGCACCTTTACCAACGCCACCAACCAAAAGATATAAAGTACCTTGGTACTCTAGCCCCGACAAAGCGGCTAATGTGCTGGCTACATTGGTTGCTTTCGAGTCGTTAACCCATTTGATAGCGCGTTTATCTGCCACCACTTGGCAACGATGAGTTAAACCGTTGTAGGTTTTCAAAGCTTCAAGGCTTTTGTTGTAATCGATACCGACTAGCTTAAGTAGTGCCAACGAGACTAACGCATTCGCGACATTATGACGTCCAACCAATGTCAAATCTTGGGTAGGAAGTACTGGCTTAGCGTTATCGATTAGCCATTCAGCGCCATCAATTGTTGCCACACCAAACTCTTGGTCATCGAGACCAAATGTCACTACTTGCATCTCGTGATCTGGATAAGTTTCTTTGTCGTCGCGGTTTACAATCGCGCACTGAGCATTGTTAAAGATTCTTAACTTAGCATCGCGGTAATCGGCCATGCCTTGGTAGCGATCCATATGATCTTCTGACAAATTCAAAAAGGCCGCCGCTGCTAGGTTCAAGCTAGATGTTGTCTCTAACTGAAAGCTTGAGAGCTCAAGGACATATAGATCGGCATCAAGCTCTAAAAGATCTAAGGCCGGAATACCGATGTTGCCACCGACACCAACGTTAAGACCAGCAGCCTTAGCAAGCACACCCGTTAGATCGGTCACCGTACTCTTACCATTGGAGCCTGTTATTGCCACGACGGGTTTGTCTACCGCCCAGCCAAACAGTTCAATATCACCAACAACCGGAACACCCGCTTGAATAACATCTTGTATTTCAGGGGTCGCTAAGGCGATACCCGGGTTAGCAACGACTAAATCCGCTCCCGCTAACCATTGGCTATTCCAACTTCCAGAATGCAGTTCTACCGATTCAGGCAAAGATTCTCTGCCCGGTGGTAGCTCGCGAGTATCAATCACCTTCACATGTGTGTGAGGTTGATATTTTACGAGATGTTTAACGACAGAGAGCCCGGTAATACCGAGCCCCACAACCACTACATTTTGAATATTTTGCCAACGTTCCATTTAAACAAGATGCTCTTAATAGTTTTAAAGAGCCTCTAATCTGAGGCTCACATAGGATTAACGAACTTTCAGTGTCGCTAGGCCAACCAATACTAATACCATTGAGATGATCCAAAAACGCACGATTACACGCGGCTCCGGCCAACCTTTAAGTTCGTAGTGGTGATGAATCGGTGCCATGCGGAAAATACGCTGACCACGCAATTTGTAAGAGCCCACCTGCAGAATAACGGACAAGGTCTCCATTACAAACACACCGCCCATGATAACCAGTACCAATTCTTGGCGAACTAACACAGCAATCACACCTAATGCACCACCAAGTGCAAGAGAGCCCACATCGCCCATGAATACTTGGGCTGGGTAAGTGTTGAACCATAGAAAACCAAGACCAGCACCCACGATAGCCGTACAAACCACAACCAGTTCAGAGGTGTATGGGATATATGGAATGTGTAAGTATGCCGCGAAGTTAACGTTACCTGTCGCCCATGCAATCACAGCAAAGCCAGCCGCAACCATAACCGTTGGCATAATTGCCAAGCCATCTAGACCGTCCGTTAGGTTCACCGCGTTACTGGTACCCACAATAACAAAGTACGTCAGCACTATGTAGAACAAGCCTAACTGTGGCATCACATCTTTAAAGAAAGGAACAACCAATTGTGTTGCCGCGGTATCGTGTCCGTGAGCGTATAGAGCAAACGCGACAACCAATGCAATCGCAGATTGCCAAAAGTACTTCCAACGAGCAATCAAGCCGTCTGTATTTTTACGAACGACTTTACGGTAATCATCAACAAAGCCGACCGCACCGTAACCGCCAAGGACAACCAGTACAGCCCAAACGTAAGGGTTAGAAAGGTCAGCCCACATTAATACCGTAATAATGATCGCAGCAAGGATCATCACGCCACCCATGGTTGGTGTACCACGTTTGCTAAAGTGAGATTCAGGGCCGTCATTACGAACAACTTGGCCAATTTGTAGCATTTGCAGACGCTCAATTAAACGAGGTCCCATCCACAGCGACAGACATAAAGCCGTCAAAATACTCGCGATTGCACGAAACGATAGGTATTCGAACAAACGGAAAAAAGAAAGGTGTGGCTGTAGTAGCTCTGCAAGCCAAATTATCATGAAAAGTTCTCCTTTAAAGCAGCGGCTATTTTACTCATTCCTGCACTATTTGCGCCTTTAACTAACAAAGTATGAGACGCGTTTTCTGGCAAGCATAAGTGCTGCTCTATGTGTGCGATCATCGCTTGATGCGTTGCAAAGTGTGTCCCATTACAGACCTCACTAATCACCTTGGTATCATTACCGTAAGTGAGTACATGCTCAAAAGCGAATGGGGCAGCATATTCACCGACTTGACGGTGAAGTGCAAGACTTTCGTCGCCTAATTCAGCCATATTGCCTAAAATCAGCCAACGTTGACCTTTGAAGCTCGACAACAATTTAGCTGCCGCCTTCATTGCAGGTACGCTGGCGTTATAACTATCATCTATCAGCTTGATATTCTGACTTAATTGTTGAACCTCAACTCGTCCTTTAACCGAGATAAGATTCGCTAAACCATTTTTTATTTCATCAAGCGTTGCACCAAATTGAATACTCAGAGCTGCTGCAGCCAACGCATTCGCTACGTTATGCTGACCGATAATCCCAAGTTCAACAACCGCTGTACCTTGTGGCGTTTGCATATCAAAGCAGGCTTCGCCTTGATCGTTGATTTCGATATTTTCAGCAAAATAATCGGCTTCACAGCTACTTTCAGAAAATGTCAGTACCGTTTTATCCGCGAGTACTTCATTCCAAAAGTCGCCACCGTTGCTCTCTAAGTTAACAATAGCAGTATCGCCGGCAGCAAGACCCTGAAAGATCTCACCTTTAGCTTGTTTTACGCCACCGATAGAACCAAAGCCTTCTAAATGCGCCGCGGCTACATTATTGACTAATGCCACCTGTGGTTTCACAAGCTGGGTGGTATAAGCGATCTCACCAATATGGTTAGCACCTAATTCGATCACAGCATAGTCGTCGCTTGGTTCACTACGAAGCAAGGTCAATGGCACACCAATATCATTATTGAAGTTACCTGCTGTAAACAGCACCTTGCCACGTTGTTGTAGAATACTTGCCACCATCTCTTTAACAGTCGTTTTGCCACAACTGCCAGTAATCGCCATGGTTGGAACATTACATTGTTTGTGGATCCAAGCACTTAGCTGACCTAAAGCAAGTTTAGTGTCTTCAACAACAACTTGGGTAATATTTAGGTCAAGTTTTCGTTCGACTAACAACGCGCTCGCATTCGCTTCAACCGCCTGATGACAAAAGTCATGAGCATCGAAACGTTCACCAACGATAGCAACAAACAATGCGCCTTCTTCGACTGTTCGAGTGTCGGTTGAAACGGCATTAATTACCTCATTGTTCGAGTTGTTAGCCTCAATCAACTCACCGCTGACAGCCAAGCAAATCTGTTCGAGTGATACATTAATCATTGTGAAATACCTAAAAGTTGTAGCGCAGACTCTCGGTCTGAGTAATGTACCGTTTTATCTTTCAACACTTGGTAATCCTCATGGCCTTTGCCAGCCAAAAGAATAATGTCATCGCTGCCTGCTTGCTCAAGAGCGAACTTAACCGCTTGGTAGCGATCGTGCTCGACAAACGCCGATTCCGGTTCGCTTAAACCAGCCAGCATGTCTTTGACAATCAGTGCAGGATCTTCGCTGCGAGGATTGTCATCTGAAATAATGATCTTATCTGCGAACTGCTCCGCCGTTACCGCCATCATTGGACGCTTACCGGTGTCGCGATCTCCGCCGCAACCAAAAATTGCCCACAATTTTCCCGAGCAGTGCACACGCAATGCTGCCAAGGCTTTCTCTAGCGCATCTGGCGTATGAGCGTAATCAACAACCACTTTTGCTTTGCTCGGCACTTGGAACAGTTCCATACGACCAATAACAGGCTGAAGCTGAGGTGCAGTGTCGACTAATATTTGCTTGTCGATACCCAATGAAAGCAGAGTAGCAAAAGCAACCAGTACGTTTGAGGCGTTGAACTGACCAATCAGTGGAACAGAAAGTTTCCCCTGCCCCCAACGACCATCAAACGAGAGCTTGATGCCCGTCTCTGCATAGGCGACATCAGACGCCCATACCGACTGTTGATAGCCAGTTTGCGGTGATAGTGAAACTGCGATGGCATTGGATAAATCTGACATCCAAGCTTTGCCAATTTCATCATCAACATTGATGACAGCGTGCTTGCACTTGTGCTGAGTAAACAAGATCTTCTTAGCCAATGCGTACTCTTCCATCGTGCCATGGTAATCAAGGTGATCACGACTCAAGTTAGTAAATACGCCTACCTCAAAGTCCAAAGCCTTTACTCGACCTTGCACCAAACCATGAGAGGATATTTCCATCGCGGTATAAACCGCTTTTTCTGCAGCTAACTCACTCAGTGTGCGCTGTATTTCGATAGCACTGCCTGTGGTGTTAGCCGCGGTTTTTAGATTATCTAAGAAGCCATTACCTGTGGTGCCCATTACCGCCGAACGCTGACCAACAAGATCAAGCCACTGAGCAATCAATTGAGTGATGGTGGTTTTGCCGTTGGTGCCTGTAACACCAATCAACTTAATCGCTTGAGAAGAATAAACACGACCAGCCAATTCAGAGAGTCTTGAGTTAAGGTCTGTAACATAAGCCACAGGAACCGCGTTTAACCACTCAACCAAGCCATGAGCTTTCTCATCGCCAGCTTGTGCAATGACGGCTTTCGCGCCTTGAGCGACCGCTTTGTCGATAAACCGACGACCATCGACAGCATGTCCGACGACGGCAACAAAAACATCACCTTCCTTGATGGCTCGGCTATCCAATTCCAACTGCTCAACAGCAATCGATTCTAGTTCAGGAGAACGAAAGTCTCCCCAAGGAGAAAGTAAAGATGACAGCGTGAGGCTATTACTCATATTGAATCCTGATTGGCTCTATTCTTGAAACTTGTTTTCATCAGCAGGGACGTTCAGTATTTGCAGTGCACCCTTCATAATTTCAGAAAAAACGGGGGCTGCGACCGAACCGCCATAGTAAAGGTCACCTTGAGGCTCATTGACTACAACAACCAGCGCCACTCTTGGGTCACTGACTGGAGCAAAGCCTGCGGTCACCGCGATGTATTCATCACTGTAGCCGCCCGCTTCAGCCTTACGAGAGGTACCCGTTTTGGCTGCAACGCGATAACCAGGCACTGCGGCTCTTGTTGCCGTACCGCCTTTTTGAGTCACCCCTTCTAGCATATTCAAAACCAGTTCAGCGTTCTCGCGCTTGATGATTTGCTTAGAAAAATCTTGGTCGTTGCTCTTAATAATATGAATAGGCTCATACAAACCTTTGTTAGCTAACGTCGCATAAGCATGTGCCAACTGCATTGGTGTAACAGACAAACCATAGCCAAACGCTAAAGTAGCAATTTCAAACTTTGACCAACGACGGCGATTCGGAAAAATACCGCTCGTTTCACCAACCAAGTTGAGCCCAGACATCTCGCCTAGACCAACCGAACTGTACATCCCAAGCAGAGCTTCAAGTGGCATATTAAGCGCCAATTTCGCAACACCGATGTTACTCGATTTCTTAAGGATCAGCGCTAAGTCAGCCTTGCCAACTTTGGAAGAGTCTCGCACGCGGCTACCACCGATCTGCATAATGCCATTGCCAGTATCAATAACGATATCTGGATCTGCAGTACCGTTCTCTAGCGCCGCCAAAACCACAAAAGGCTTCACGGTAGAGCCAGGTTCCATTGCATCGGTGAGCACGCGGTTACGCATTTTGAAGCTTTGTAAGTCAGCGCGGTTGTTCGGATTATAAGAAGGGGCATTAACCATGGCTAACACGGCACCAGTTTTTACATCGAGTAGTACCGCAGAGCCTGAAGTCGCTTTGTGATCGGCCACGGCTTGCTTAATCGCGCGATAAGCAATGGCTTGTAATCGTTGATCGATCGTTAATTCGAGTGGTTTGCCTTCTTCACGCTCTTCTAAAGCAATGTTTTCAACAACGCGTCCATAGCGATCTTTACGAATCGTCCGCTTACCCGCCTCGCCCGTGAGCCATTTGTCATAGCTGCGTTCAACGCCTTCCAAACCGTGCCCATCAATGCCGGTCACACCGATAAGATGCGCACTGACTTCACCTGCTGGATAATAGCGACGAGATTCAGCTTTAAGGCCAACACCCACCAGCTTTAGTTCACGAATATACTTAGCCATCGCGGGGCTAACTTGTCTTTGCAGGTAAATAAATCGGCGGGATTTGTTGCTAGAGATCTTATCGATCATTGATTGTCGTTCTAGGCCAAGTACATCGGCTAACGCATACCAACGATCAATTTGGGCCATACCATTTTTATCGAAAATGGTTTTCGGATCAGCCCATACCGCTTCAACTGGAACACTCACAGCAAGCGGTTCGCCATTGCGGTCTGAGATAATGCCGCGGGCGGAAGGAATAGCCTTAACACGTACCGAGCGAAGGTCACCCTGACGAATTAAGTTATCTGGTTCAATGATTTGGATGTAAGCCACACGACCAACGAGTGCAGCAAAGGCAAGAAACACGAAAGCAATAACGACGTTAAAACGCCATTTAATTAGAATTGGATCCGAATCCTTTTCGCTCTTCACTCGCTCTTTCGTTGATTTATTAACGGTTTTCGCGGGTGCTTTTTCCTTTTTACCGGTCATTTCAGTATGATCACAACTTCTTTATCAGAGTCTGGACGTTTCATGTCTAGCTCTCGTTTTGCCGATGCTTGAACGCGGCTATGTTCAGCCAGTGCTGTCTCTTCAAGCATTAAATTTCGCCACTCATCATCAAGCTGTTCTCGTTCAACTAATGCCATGTCTTTTTGCGTAATCGCCTGGCGTGACATATGCGTCGTGAGAACGACCCCCATCGCACTCGCAAAGATACAAATAAGAATCACCAATGGAACCCTGCCCACGGAGATCAAATCGAAAAATATTATCTTGGCTAAGTTCGGTTTGGAGGTCTTCATTGACTATAGCTTTTCTGCGATTCGTAGTACTGAGCTACGTGAACGAGTATTCTCATCCACTTCATCTTTAGAAGGCTTAATCGCTTTACCTACTGGTTTTAGATCGGCACTGCCTAAAGCTTTAATTTGATCTTCTGTTAATGGCAAACCGTGAGGAACTTGTGGCCCTTGGCTCTCTTTACGGATGAAGCGCTTAACCATACGGTCTTCAAGAGAGTGAAAGCTGATAACAGAAATACGGCCTTGAGGAGCAAGAATGCTTGCTGCGCCTTTCAGAGCGGTATCGATCTCTTCAAGTTCGCTATTGATGTAGATACGGAATGCTTGGAAAGCACGTGTCGCGGGATGCTTTTTCTCTTTAAAGTTCTTTGGAGCGACATCAGAGATAAGCTTAGCCAATTGGCCAGTACGTGTTAACGGTTCGTTCTCTTCGTTCTCTTGATAAGCAATGATGCCTTTCGCGATACGACGAGCGTGTTTGTCTTCACCGAACTCACGAATAACCCATGTAATGTCATCAAGATCCGCATCAACTAGCCACTGAGAAACCGGAATACCCGTAGTTGGATCCATACGCATGTCTAGCGGGCCATCTTTCATGAAGCTAAAGCCACGTTCAGCATCATCTAGCTGTGGTGAAGAAACACCTAAATCCAGTAAAACACCATCCACTTGACCGACTAAGTCATAACGCTCTGCATATTCAGCCATACCTGAGAATGGGCCGTGAATAATCGTAAAACGAGGGTCATCAATCTTCTGAGCTTCTGCAATCGCTTGTGGATCGCGGTCGATACTAAAGAGTCGTCCATTCTCGCCCAGTTTAGACAGGATTGTACGGCTGTGACCACCTCGGCCAAAAGTACCATCGATGTAGGTACCGTCAGGTTTGATCGCAAGTCCGTCAATAGATTCGTTAAGCAATACTGAAATATGTTTGAATGCTTCTGTCATAGTCTTCTCAGTGAGTGGATTGAGCCATTAGTTCGGCAATAATTTGTTCTATTAACGTTTTAGTGTACTGATTTCACGCCGTATCTCCACCATATTGTGTATAGGCTTTGGGAATTTTTGACCCAAGCTCATATCAGGATGAAGGATTCTAAGGAAATCTAAATAATTTACGTCAATATAAAGCAAAAAACCCATCACTACCGTTAAGTAATGATGGGTTCTTTATATAGGTGGAGTTGACACGTACGCCGGGTTCTGTTCCGCTTGCGCGGCGGTAACCATTCGTCTAGGCCTGCAATCGCTCACAGGCTCAAGCAATCTACCCGCCCCCATACGCGAGCAGCGCAATGCGAGGGCCTATTTGATCTTGCTCCGGGTGGAGTTTACCTTGCTACGAACTGTTGCCAGCCGCACGGTGCGCTCTTACCGCACCCTTTCAGCCTTACCTGTGCCTCTTCCGAAGAAATGAGGCCATCGGCGGTCTTCTCTCTGCTGCACTTGTCGTGGGCTCGCGCCCCCCAGACGTTATCTGGCACCCTGCTCTATGGAGCCCGGACGTTCCTCCCCTCTACCAGTCTCCCGAAGGACTTCAACGTCAGTTTCCCGAAGGACCTCAACGTCAGTCTCCCGAAGGACATCAGCAAAGCAGCGATTACCCGTTCAACTCCGGGGGCGGATTGTATAGACATTAAAGGGCAGTGTCTAGCGAGATCACAAATATGCTGCAAACTACGGAGCAAATGCATGAATTTCACACAATCTAGACAAAAAAAGAGGAATAACGGTAATACCATCATTCCTCAGAAGCTTTTTCAGTAGAGGACTTCTACAATATAAAGCGCAATCTAGTTGTCTAGATGCTCTAAGCCCCACTTATATAACGCGTTCTTTTTCAAGTTGTAGATTTCTGCCGTCATCGCTGCCGCTTTTTTAAGGGGCAATTCTTTGGTTAGGATACCAAGGGTTCGAGTTGCTTCGTCTGGCAGTTCTGTAGTCGCCTCTTCACGATGACCATGAATCAGCAGCACCATCTCACCGCGCTTACGGTTCGAATCTTCTTCAATCCACTCAATAAGTTCACCGAGTGGCAACCCTTGGATGGTTTCGAATGTCTTGGTCAGCTCGCGCGCCAACACAACTTCGCGTTCTGGGCCTAAGATTTCAAGCATATCTTGCAAAGAGTCGGTAATACGGTGCGGTGATTCGTAGAAGATACAAGTACGCTCTGCTTTTGCGATCTCTAAGAACTTATCTTTGCGACCCTTGCTCTTTGGTGGCAAGAAGCCTTCAAAGCTGAAGCGATCCGACGGTAAACCAGAAGCACTTAACGCGGTAATCACAGCACAAGCACCAGGAAGTGGCACAACTCTCACACCCGCTTGACGACATTGTGAAACAAGATGGTAACCTGGGTCACTGATTAAAGGAGTACCCGCATCAGAGACTAATGCGATAGACTGGCCTTCTAATAACCTTTCGACTAGAACTTGCGCTTTAGTTTGTTCATTATGATCATGTAAAGCGAACGTTCTGGTTGATATATTGAAGTGAGCAAGCAGCTTACCCGTGTGGCGTGTGTCTTCGGCTGCAATAACATCGACACTTGATAAAATTTCAATTGCTCTTTGAGTGATATCTCCCAAATTTCCGATTGGGGTTGGCACAATGTAGAGAGTTGGGCTCTCTGTGAGCAAGGTTTTGTTATCTGTCATTTGTTTACCATCACTTCAACGATTAATATAGATACAAATTTATACGGAATTTAAAGAACTCATGGCAACGATGAACCATAAGAGACTCAGTGTACCACGCTTACTCACTCCAATTGCATTAGCAATTACATTGGCGGCTTGTTCTTCAGGCCCTCAAGCACCAACGCGTGTTGATATTACACTCGATCCAGCGCAATCAACTGAAAGTTACATGATGCAGGCGGATAGTAGCAAAGGAAGTCTACAAAACGACTGGTTAATCATGGCACTTAAGGCTTCTGTGCAAGCTGGAAAAACCGATCAAGCGACTCTGCTTATCAAACGCTTAGCAAAACAAGAGCTAAGTGAAGTTCAACAAGCGGAGTGGCAATTAGCCCGAGCTCAACTGCTGGTGAACAACTCACAGCCGGAGCAGGCTTACAGCCAACTGAACTTCCAGCCTTGGTGGAAACTGCCTAACGAGCAATGGAAAGATTATCACGAGCTACGCGCTAACATTTCTGAAATGCAGAGCGAATATTTCGAAGCGAGCCGTGAGTTAGTGCTTTATTCAGAGTACTTAGACGCGGACGATGAGCTCCAACAACAAACTGCCGACCGTATTTGGCAAAACCTGAACAGCTACTCTCAATATGAGATTCTAGAGCTTAAAACGTCTCCGACAGAAGACGTGTTAGCAGGTTGGTTACAGCTGGCTATTTACATGAAAACGCTCAACTCTAACCTTCCAGATCTACAAAAAACACTGTCTGATTGGTTAGCGGAGAATCCTCGTCATCCGGCCGCAACTTACACACCTCAAGCGATTACCGACATCTTAGCGTTAGAAATCAGCAAGCCAACCAGCACAGCTCTGCTACTGCCGTTAACGGGTAAGTACGGCAAACAAGCTCAACTTGTACGTGATGGTTTCATCTTTGCCATGATGAATGACAAAGAACGCGAAGAAGACGCGACGCTGACCGTTATGGACACTAACGTGCAAAGTGCCGCTGAAATTAAAGCGACACTGGAAGAAAACAACGTTGATTTCATTGTCGGCCCGCTGATTAAGAGCAACATCACTAAGCTTCAGCAAGCGCAAAAGAATCACGAGAATTCAATTCCAGCTTTGGCTCTGAACATTCCAACGCAGCTAGAACCTGATACCAACATTTGTTATCTCGCCCTATCGCCAGAACAAGAAGTCGCTCAGGCCGCGAAACACCTTTTTGCTCAAGGCTACAAGTTCCCACTGATCCTAGCTCCGAAAGGTCGTTTAGGTGACCGAGTTGAGCAAGCGTTTAAAGAAGAGTGGAAAAAATACAGCAGCAACGATGTCGCGATGAGCTTTTTCTCAGATAAACGTCAACTACAGCGCAATGTGAACCAAGTCTTCGGATTGCAAGAAAGCCAGCAACGTATCGCTCAAATGGACGGGTTACTGAACCTAGATCTAGAAACAGAGCCTCGCAGTCGTCGTGATATCGATTCTGTCTACATTGTGGCGAAGAACTCTGAACTAACGCTGATCAAACCTTTCATTGAAGTAGCAATCAACCCAGATGCTAGCCAACCAGCACTGTTCTCAAACTCTCGCAGCAACAGCGGTGATAAACAGTATGAAGACCTAACTGGTGTTTTCTACAGCGATATTCCACTGTTAGTTGAGAACAAGAACGAGCTAAACAAAGAGCTAAACGATTTATGGCCTGCACATTCAAACGGCCAAAAACGTTTGCAAGCGCTGGGGATGGATGCCTATTACCTAATGGATGCACTGCCACAGATGAAAGCCGTACAGGGTTACAGCATTCCAGGTGAAACCGGCGTGTTAACCATCGACAACAACTGTGTTGTTCAACGTGAAATCAGCTGGGCAGAGCATGGGGCTTTTTAGCCGAAAGTTCCTATCTAAAGCACCTATCACCCACAAACAAGTGGGTGATAAATACGAAACCGTGGCTAAAAATTATTTAGTTGGCCACGGTTTATCGTTAATTCAAGAAAACTTCATAGCTAAATGTGGCGAGATTGATCTTATAATGCGCCATAACAATACGGTTGTGTTTGCTGAGGTAAAATACCGCAAGCAAACCCGCTACGGACATGCCGCTGAAATGGTAACAACAAAGAAGTCACAGAAGCTGCTCAAAACAGCCAATGTTTGGCTTATGCAGCAAGGCTTGTCAGTGCACTCTACAGATTTCAGATTTGATATCGTTGCCATTGAAGGGCCGAATGACAATATCGACTGGATTCAAAACGCGATTACCCAAGGATAAACATGCTAGACAGCATTAAAGAAAGTTTTACAGAAAGTATTCAAATCCAAATTGCGGCTGCAGAAGCACTGCCAGACGCAATCACGCATGCCGCACAAGCAATGGTTGCTACCTTGCTCAACGGAAACAAAATCCTTTGTTGTGGTAATGGTGGTTCGGCATCGAATGCTCAGCAATTTGTCTCGTGCTTGCTCAACCGTTTTGAAACAGAGCGTCCTAGCCTTCCAGCGATGGCACTAATGGCAGATAACACCACGTTAACGGCAGTAGCAAACGACTACCACTATGAAGAGATCTTCTCTAAGCAGGTACGTGCATTTGGTCAAACGGGTGATATTTTACTGGCTATCTCTACCAGCGGTAACAGCAAGAACATCATCAAAGCAATGGAAGCTGCGGTAACACGTGACATGACGATCATTGCCTTTACGGGTAAAGATGGTGGTGAAATGGCAGGTTTGCTTGGCGAACACGATGTCGAAATTCGTATCCCTTCACACCGTACAGCGCGTATTCATGAAGTGCACATGGTGACACTGCATTGCCTATGTGACCTAATCGATCAAGTACTCTTCCCTGCTCACGAAGAGTGATACACGGAGCATCACAATGAAATCATTAACCTCTATGAGGCTGTTTAAGCTGATTAGTGTTTCGCTACTTACACTTTCCCTGTCTGGTTGTGCTGGAATTTTCATTGCTGGTGCAGCAACCACAGCGAACTTAGTCACTGATACGCGAACGACCAAAGAAATTTGGAACGACAACAATATTGAATTTGAAGTCGCCGCTATCACCAACAAACAACCTTACCGCGGAAATGTACGAGTTACAGCTAGCTCTTATCGAGGTTCAGTTGTATTGATGGGACAAGCGACCACAGATTCAGAGCGTCGAGCCTTTGAAAGCCAAGCTAAAGATGTGGCGGGCGTAGAGAGCATTCACAATCAGGTGCGCGTAAAAGAGCCACTTTCGATCAGTGCGATCAGTAAAGATAGCTGGATCACTACTAAGGTGAAATCCGCTTTACTGGCGAACGCTGATCTAAACGGCATCAAGGTTAAAGTGATAACTGAGGACTCAGAGGTATTCTTACTTGGATTGGTTTCTCGAGAACATGCTGATATCGCGACGGAAGTTGCACGTAATGTCTCAGGCGTAAAGCAAGTAATACGAGCATTCGAATATGGTGAAGAAGAAGAAGAGACTTCGGTTAATTAACTAGTCACTTATATGTTCAATACTGGCTAATGCAGGTGCTCAGAAGCTGGTTCAAAAAGCTGGGCAGCTAACTTAACTCACTGAAGACAGAACCCGACAGCACAAAAAGAAAAAGCAGCGATAAATCGCTGCTTTTTTATTTGGTCGTCATTTTACTAACGTTATTTGATAACACGAAGGCTTGGGCGACCTTTTGCTGGTCGAGGTGGCTCAGGATCTGAGTCAGGCTCTTCAGCATCGACGTCTGCCGTAGCTACGCTCAAAGATGGACCTTTTTCTGGTTCTTCAAAAGGACTTTCTTCAATCCCTTCTTCAAACGCTTCCATGTATGCCTCTTCAGGTTCAAACATGGTACCGGCACCATTTTCACGAGCGTAAATCGCTTGCACTGCATAAAGAGGAACGATCACAGAATGTGGACGACCGCTAAAGCGCGCACTAAACGTCACAGCTTCGTTACCCAGTTCAAGTTGTCCAACGGCACGAGGCGCGATGTTCAGAATGATCTGACCATCTTGAACAAACTCTTCTGGAACTCGCACACCTGGTAGTGTTGCTTCAACAACAAGGTGAGGAGTTAATTCGTTATCAACCAGCCATTCATAAAATGCACGAAGCATGTATGGTCGGCGTGGAGTCATATTTGAAATATCCATAACGCTTAGCGAACGAGTCGCATCTCACGCTCAGCTTCCGTTAGAGAAGCTAGGAATGAATCACGTTCGAATACGCGGTTCATGTAAATCTTAAGCTCTTTAGAACCAGGACCAATTAGTTCAATACCAAGCTCAGGTAAACGCCATAATAGCGGAGCTAGGTAACAATCGATTAGGCTAAACTCTTCGCTCATGAAGTATTCATATTCAGCGAAAACAGGAGCAAGAGTCAGTAGGTCGTTGCGCAGTTTAACGCGAGCAGCTTCTGATTCTTCAGTGTTGCCCTTAACGATCTTCTCAGCAACTGAATACCAGTTACGCTCAATGCGGTACATCATTAGACGGCTATTACCACGAGCAACCGGGTAAACAGGCATCAATGGTGGATGAGGAAAACGCTCATCAAGATATTCCATAATGATCTTTGAGTCATATAGAGCAAGCTCACGATCAATTAGGGTAGGTACTGATTTGTACGGGTTCAGTTCAACAAGCTCTGCTGGTAGATTTTTCTCATCAACCAACTCAACTTCAACACTTACGCCTTTTTCAGCAAGAACAATGCGCACCTGATGGCTATACATATCAGAAGCACTTGAGAAAAGAGTCATCACAGAACGTTTATTGGCAGCTACAGCCATGGAGCCCTCCAGTACACTTTAAATAAAAACAATGGAGGCCTAAAAGCCTCCATTGAACATTAACATAATTTGGGAATTAGCACGGTATTATAGCATAATTAGTGCACATCACGCCAATACTCTTTCTTCAGCAAAATCACAATGATAGTGAATATTACTAAGAAGGCCATAACCCACCAACCCATCGCATGACGCTCAAGTTGTACTGGATCACCCGAGTAAACAAGGAAGTTGACCAAGTCACGAACCGCTTCATCGTATTCACCAGTACTTAACTCACCCGAACCATCAGTTTCAGTACCAACAACAACGGTAACTTCTTCACCGTCTACCATGTGCGTTTCGTAAATTGGTGTAGGGATACCTTGTAGCTCTTCAAGAACGTGCGGCATACCAACACTTGGGAAAACAATGTTGTTCACACCAAATGGACGAGACGGATCTTCATAGAAAGTACGAAGGTACGTGTACAACCAGTCTGCACCACGAACACGAGCAACCAATGTCAGGTCAGGTGGTGGAGCACCAAACCAACTTGCAGCTTGATCCGCTGGCATCGAGTTAACCATCAAGCTACCAATTTTAGCTTCTGGATCGAAGATCAGGTTTTCCTTCATCAGGTCTACCGGAATCTCCAAATCATTAGCGACACGCTCATAGCGCTGATACTGCGTTGAGTGACAAGCAAAACAGTAGTTCATGAACATCTTAGCGCCATTTTGCAATGAGGCCTTATCTGTTAAATCATAGTTCGCTTTGTCTAACGGTACACTTGCGCCCGCTGCCATCGCCAATGACGGCAACATAGCAAATAAAATTACAATCCACTTTTTCATTTGAACGTCACCCTTTCCGGTAATGGTTTCGTCGCTTCATTTTTACTGTAGAACCACAGCAGAACGAAGAACATGAAGTAACCTAAGCTAAAGATTTGAGCGAGTAGCGTGTATGTTGGCGTTGCTGGAAGCGCACCAAGTATACCAAGCGCAATAAAGCTTATTGTGAATTGGATGATGTTAATCAAATGCAGTTTGCTACGGTAACGGTAAGAGCGCACTTTACAACGGTCGAACCATGGAAGTAGGAATAGCACCACAATAGAAGCGCCCATTGCAACAATACCTAACAACTTATCTGGAACAGCACGTAGTACAGCGTAGAACGGCGTGAAGTACCAAACTGGAGCGATATGCTCAGGCGTTTTCAGTGGGTTTGCAGCTTCAAAGTTAGGCGGCTCAAGGAAGTACCCACCCATCTCTGGGTTGAAGAACAGCACGTAACAGAACAGGAATAGGAAACCAGCAACACCTACCATATCTTTCACGGTCCCGTATGGGTGGAAAGGAATAGAATCGATGATGTCGTATTTCTTAGTGTAATCCTTGTGGAATGGGAACTGAGTTTTGTAATCGTCGCCCATTGTGCCTTTCGGAAGTTTTGTCTCGATACCGTCAGGGTTATTCGAGCCCACTTCGTGTAGCGCTAGTACGTGAAGTACGATAAGCAGCAACAGTACAATTGGTAGAGCGATAACGTGCAGTGCGAAGAAACGGTTTAGCGTTGCACCAGAGATGATGTAATCACCACGGATCCAAAGCGTTAAGTCATCACCAATAACAGGGATTGCACCGAACAAAGAGATGATTACCTGCGCGCCCCAGTAAGACATTTGGCCCCATGGTAGTAAGTAACCCATGAAAGCTTCAGCCATAAGCACTAAGAAGATCAACATACCGAAGATCCATAGTAGCTCACGAGGTTTTTGGTAAGAACCATAGATTAGACCACGGAACATATGCAGGTAAATAACGACGAAGAACGCAGAAGCGCCAGTCGAGTGCATATAACGCAGTAACCAACCAAATTCAACATCACGCATGATGTATTCAACAGAAGCAAACGCACCATCACCAGACGGTACGTAGTTCATTGTTAACCAGATCCCCGTAAGGATTTGGTTAACCAATACCAACATTGCCAAAGAACCAAAAAGGTACCAAAAGTTAAAGTTCTTAGGCATTGGATATTCAGATAAGTGCTTTTTATAAGCATTCATCGCAGGTAGACGTTTTTCTACCCAATCAAGCAATCCTTGCATTATGCGTCTCCCTCGTCGACACCGATCATGATCTTCGTGTCACTCAAATACATATGCTTTGGCACAACAAGGTTCAACGGTGCTGGTACGCCCTGAAACACTCGACCTGCCATGTCAAACTTTGACCCGTGGCAAGGACAGAAGAAACCGGACTTAACACCTTGAACTTGCTCTGCGAAAGAATCAGGCAAGTAAGTAGGAGAACAACCTAAGTGCGTACAAAAACCGACAGCAATAAAGAACTCCGGTTTAATTGAACGGAATTCATTCTGTGCGTAATCGGGTTGTTGTTCAGTCTCAGATTGAGGGTCACGTAGTTGACCACCGATCGCTTTTAGGTTTTCTAGTACCGATTCAGCTCGGCGTACAACCCATACAGGTTTACCTTGCCACTCGACACGAACCATTTGTCCCGGTTCTAACTTACTGACTTCCACTTCCACCGGCGCACCTGCAGCTTTCGCCTTGGCACTCGGGTTCCATGATTTAATAAAAGGCACGGCTACAGCAGCTGCTCCTAAACCACCAACAACGGCTGTTGTTGCGGTTAAGAAACGCCTGCGACCGTTATTTAAAGGCGCGTTGCTCATCCAAACATTCTCCCATTTGCTCCTTATGGATTGAAATAATTCCGATTAAAGAGCATGGCTAACAAAATATGTATTTAGTTCTATTTATTGACGGCAAATGATAAATAAAACCCTACTTTTTGACAAGATAAAGCTACCTTTTTGTAACAATCATGAGGCAAAGCGCACATTGGGTTACAAAAGCTTTCAAAATATAAGAATTTGGGAATAAAACGAGGAGGGAAAAGCGTTTAGCGGGAGCTAGAAAGACAAAAAGCCCGGCATATAGCCGAGCTTTGAACCACAATTCCAGTAACAAAACTGGTCGCGTGTATTTTTCGGTAAGGAAAAATTAACGCTTAGAGAATTGAGGTTTACGACGTGCTTTACGTAGACCAACTTTCTTACGTTCAACGCAACGAGCGTCACGCGTAACATAGCCAGCTGCACGTAGAGCAGGACGTAGAGTTTCATCGTATTCCATAAGAGCACGAGTGATACCGTGGCGGATTGCGCCAGCTTGACCTGAAATACCACCACCAGAAACAGTGATGTAAAGGTCAAGTTTCTCAGTTAGTTCAACTAGCTCAAGAGGTTGCTTAACAACCATACGAGAAGTTGGACGACCGAAGTAAACATCAAGGCTACGCTTGTTGATTACGATCTCACCAGAGCCTGGTTTGATGAAAACACGAGCTGCTGAGCTTTTGCGACGACCAGTGCCGTAGTATTGATTCTCTGCCATTGTCTTAATCCCCAATTAGATGTCTAGTACTTGTGGTTGTTGAGCAACATGGTTGTGCTCAGTACCAGCGTATACTTTAAGCTTACGGTACATCGCGCGGCCTAGAGGACCACGTGGAAGCATACCTTTAACTGCTAGTTCAAGAACCATTTCTGGTTTCTTAGCAATAAGCTTTTCAAAAGTGATAGTTTTAAGACCACCTGGGAACTCAGAGTGACGGTAGTAAACCTTACCCTTAGCTTTGTTACCAGTCACAGCAACTTTCTCAGCGTTAACAACGATGATGTAATCACCAGTGTCTACGTGAGGAGTGTATTCTGCTTTGTGCTTGCCGCGTAGGCGAGAAGCGATTTCACTTGCTAGACGGCCAAGAGTTTTGCCTTCAGCGTCTACAACATACCAGTCGCGTTTTACAGTTTCTGGTTTAGCAACGAAAGTTTTCATGCTAATAATTACCTATTTAAAAAATTTACACTTAAGGAATACTCGCGTATTCCCACTGTCTAAGAGTTACCATCATCACCCCTTCGAGTGTTGGAAAACTCTTGGCATAACGTGATTTTACTCATCGCTAGAGGCCCGCAGTAACGGTAGGTCGCAGGATTATAGAGAAGAGCGAAGAAAAAATCACCTCTTTTTGAACAAAATCACGATTTTTTTAATTCTATTTATTATTCGAGATAATCAGAGCTAAATTAAGTGCTCTTTTGCCAAATATTCATGGCTCTGCATTTCGATTAAACGCGACTGACAACGCTTAAACTCAAACTCTAGCTGACCATGGGTGTACAAATTTTCTAACTCAACGTCTGCTGAGATTATCAATTTCACATTGCGTTCATAGAACTCATCCACTAATGCAATAAAGCGTCTTGCAGCGTCATCTGAGGTGGAACCCATTTGCAAAACATTTGCCAATAGTACCGTGTGATAAACCTTAGACAGTTCTATATAGTCATTCTGGCTACGAGCCGACTGACAAAGCTGAGCAAAGGTTCCATGCAGTACACCGTCACTCGCTTCTACTACGTCCAATTGACGATGATTAACCTCAATCTGTTTTAACTTCTCTTTATCTTCCCCCACAAGCTGTGCGTAATATTTTTCAAGATTGATATTCGCTTGGCTGTCTAATGGGTAGTGGTAGATTTCAGCTTGTTCTAGAGTACGCAGTCGATAATCAATTCCACTATCAACATTGAGAGTATGACAGTTGTCTTGAATCAGTTTAATAGCAGGTAAGAAACGCGCTCGCTGCAAGCCATTACGATACAAATCTGCAGGTGGGATATTTGAGGTCGCGACTAAAATGACGTTTCGTGCGAATAGTTCTTGGAATAAAGTCCCTAGGATCATCGCATCTGTAATATCTGAAACAAAAAATTCATCGAAGCAAATGATATCGGCTTCTTCTTTTAGCTTGTCCGCCACTAAAGGTAATGGATCGCTTACATTACCTAATGCTTTCAACTCATCATGGACGCGATACATAAAGCGGTGAAAGTGTACTCGCATTTTTTTTGTGGTCGGTAAGGCCTCGTAAAACGTATCCATAAGATAAGTTTTACCGCGCCCTACACCACCCCAAAAATAGAGGCCTTTGGGTGGCTTTGGCGATTCGGCCTTTTTTCCAAGCAACTTTTGAAATCGAGTCAACTGAGGAGTTGGAGTATTCATGTAATCTTGGAATTGATGAAAGAGTTCATCTAAAGATTTAACGGCTTGCTCTTGTGCTGGATCTCTTTGAAATCCATGTTCTTTTATATCTTGTTCGTATTTTTTAACGGGATTCATGACGACATTTCCACAATGAAATCGATATCAGACAGCGAAGAAAAATGGGCCTCAACAAATAGAGAATAAATGTCATGCGGCGAATAAAGCAGCACCAAACTGCTAAGTAGCGCACACGCATTTCTCTTTATACTGCGGCTTTCTCATAGTACCATGGAGCCGTATCACGTGTAACTAAGCAGTAACAAACATGTTAAAAAACAATAATAAGGAGCTGTTATGCCTTGGATGTATGCCGTTGCCGGTTTACTAGTCGGAGTTATTCTAGGAGTCGCTATTTCCCGTCTCATGACGCCTGAATACAAAAAACAAAAGAACGTACAGAAAGAATTAGATAGCGCAAAGTTTGCCCTTGAGCAACAGCGACAAGAGCTTGCTGACCACTTTGCGAAGTCAGCAGAAATGCTGGATACCTTAGGTAAGGACTACACAAAACTGTATCAACACATGGAAAAAACGAGCTCAGAACTCATCCCCAACCTACCTGAGCAAGATAATCCATTTGTGAAAACAGCGGCTGCCCACTCAGATAAACCACAAGAAAAAGCGTCCGTGAAAGAAGCAACACTTGAGGAGCAACCAAAAGATTACGCTAATGGCGCAACCGGTTTATTTAAAGAGCAGAAGAAAGAAATCATTGATGCTCCGGATGTCGTCACAGCAAAAGCGTCGTAAACATTTAACACTTCTGTGAACTTTACAAAGGTTTTTGAGTCATAACTTTCACTCAGGTCATTTGAAACTTCTCATATATATAGCAAATATGAGAGGGGCAAGACCTTAACTAGAGAGGAGTTTATGATGAAAAAACCTTTGCTTGCTTTATCGATACTGACTTTAAGCTTAAGTTCAATCATCACGCCAATTCAAGCGACGGCCGCACTGCCACTTAGTGTGGGTAATGAGCAATTACCTAGCCTAGCTCCTATGCTTGAACACGTTACCCCCGCTGTGGTTAGTATTGCCGTAGAAGGCAAACAGGTACAACGTCAGCAAATCCCTGAACAATTCCAATTCTTTTTTGGCCCAGAGCAAACACGAGAGCGACCATTTCGAGGTTTAGGTTCTGGTGTAATCATCGACGCCAAGAAAGGTCATATCGTAACTAATTACCATGTCATTAATGGTGCTGACGATATCAAAGTAAAACTTCATGATGGTCGAGAATACGATGCTGAACTCATCGGTGGCGACCAAATGTCTGATATCGCACTGCTCAAATTAGAAAAAGCCAAAAATTTAACCCAAATAAAACTCGCAGACTCAGACCAATTACGAGTTGGTGACTTTAGTGTGGCTATCGGCAACCCATTTGGACTAGGTCAAACAGTGACATCCGGTATCGTTTCGGCATTGGGTCGTAGCGGCCTAAACCTAGAAAATTTTGAAAACTTCATTCAAACCGATGCCGCCATAAATAGTGGCAACTCTGGCGGTGCGTTAGTAAACCTTAACGGCGAGCTAATTGGTATTAACACCGCGATCCTTGGCCCTAACGGAGGTAATGTCGGTATCGGCTTTGCAATCCCATCCAATATGATGAAAAACCTGACAGAACAAATTCTCGATTTCGGCGAAGTTAAACGTGGCATGCTTGGCGTTCAAGGTGGAGAAGTGACCTCTGAGTTAGCAGAAGCGCTCGGTTATGAATCAAGTAAAGGTGCTTTTGTCAGCCAAATTGTACCGGACAGCGCAGCAGACAAAGCTGGCCTGAAAGCGGGTGATGTTATTACCTCTATTAATGGCAAAAGTATTGATACCTTCAGTGAGCTCAGAGCAAAAGTGGCCACTTTGGGAGCAGGGAAACAAATTGAACTTGGTGTCGTTCGTGACGGAAAAGACAAAACCTTTGATGTCACACTAGGTGAATCAACCAATAGTAAGACACAAGCGGAAAAACTCCATGAAGGATTAACCGGAGCTGAGTTAACCAACACAACTGAAAGTGATGTTGCAACAGGCGTCAAAGTATCGAGTGTCGCTCAAGGCTCACCAGCGGAGGCTTACCAGCTTCTCAAAGATGACATCATCATCGGAGTAAACCGCCAAGCAGTTAAAAACTTGGCACAGTTTAGAGATATTTTAGAGAAACAACCTGGTGTTTTGGCATTGAATATCCAACGAGGTGATAGAACTATCTACCTTGTCATTCGTTAACAATTTGTCAGTATAACCAGAGGGAGACTGAATAAGTTTGCTTGAAACTTACTCAGTCTCCCTTTTCTTTAGATGAATCAAAATGCTATGCTTCACTAGTAATCAAGTCATCCATCCTCGGAGGCTTCACACCTTATTTGTTGAAGAGGGAAACATGCTGTCCTTTCTATTTCGTTCTATTTCCCTTGGACTTGTTTCAGCGGCGCTTATTCTTCTCGCATTTCCGAGCTTAAGATCAGGCATTGTTTCGGACGTCACTATCCCTAAAGTGGATAATATCGCCTCTCTTCAGATTTCATTTAACCAAGCGGTACGCCGAGCGGCACCTGCTGTGGTAAATATTTATAGCCGTAAATACGCAGAAAGCGATCGCAACAAGCTGCTGACTCAAGGCTTGGGGTCCGGAGTCATTGTCAGCGAAAAAGGCTACATCATTACCAACTTCCACGTTGTTGCTCAGGCTGACCAAATCGTCGTGGCACTTCAAGACGGACGAGTAGCCGCAGCGCAGCTTGTCGGTTCAGACAAGCGCACCGATATCGCGATACTCAGAGTCAGCGGTGACAACTTACCTGTGATTCCACTGAACCAAGATTACAAAGCAAACGTAGGCGACGTAGTACTGGCTATCGGTAACCCATACAATCTAGGCCAAACGACGACCTTTGGTATTATTTCGGCAACCGGTCGCTCTTCAATCAGTGCCGATGGTCACCAAGCCTTTATCCAGACAGACGCGGCAATCAATGAAGGTAACTCTGGTGGTGCACTCGTCAACTCACAAGGCGAACTGGTCGGCATTAATACGGCTTCTTTCCAACAAGCAACCGATATGGAAACTTACGGTATTTCGTTTGCTATCCCCTACCCACTTGCTAATAAAATCATGGAGAAGATCATCGCAGATGGTCGTGTGATTCGTGGATATATTGGTATTGACGGGCAAGATATCAATTCAGTAACGTCGCGCTTGCTTGGAAACAAGAACATTGGCGGCATTGTCGTACTGGGTATTGATCCTAACGGCCCTGCTGCAGATGCAGGCTTTGAAGCACAAGACATAATTGTCAGCATCAACAACACCCAAATTAACGGTCGACAAAGCGTGATGGACATCGTTACTGATTTGCGACCAGGCACTGTCATTGATGTTGGCATATTGCGCCAAGGAGAGAGTAAAACTCTTGAGGTTACTATTGCTGAAGATACTCGCCTGTAATTATATATTTATCTATAGTCCCATATAACGCGGTGACTTGAACTCAAACTGTAAAATGCAAAAAACCCAGCTCTCAGGCTGGGTTTTCTTTTATCCGATAATGGCATCAAACTAACATAGTCGCCTATGATTCACTTGGCTCATCGATATCAATGCGAGTAACTCGCTGCAACCCTCTAGGCAGTAAACCACCACGACGACCACGTTCACCACGGAAGTTTTCAAGATCCGCAGGTTTCAAGCCAAGCTTGCGTTTACCCGCGTAGATAGTCAGCGTTGCATTCTCAGGGATAGCCATTAGATGCGAGACAAACTCTTCACGCTCTTTTGCTTTCGCAGAAGGGATATTAATGATCTTGTTACCCTTACCTTTGCTCAATTGAGGTAGGTCTTTAATCGGGAACAACAACATACGACCTTGATTAGTAATCGCCAGAATCTGGTTAGTGTCCAAGTCAGCAATCGGGCTTGGTAACATCACTTCAGAAGCTTGCGGCAAGTTAACTAACGCTTTACCGCTCTTATTCTTAGACAATAAATCACTGCCCTTACAAACAAAGCCATAACCCGCATCAGAACCGACTAACCATAACTGTTCATTCTCTCCCATCACTACTTGGCGAATAGACGTACCAGGGCTGACGTTCAAGCGACCTGTAATTGGCTCACCTTGGCTTCGCGCCGATGGCAGTGAATGAGATTCAAGGGAGTAGCTTCGGCCATCACTGCCGAGGAACACCGCTTGTTGGTTACTCTTACCCTTAGTGCTTGCTAAGAATTTATCACCTGATTTGTAGTTCAAGCCTTCAGCGTCAACTTCATGCCCTTTAGCATGACGAATCCAACCTTTCTCAGACAACACAACCGTAATTGGTTCGCTTGGAACTAAGTCACGTTCTGTTAGCGCTTTTGCTTCAGCACGTTCAATCAACGGTGAGCGGCGATCATCGCCATATTTATCTGCATCTGCTTGAATTTCTTTTTTGATCAGCGTATTCAAGCGACGCTCTGAACCTAGTAGTTTTTCAAGCTTTTCACGTTCAGCTTCAAGCTCTTCTTGCTCAGCTCGAATTTTAAATTCTTCTAACTTAGCTAAGTTACGAAGTTTAATATCGAGAATCGCATTGGCTTGAATTTCAGAAATGTTGAAACGGTTCATCAAAACAGGACATGGTTCATCTTCTGTTCTAATGATTTCAATCACTTCATCAATATTTAGATAAGCGGCAAGTAAGCCTTCTAAGATGTGCAAACGTGCAAGTACTTTATCTAAACGGTATTGCAAACGACGGCGAACGGTCGAACGACGAAACTCAATCCACTCTTTCAGGATTTGAACCAGACCTTTAACTTGAGGACGGTTATCTAAACCAATCATGTTCAAGTTAACGCGGAAGTTTTTCTCAAGATCCGTCGAAGCAAACAGGTGACTCATCAGTTGGTCACAGTCGATACGGTTTGAACGAGGAACCACGACGATACGTGTTGGATTCTCGTGATCTGATTCATCACGCAGATCGTCCACCATAGGGAGCTTCTTAGCTCGCATCTGGTTCGCAATTTGCTCAAGTAACTTCGCACCTGACACTTGATGAGGTAAAGACGTGATAACAATATCAGAGCCTTCCTTGTGCCATACCGCGCGCATCTTGATGCTGCCACGGCCTGTACGGTAGATCTTTTCGATGTCCGACTTCGGCGAAATAATTTCAGCTTCTGTCGGGTAATCTGGACCTTGAATGAAACCCATCACATCTGGAAGTTCAGCTTTAGGCGTATCAATCAAATGAATCGCTGCATTCGCTACTTCACGCACGTTGTGTGGCGGAATATCGGTCGCCATACCTACCGCGATACCGGTAATACCGTTCAGCAAGATGTGAGGCAGGCGAGCTGGCAACATTTGAGGCTCTTTCATCGTGCCATCAAAGTTTGGTTGCCAATCAACGGTACCCTGACCTAACTCACCAAGTAACACTTCAGCAAATTTCGACAGCTTTGCTTCGGTATAACGCATCGCAGCGAATGATTTCGGGTCATCCGGAGCACCCCAGTTACCTTGACCATCAACCAACGGGTAACGGTAAGAGAATGGTTGTGCCATCAGTACCATCGCTTCGTAACAAGCAGAGTCACCGTGTGGGTGATACTTACCTAACACGTCACCAACCGTACGAGCTGATTTTTTATATTTCGATGCAGCTGATAAGCCGAGTTCCGACATCGCGTAGATAATACGACGTTGAACGGGCTTCAAACCGTCACCAATATAAGGTAATGCACGATCCATGATCACGTACATTGAATAATTTAAGTAGGCGTCTTCGGTGAACTTGCGCATCGGCAATTGTTCAACACCATCATATGTAATTTCGTTAGACATCCATTATACCTCGGCCATATCACCGTTAGTCTGTAGCCATGCACGGCGATCATCTGCACGTTTTTTACCAAGCAGCATGTCCATCATCTCGTTGGTCGCATCGTTGTCATCAATAGTCAACTGAACAAGGCGACGAGTGTTTGGATCCATAGTGGTTTCACGCAACTGAAGCGGGTTCATTTCACCCAGACCTTTGAATCGTTGCACGTTAATCTTGGCTTTCTTCTGAGATAGTCGCTCAAGTACCCCATCTTTCTCTGAATCATCGAGTGCATAGAACACTTCTTTACCGCAATCGATTCGGTACAAAGGAGGCATTGCCACATAGATATGGCCCGCTTCAACCAATGCATGGAAATGGCGAGTAAACAATGCACATAATAATGTCGCGATATGAAGACCATCCGAGTCCGCATCGGCAAGGATACAGATTTTACCGTAACGCAAACCCGATAAATCATCATTATCAGGGTCGATACCCAGAGCAACCGAGATATCGTGAACTTCTTGTGAAGCTAACACTTGGTCAGCCGAAACTTCCCATGTATTGAGGATTTTACCGCGCAGTGGCATTACCGCTTGAAATTCACGGTCACGAGCCTGCTTAGCAGAACCGCCCGCAGAGTCCCCTTCCACGAAGAAGATTTCGGTACGGCTTAAATCTTGAACTGAACAGTCGGTTAATTTACCCGGCAGTGCTGGACCAGAAGCAATTTTCTTACGTACGACTTTTTTACTCGCACGCATACGACGGTGCGCGTTAGCAATGCACGCTTCTGCAAGTAATTCTGCGAGCTGAGGCTTTTCATTCAACCAGAGACTAAACGCATCTTTCACTACACCAGAAACAAACGCAGCAGTTTGGCGAGAAGATAAGCGCTCTTTAGTTTGACCCGCGAATTGAGGGTCTTGCATCTTCACAGATAGTACGTATGAACAACGATCGAAGATGTCATCACCCGTTAGCTTAACGCCACGTGGTAGTAGATTACGGAATTCACAGAACTCACGCATTGCATCAAGCAAACCTTGGCGCAGGCCATTTACGTGAGTACCGCCTTGCTTAGTTGGTACTAAGTTCACGTAACTCTCGGTGATCATATCACCGCCTTCTGGCTGCCAGATAATCGCCCAGTTCGCCATTTCTGTTTCAGCAACGAATTCGCCAACGTAAGGTTCTTCAGGCAATAAGGTGTAACCCTTCACACCTTCAGCAAGGTAGTCCTTTAGGCCGTCTTCGTAATACCACTTATGTTCTTCACCGCCAACTTTATCGACAAAGGTAATTTCTAAACCTGGGCAAAGTACAGCTTTCGCGCGCAGGTTATTGATAAGACGTAAAACTGAAAACTTAGAGCTATCGAAGTATTTTGGATCGGGCCAGAAATGCACCGTAGTACCGGTATTACGGTGACCACAAGTACCCGTCACGGTCAGATCAGTCACTGCATGACCGCCCTCAAGGGCTATCTCATGAACTTGACCATCACGACGAACTGTTACTTCAACACGTTTTGAAAGTGCGTTTACGACCGAGATACCTACCCCGTGTAAGCCACCTGAAAACTTGTAGTTATTGTTTGAGAATTTACCGCCAGAGTGGAGCTTAGTTAAAATCAGCTCAACACCTGAGATCCCTTTTTCAGGGTGGATATCAACCGGCATACCACGGCCGTCATCAGTAACTTCTAACGATTGATCAGCATGAAGCACGACTTTAATTTTCTTAGCGTGTCCCGCTAGTGCTTCATCGACCGAGTTATCAATGACTTCTTGGGCAAGGTGGTTAGGTCTTTCAGTCTCGGTGTACATTCCCGGGCGGTGTCGCACGGGATCGAGACCTTCAAGTACCTCGAGGTCTTTTGCATTATATTGTTCAGTCATAATACGGAGTTTACTCAAAAAGTTTGCGTCAGTTCGCGGGCTCTAGTTTCACTAAAGCAGAATTAATACTATGAACCGTCATAGTAGAGCGAATGAGCGAAGTATTGGGGAATATAGTCTGGAAGCTGAGTAATGATGTCAAGCTAGTTCAAAAACTAAAACATCAAACTATGATATTTCACCATTGATAGATGAAATAACAGGCAAACAAGAGAAAATCACTCGGTTGGTGAAACAGATTAAAGATTTAGAAAGGTGATGATTTGTTGTGGGTAACGCTCAAAATCCACAAAGCTATGATCACCGCCCTCTTCTACTGTTTGTGTTGCACCTTGGTACTTATCTACCGCTTGTCGGTAATCCAGAACTTCGTCTTCCGTTTGCTGAAGTAACCAGAAGTCACTCGGCTTAGCGAGAGCCGGTACATCTAATGCCTTCAGTTCATCGATATGTTTTGTTTCCAGCACATATCGCTCATCTGTATATGGGTTTACTTGTTCACCGAGATAGTCGGCAAGAAGTTCATACGGCTTCACTGCAGGATTTACAACCACCGCTTTAAAACCATAGTGACTATTCAACCACGTAGAAAGATAGCCACCCAATGAACTACCGACTAACGCTATCTGGTATTGCTCTTTATATTGCTCCACCAGCTGCTGCAAATGAAGTGCAGCTTGCTGAGGAAAACTCGGCAGTTGAGGCGTAATCACCTTAATATCTGCTCGATGTTCAGCGCAATAGTCTGCCATCACCATCGCTTTGTGGGAGCGTGATGAACTGTTAAAACCATGAATATAGAGAAGCAATGATGGCTTAGCGGTTTGCTGATTAAAATCCGTCATTAGTATCCTCCTGCTGTAAAATCAGGTAGGAATTGCCCATGAGGTAAACGACGAACTTCTGTAGTAACCGTACCATCTTGATGCAATTCAATCTCTCGCCAGCCTGGAGATAATGTATCAACAGCAAAGTCGTTCGAGTTTGGTTTGAATTGAACACAAGTCGATGGGGTTGCCATGACTTGTACACCATGATGATCTCGGTTCATGTCTTGATGAACGTGACCACACAGTACCGCTTTGACATTGGTGTGTTGTTGAACCACATCCCAAAATTGATCAGCGTCTTTTAGGTTGTGTTGATCTAGCCACGCACTACCAACCAATAATGGGTGATGGTGCAGCAAAACCAAGGTGTTACGCTCTGGGAACTCCGTCAACTTTTTTTCGAGCAGATCAAGTTGTTGATCACTGAGACGTCCGTGAGGAACACCTACAACTTGAGAGTCGAGCATCACCATCTGCCAGTTATCGCCTAGCAAGACATGCTCAACACATTGTATTTGTGGTGATGGTAAAACACTGCCCATATTAGGCTTGAAATCATGATTACCTGGCAGCCAATAACATGGCCTTTCCAAAGGTTGAATGCCTGATTCAAATTTTTGGTATGACTCAGCACTGTGATCTTGAGAGATATCACCCGTAGCCAAGATCGCTTCATAGTCGAAGCCTTGGTTAACAATGCCATCGACTACAGCACGAAAGCTATCTTGTGTATTGATGCTTAATAAGCTGCCGTTGCTCGGCGCAAATAAATGCGTGTCCGTTAGCTGCACGAGCTTAATACTGCTCTCATCAAATTTTGAAGTGTGTGATAATTCCAAAATAACAAATCCAGATACGTTACTGTTTAAACTTTAAAAGTGTTCTTAAAATAGGCTCAATTAAAAAGGCATTGGCGAACGGCTGATACCCGTTTTTAAACAAAACGTTAACCATTCTCCAAGAAATTTGTTCAACTGAAATTTCTCATCCTTTTGCATAAGCTTAGCGTTGGGGTAGTCATATTTCGCTTTAACACGCGAAAAATCCCCGCTGGCGCACACTTCTGCAACTCGAGCGTCGTGATATAGCCTGACAGACATTTTTGGCAAAGGAAACACTGGTGTCTCGTCACTCTGACATATATCTATTAATGTGGTGTATTTTGTGACCTCATTCACTGTCAATTGATACACCATATTAACGGCTTGGTAACAGCGAACGTCACCAACCTCATGCCCAACCGGTAACAGAGCGTTAAGTTTGGCATAGTTAGTCTCGTAAACTCGCATCAATTCAGCAAGATCAACATGATACGGCTTTTTGACCGCTATATTTGGCATGACGTTAACCGTTCCACTTTGACTGTAATTCTTGGTAGTTCAATTGTAGCCACTGCAGCGCAATGATCGTGGCGCCATTTTCAAACACACCTTCTTTTACTAACTGATAAGCCGCATCGCGAGTCATCACTTGCACACGAATATCCTCACCTTCGTAATCCAATCCGTGTACACCTTTTGCTGTCGTGGCATCAATACAACCAACAAAGACGTCGAGCTTTTCTGAACAACCGCCAGACGAAGGGTAATACGAAGTGATAGGCAATACAGATCCGACTTCAACTCCCGCCTCTTCCATTGCTTCACGACGGGCAACATCTTGTGGTGATTCATCCGTATCAATAATCCCTGCAACAATTTCGTATTGCCATGGGTTTTCATGCTCTAAAGCCCCAACACGGATCTGTTCAACGATCACCACTTCATCACGAATAGGATCATAAGGTAACAAAGCGGCAGCATGACCACGCTCAAACATTTCGCGCTCTATTGGTTGGCTCCAGCCCCCCTCAAACAGCTTATGTTTAAATGTGTATTTAACCATTTTGAAAAAGCCACGAAACAGCGTCTCTTTTGAGACTATTTCCACATCTTCAGGAGTAAACTCATGTCGTTGATTGTCATACTGTTGCATTTGGTACCTCACTAAGTGATCTTTATAGTTTACTCATTGTCCGAGTTAACTACCAAGGATAAGGTTCAACTTTTTATATAAAATTTATAATTAAAGTTAAGTTTTAAAAAATAAATATTGCACAAGTGGACAGTTAAATGTAAAAAAGTGCAAAGTTTCGAGTAAATTACCACCAAACTGGGTTAAACTCTTTTGAAGAAAATTCCATTAAAGGCAGGAATAGGAAAATGAAAAAACTGCTTCCACTATTTATCAGTGCAGCAATCGGCAGCCTGAGTTCGTCAGCTTTTGCTGATACGCTAGCTGAAGTTTACGACCAAGCAAAACAGAACGATCCACAACTTCTTCGTTCAGCAGCGCAGCGCGATGCCGCTTTTGAAGCAGTAACGTCAAGCCGTAGTGATTTGTTACCACAAATTAACCTAACAGCGAACTACGACATAAACCGTGGTGACAGAGATACTTCTGGTTCAGGTAGCTCAAGCATTGATAATAACACTTGGGGAGCCGCAATCGGCTTCACTCAAGAACTTTATCAACGTTCTTCATGGATCACATTAGACACGGCAGAAAAAACTGCTCGTCAATCTGATTCAGCGTACGCAGCAGAGCAACAAGCTTTGATCCTACGTGTTGCAACGGCATACTTTGAAGTACTTCGAGCTCAAGACAACCTAGAATTTGTTCGTGCAGAGAAAGCCGCAGTTGCTCGTCAACTAGAACAAACAAAGCAGCGCTTTGAAGTAGGTCTTTCAGCAATCACCGATGTACATGATGCGCAAGCTCAGTACGATGGTGTTTTAGCTGACGAAGTTTTAGCAGAGAACACTCTGATTAATAACTACGAAGGTCTACGTGAGATTACAGGTCAGGAACACTCTAACCTAAGCATCCTAGATACTGATCGTTTCTCAGCAAGCAAATCTTCTGAATCTGCAGCAGCACTTGTTGAACAAGCAGAACAAAAGAACCTGAGCCTTCTAGCTTCACGTATCTCTCAAGATGTAGCAAAAGATAACATCTCTCTAGCAAGCTCTGGCCACCTGCCAAGCTTAACGCTAGATGGTAGCTACGCTCTTACAGATCAATCAAACAGCTCAAGTGATTACGATCAAGACAACCTTAACCTAGGTTTGAACTTAGTTGTGCCTCTATATACGGGTGGTAATACAACTTCTTTGACTAAACAGGCTGAATACAACTACGTTGCAGCAAGTGAAGATCTAGAAGCCACTTACCGTAGTGTTGTAAAAGACGTACGTGCATTCAACAACAACATCACAGCTTCGATCGGTGCTCTACGCGCTTACGAACAGTCTGTTGTTTCTGCTCAGTCTGCTCTAGAAGCAACAGAAGCAGGTTTTGATGTCGGTACTCGTACTATCGTTGACGTACTAGACTCAACTCGTCGTCTATACGATGCGAACAAAAACCTTTCAGATGCTCGTTACAACTACATCCTAAGTGTTCTTCAGCTTCGTCAAGCGGTTGGTACACTAAGCGAACAAGACATTGTTGATGTAAACGCAGGTCTAAAAGTAGCAAGCAAGTAATTTTAAATCCTAGTTGAAGGCTCTAACCTGAGTCTTTAAAAAGCGACCAAATTACAGATCAAAAAATGCCGCTCATTGAGCGGCATTTTTATTGTCTATTGAAAGCTAGATTTACTACCTAACTAAAGACTTAAGGTTAGCAAACCAGAAGGCTAAGAACTAACCTCGACCGCCTTTAATCGCTTTAATGATTTCAGTGGTAGAACAACCGTCTTCAAAGTTAAGTACTTTCACTTCACCACCCGCTGCAATCACCTCCTCACCACCAGCAATCTCTTCAGGTTTGTAATCGCCACCTTTCACCAAAATACTTGGCAATACCTCAGAGATCAAACGTTGAGGAGTATCTTCAGAGAAAGGGACAACCCAATCAACCGCACCTAAGCCAGCCAATACCGCCATACGACGATCGGTTGGGTTCACAGGGCGACCTGGGCCTTTCAAGCGTTTCACTGATTCATCAGTATTCACTGCGACGATCAAACGATCGCCCAATTCAGCAGCGTGGTTCATGTAAGAAACATGTCCGGCATGTAGAATATCAAAGCAGCCATTGGTCATAACCACTTTCTCGCCTTTCGCACGAGCACGCTTCACCGCTTCAACCAGTGCAGCTTCAGAAATCACACCGTAATCTGTGTCTTGGCTACCATGGATCGCTTCCGCTAACTCGATAGTAGAAAGTGTCGATGTACCCAGCTTACCGACTACCACGCCAGCAGCAGCATTTGCTAATGCGCACGCTTCATCAAGTGGTTTGCCCGCCGCAACAGAAGCAGCCAATACCGAAATAACCGTATCACCAGCACCTGTTACGTCATACACCTCTTTCGCTTGAGTAGGCAAATGAAATGGAGCGAGTCCCTTGCGAAGTAACGTCATGCCATGCTCACTACGAGTCACTAACAAGGCTTCAAAGTCATACTTTTCGATCAGGGCAAGGCCTTTCTCGATAAGATCGTCTTCCGATTTAACCTTACCCGCAACCAACTCGAACTCAGACATATTTGGTGTAAGCAGAGTCGCCCCACGGTAACGTTCTAAATCTGCACCTTTCGGATCGATAAATACCGGAACCTTGGCCGCTCGAGCTTTTTGAATAAAGCTCTGCACATGCTCCAACGCACCTTTCGCGTAATCAGAAAGGATTACCGAGCGTACATTTGGAAGCGCTTGCTCCATTCGAGACAAAATAAGTTCAGGATCCGTGTTTTCAAATTTGTCTTCAAAATCAAGACGGATCAATTGCTGCCCACGGCTCATTACGCGTAATTTAGTAATGGTCGGGTAATCGTCTAATTCAACGAAATCACATTTAACGTTTAGTGCGCCCAGCGTATTTTTCAACACTTCAGCAGGCTCATCTTTACCAGTTAAACCAACGACATGGGCATGGCCACCAAGAGATGCAATATTCATTGCCACGTTGGCAGCACCACCAGGACGCTCTTCGTTATTTTCTACTTTCACAACGGGAACTGGTGCTTCTGGTGAAATACGGCCAGTTGGGCCATACCAGTAACGATCAAGCATTACGTCACCGACAATAAGAACACCTGATTGACTGTAGTCAGGTAGAATTGGTTTCATTATTGATCTCCAAAAATCAAATCTGGCTAGAGTCTAGCACACTGATTACAGTGGCTAAACCATAGAAAAAATTAGTAAAAGCCTGCCACGATAACGCTGTATACCCTCAAAGTCAGACAAGAGATAGATAAGCGATAACTAACACTAGAGCTAAGCGACAATTAGGCAATAACTCAGGTTACGCTTCCATCCATTGCTTCCATGCTTGAACGACATGATCTCTTTCCATTTCAAACTTATCGATCGCCACATCCGCATCAAGGTTGAGTAGATTACGGTGGTGGATTTCATCCCTTAACGTGGTGTAGGCATTGGTCAATGTCATGCCTTGTTGTTCGTCCATAATCCCTTGCGACAACAAGCTTTCAAAGATTCGTACATTGTCACACCAACGAGTGAGTTTAGGTTTCTCATTACTGTATCGAAGTACTAAATATTGCGCCAAAAACTCGATATCAGTAATACCGCCCGCGTCTTGTTTAAGCATGAATCGGTCGGCTTTTTTTCCACCTAAATGCCCGCGCATCTTTTCACGCATATCGACAACAGACTTTTTAAGCGTCGCTTCATCACGCGGCAAGCACAATACCTCATGACGTGTTTTGTTAAACGCAGACGCCAATAAATCATCACCATAAATCATACGAGCGCGAGTCAGAGCTTGATGCTCCCACGTCCACGCGTCATTGTGTTGATACTCATCAAAAGCATCAGTAGGGCTCACTAATAAGCCGGAGGCTCCTGAAGGTCGTAGACGAGTATCCACCTCGTACAAAATCCCCGAAGCGGTTCTGATCGAAAAGATATGAATGATGCGCTGTGCCAACCTCAGGTAAAACTGACGTCCGTCGATCTCCTTTTTACCGTCAGTATAGATATGGACCGGGCAATCATGCATGAAGACAATATCAAGATCTGAATTATAACCCAGCTCCCAACCGCCAACTTTGCCATAACCGACAACAGCAAACCCGCGCCCTTCTCGATCTTTCACATGGGTAGGTTCACCGAATTTAGCCGAGACCTGCAGCCAAGCTTGGTTAACACCCGCTTCTACAATCGCTTCAGCCAAGTAGGTAAGGTGATCGCTAACCTTCATGACAGGAAGCGCCCCTGCGATATCAGCCGCTGCGATACGGAGAATACAGGTCTGTTTAAACTGACGCAGACCTTCCATCTGTTGCTCCATATCATCTTCAGGAATTCGAGCAAGGTAGTCTCGCAATTCAGTCTTGTAAGATTCTAATGGGACTGGATTATAAAGTTGTTGAGGGTCGATCAATTCATCGAGCAGAATAGGATAGCGACCAAGTTGTTCCGAAATCATCGGGCTTGCCGTACATAAACGAACTAACTGAGTCAGCGCCGCTGGATGTTCATCCAATAGCTCAAGATAAGTGGTTCGAGTGACTATCTTTTGCAATAAGTGCAGAACTCGTGACAAGCCAAACTCTGCATCTTTATTGGTATATAAGGCTTGGAACACTTTAGGCATTAAACGATTCAGTACTTCTCGTCCACGTGGGCCAAGGGTTTTCTTAGCTAAATCAGCTTTAAATTGAATGATCGTTTTCGCCGCTTCCGGAGGGCTAACTGCGGCAATATCATGCTCTAACACTTGCTCAATCACATCGGGCTTATGGGCCATATCCCACAACTCACTAAAGTGACTCGGGATAGGGTTAGTATCGTCTTCGTCAACTCCAATCAGATCTTCAAACACGGTATGTACATTGGCCATGTGAGTACGAGTTGCATCGATTAAGCCGTCCCAATCTGAAAATTGCATTGCTACCGCGAGTTGCAGTTGTTCACGTTCACCGTCTGGTAAGGTTTGAGTTTGCTTATCGGCCATCGCTTGCAATAGATTTTCAAGGCGGCGTAAAAACAGGTAAGCATTGCGTAACTGGCCAATCTCTTCAGCCTCTAACAAATGGAGAGATTCAATCGCACTTAGCGTTTCAAGCAACCCTCGGCCACGGAGACTCGGTTCACGTCCACCACGAATCAATTGAAAGACTTGAGCAATAAATTCAACTTCACGAATACCACCAGAGCCCAGTTTGATGTTATTTGATAAGCCGCGGCGACGAACTTCACTGCTGATCATTGATTTCATACGGCGCAGAGATTGAATTGCACTAAAATCGATATAACGACGGAACACAAACGGGCGCAACATTTGGCGAAGCTCTTGGTATTCAGGGTACATTTCGCTGCCCATCACTCGCGCTTTGACCATCGCGTAACGTTCCCAGTCACGGCCTTGCTCTTGGTAGTAATCTTCCAGAGCCGCATAACTCATGACCAATGGACCACTCTCACCGAAGGGGCGCAGGCGCATGTCTACTCGGTAGCAGAATCCGTCAAAGGTTTGCTGATCAAGCGCCTTAATAATACGTTGCCCTAAACGCGTGAAAAACTGTGCGTTCGCAATGCTGCGTCTTGCACCTTGAGTTTCACCATTCTCAGGGTAGGTAAAAATCAAATCGATATCGGAAGAGAAATTAAGCTCGCCACCACCCAACTTGCCCATACCAATAATCAACATAGGTTGTGCTTCACCTTGGTCATTACAAGGTGTGCCCCACTCTTTACAGCAAATGTTATATTGCCATTGGTAGGTCTCGAAGATCATCGCCTCGGCAAGCATTGATAGATGGCTTAAGCTCTGCTCTAACGCCCAAGAACCCATAAAATCACGCCAAGCAATATAGGTCATTTCACGATTGCGGAATTGGCGTAATACACGTTGGCCACTCATTTCATCCGCGCAACCAGAAAGCAATTCAGCCAATCGCTCACGATACCCTTCTGCACGCTCTTCGCATGCCAACATATCAGGCAAAGTACTGGATAGAATCGCATCGCGCTGTAAGCAATCCCCAACAAAACAGCTCAAGCCTAATACACGCTTGAGATCATCAATCAATGGCTCTGACCAAGTATTGATGGCTTCATTTTGATGTTCTAACAATTGCTCAAAAGCAGACTGAGAATGTGTGATGAGTTGAGAAGGCAATGGCATGTTTCTTCCTTGTGTAAGCTGCGCGCCGAAAAATCAGTTTTGTTCTTTAATAAAGAGTTCTAGCAGACGAGTTTCAATGACTGTTTAGAAAAACAAAAGTAAGTTATACCAAAGTTACGCCAATAAAAAACGCCCACATCAGTAATGTGGGCGTTTTATCGGTTAACTTATCAAGTTGAGCCTTTGCTTATAGAAATAAGCCTCTATCTATCTACTCTCTATCTATCTGTAGAAACAAACCTCTGGGAATAAGCCCTTGAACATAAAAACCAGAAGCTAAAGATTAAACCTTAAACTGCTTAATCTTACCGTCCAGCTCTTGCGCATTAGTTTCCATAAGTTGAGACGTTTCAAGCAGCTCACTGACGACCACAACGGACGCTTCAACAAGCTCACGAACATTGGTCAGGTTGACACTCATCTCTTCTGCGACACTGCTTTGTTGACCTGCGGCTGTCGCGATCTGGAAGTTCATATCATTAATCTGGTTTACTTGGCTCACAATACCATCAAGCTCAGATCCAGCATTGGTAACAAGATCAACGCCTTCAGCGGCTTCTACAACGCTTTTTTCCATCAACTCGACAGCTGAATTTGCACTGCTTTGTAGCTGACTGATCATGTCTTGAATTTCTACCGTTGCTTGTTGAGTACGCTGTGCAAGGTTACGGACCTCATCGGCAACAACTGCAAAACCGCGACCAGCTTCACCTGCACGCGCTGCTTCAATTGCTGCGTTCAGTGCCAATAGGTTAGTTTGTTCAGAGATACCTTGGATAGTGCCAACAACACTACCAATCGAATCAACACGCTCTTCAACTTGGTTTACCGCCGCTGCAGAGGCTGCGATATCTGAAGACAGTTCGCTCATCTTAGAAACAGAGCCTTGTACGAACTTCTGACCCGTAAGAGCTTGCCCTGAAGCTTGCTCAGTTAGTGAAGAGGCGCTTTGCGCGTGCTCAGCTACGGTTTGCACCGTAGAAGTCATCTCACTCATTGCTGTCGCAAGTTGATCGATCTCATTGAATTCTTCTTGAGCCGAATCTTTAGTTTCAGACATGCTGATGGTCATCACTTCGGTCAAAGCGAATAACTCGTCTGAAGAGGACACCTGAGTTTTGATCATGTCGTTCAATTGGACACGCGTTTTTTCTAGTTCACGAGCCACATCGCCGTATTCATCTTTACAATCCATTTGAATAGGCACCGATAAGTTTTTATCGGCCATGGTTTTAATCGCATCGTTAAGATATTGAGTTTGACGCAACATCACACGAGCTGCTGCCAATAAGAGAACCACAAACACAACGATCATTAAGGCTGTTTGCCAGGCCACTTGAACTAGGTAAGTCTCGTAATGCTGCTGTGCAACTTGCGCATTATTGGTTACAGCAAGCAATGAATCGTAAAACGTACTTGCGTCCCATAACTGTTTCGAAATGATCAAAATAGTACTGAATATCATCAGCATGACCATTTTTGGAACGAGACGAACGTCAGAGATTATCCTTTCCCACGGCTTGAATGACAGTTTAGTCATTGTCAGTTCTCCATTAATTCTTATATATTGATGGCTTCTATATCCGCGAGGTGGCTATGTCAGTCAAAGTTCGCGATTTATTTTGAGCCTCGTATGAATGTTAAATAGTACCAAAGACACAACCAAGCCGATGAGCTTATTATCACTGATTCTCTCTTTCTTAGCGTTATTTGTGATCTCAGGCTTATTGTTTGTACCGATTGATAAAGAATCAAAACAAGTCCTTATCGGCCTCGATTTTGTAATCTGTAGTGTTTTTCTTTTTCAGCTCACGATTGATCTATTCAGATCACAAAACAAGAAAGAATATCTGAAAGTACACTGGGTCGATTTCTTAGCAAGCATCCCAATGATCGAACCTCTTCGTTCCGCTCGCATTTTTCAGATCTTGCGTGTGATTCTCGTTTTGCGTTCAGGTAAACGTGTTTTCAGAGAACTCTTTCGTAATAGAAAAGAGACCACGCTCGCATCGATTATTCTGCTATTGGTCATTCTCCTGACCATAGGCGCCGGAACGATCCTTTTGTTGGAACATAAGGATCCCAATGCCAACATTACCACTGGCCAAGATGCCTTATGGTGGGCTTTCGTTACCATCAGTACAGTGGGATACGGTGATCATTATCCAGTGACCAGTTCAGGAAAATTAGTGGCGTCTCTGGTAATTGTTTGCGGTGTGGGTGTTTTTGGTATGATTTCGGGCTTAATTACTTCTTTAATCACCTCACCAACTCATCATGAGAGTCAACGAGCTGAAAATAAAGAACGTAAACTGGATAAGATTTTAGAGCAGCAACAACTGATACTTGAACGGATAGAGGCGCTTGAGAAACAAACAAAAAAATAGGGCCGAAGCCCTATTTTATCATTCATATTAGTCTTAAGTTTAGTCTTGCCAGTATGGCTCAACTTCCACGCTGATTTGGCGTGTCTGTTCCATCGCATGCAGAATCGATACTTCTTGGCGAGCTAGCCAACGTTCCAGTTGAACCTTCTCTCCACCTTCCAACTTATCAGTAAGTGGTGCAAGCGTTCTAAGAGCCAGTAAGTCATCAATACCTTGCACCAGATCGGCCCACGGCAAACGGAAACTATTACGTTCATCGTCATCGTATAAACTCGCAAAACCAACACCAGTATAAAGATTGCGCATTAGGCGATACTGTTGGTCAATATACGCTTGGCTCGTCATCACTCGCTCTGGCGGGAAAGCTTCCATCAACTCTGCCCATGTGCGATCGAGCTGCTGTACAGAGAACCATTCAATGCCGTGCGCCATTTGTTCACGGGCTTTATCATCTAAAAACGGCTGCCAGCCACGAGATAAGATCCAGCGGCTTAAATCCAACAGCAGACCGGTGTAGCGGGCAGAGCTCAGTAAGGTAAGTAAATCTTCACGATCAGGAAGCTGTTCTTCCATCTCTTTAAGTTCAGCAACTAAGAACTTACGCGCATCCAGTTTGCGAAGCACATGACCTTTATCTTCAAGTAAATCCTCAAAATGGTCATAGCTCTTAAGCCAATCGAGCTCTTGCTCAAGCCATTTCAGCTCTTGTCGCAGGATAGCACTCGCACGGCGAGGCACAATGCCGCCATAAATAGTAAAGGTTTGACGAATAAAACTCAGTGAATGACTGATCTCATGCAACGCCTCAATCGATTGACGTTCAGTGAAAATCTGTTCGTGATAATGCCAATGAGCGAGAGCGTGCTCTAAAGATTGAATGAAACACGATTCAACAGTATCACTTTTGCTTGTATCAACTAAGGTCAAAGGAGTGACCTCATCTCCTTGATAACCTTGGGCAAGACGATAACCCTTGGCCGCTTTACTGAGATTTCCTAGACGCATACCACCCTGTTCGCAGAATTGACGAGACAGAGTAAATAGAGCATCCGTTTGGCCCGATTTAAGTTCTAACTCAACTTCACAAATAGGGTCTTGTAGTTCACCTGACTCGACAAAGCCTTGGTCAAACGCAACCTCGACTTGACTGCCATCAGGCATACCAATCAACCATTGTTCGCGAATGAAGTTAGTCGAAAACAGAGGCGTAAGTTCAGCTTGCAGCGTTTCAATATCTTTACCCTCAGGCCAAATCTCCTCTGGGTGTAAAGATAACTTAGGTTCATTGCTGTCATGTTCAGCATTGTATTCAGGCCTTTGATGCAGGCCAGCGACCACACGACCAGCGGTCTTTACGGTTTGTACAAATACGTCATCAAAGCGTCGAATGCGCAAGCCTGTATCGTGCTTGCGTAGCCAGTTGTCAGGGGTGTCAAAGTAGATGTTACCTAGCTCACGACAACTGTGCTGAAGTACTTTAGTTTCAGCAATTTTATTGCGTAAAGTCTCTGAAAAATCAGGAGAAACAAAAAACTTCAGTTCTATCTCGGTTTCCATAGTTATACCTTTCTGTGAAGATAGGGACAGGATATTGCCAATTTGAAAACTCAGCAAGTCAGAAATATCGCCCTTATGATGATCTAAAACAGTTTTAATGAGACATTGATTAGGTTAACATGCGCGACTTTGTAGCCATCGCTTAACATTTCACCATGAATATGGTGTATGTTGTTTTAAGGTTATTATTTATTAGGTTGGATGACCATGCCAGTAAATACAATTATGGGGTTATTTGCAAAGTCCCCAATTAAACCTTTGCAGCGTCACGTAGTATGCGTGAACGAATGTTGTTCTCACCTAGTTAATTTCTTTGAAGTTTCTTCAAAAGGTGACTGGGAGAAAGCATCTGAAATTCGAGCTCAAATTTCTCACCTTGAGAAAGAAGCTGACGTACTAAAACGTGAAATTCGCCTTAAACTTCCTCGTGGTTTGTTTATGCCAGTTGATCGCACCGATATGTTGGAGCTATTAACGCAACAAGACAAACTCGCAAACCTAGCGAAAGACATTGCTGGCCGTGTATATGGTCGTCAACTCGTCATTCCAGCTCCAATGCAAGAAAACTTCATCGCTTACGTTAAACGTTGTCTAGATGCAGCGAACCAAGCACAAAACGTAATCAATGAACTAGACGAATTACTTGAGACAGGCTTTAAAGGCCGTGAAGTAACACTCGTTGCTGAAATGATTCATCAATTAGATGTAATTGAAGATGACACGGACGCGATGCAGATCGAATTACGCCAACAATTAATGGCGATTGAAGACGATATGAATCCAGTTGACATCATGTTCTTATACAAAATTCTTGAATGGGTTGGTGGTATTGCAGATCAAGCACAGCGTGTAGGCGCTCGTCTTGAAGTAATGCTTTCTCGATCTTAAATCATACGCTAACTATATAACGAAGAGCATTTTTTAACCAAACCACTTATGCGCTGAGTATTTCTCTCGCTGAGCGGTTTTTTGCGTCTAAATTTGTTCCGCTTGTTATCAAACAACTAGGTATTACGATGGATATCCTTGCTAACTACGGCACTGTCCTGATTATTGTTGCAGCAGCTTTCGGTTTCTTGATGGCTATTGGTATTGGTGCAAATGACGTTGCGAATGCAATGGGCACTTCAGTAGGCTCTAAAGCTCTAACCGTAAAACAAGCGATCATTATCGCAATGATCTTTGAATTCGCAGGTGCTTACCTTGCGGGCGGCGAAGTAACTGACACGATCCGTAAAGGTGTTATCGAAACGTCTCTATTCGCTCATCAACCTGACGTACTTGTGTACGGCATGATGTCGGCGCTACTGGCTGCTGGTACATGGTTACTTCTAGCATCATACATGGGCTGGCCAGTATCAACGACTCACTCGATCATCGGTGCAATCATCGGTTTCGCGTGTGTGTCTGTAGGTACAGAAGCAGTAGACTGGAACAGCGTTCAAGGTATTGTGGGTAGTTGGATTGTCACACCGTTGATTTCCGGCATCTTCGCCTATCTCATTTTCGTAAGTGCCCAACGACTGATATTTGATACAGAAAATCCGTTGTTTAACGCTAAGCGTTTTGTGCCTGTGTACATGTTCATTACTACAATGGTCATTGCACTTGTAACGATCAAGAAAGGCCTTAAGCACGTTGGCCTTCACCTAAGCGGCACTGAAGCATGGCTATGGGCTGCAGGTGTTTCTGCTGTAGTCATGGTTGGCGGTTACTTATACATTCAAAAGAAATTTGCTAATCGCGAAGAAGACCATGGCTTTGCCGGTGTAGAAGGTATCTTCAGCGTTCTAATGGTTATTACCGCTTGTGCGATGGCATTCGCTCACGGTTCTAACGATGTAGCAAACGCGATTGGTCCATTGTCTGCTGTAGTATCAACCGTTGAGAATATGGGTGAACTTACAGCGAAAAGCAGCATTGCGTGGTGGATTCTTCCATTAGGTGGTATTGGTATCGTTGTTGGTCTTGCTACCATGGGCCATAAAGTAATGGCGACAGTGGGTACTGGTATTACAGAACTAACACCTAGCCGTGGTTTTGCAGCTCAACTTGCAACAGCATGTACCGTTGTTCTTGCTTCTGGTACTGGTCTTCCAATCTCAACAACGCAAACATTGGTTGGTGCGGTATTAGGTGTAGGTTTTGCTCGTGGTATCGCAGCTCTAAACCTAGGTGTTGTGCGTAACATCGTTGCTTCTTGGATTGTAACGCTACCTGCTGGTGCACTACTTGCAGTTGTGTTCTTCTACGCAATTCAGGCTATGTTTACAATGTAATAGCCCTGACGTTAGTAAATATTAGCGTCAGAAAACGGTGAGCTTCGGTAATGATATGTAAATACCATGTCATTATTGACTCAAACGCACAGAAAGGGAGGCTTTGCCTCCCTTCTTTGTTGCACCGCATAAAGAAACTAAATATTATTTGCTAATTGAGGCTGACTCATCTGCCTAACCAATTTGAATCGTTAAGGGATTTACTGTGAAAAAACTGATTAGCTTAGTTTTGTTCGCAATGCTTGCGGCTCCAGCTGCCTTTGCACAAGACCGTTATATTGCTGACAAACTATTTACTTATATGCACTCTGGCCCAAACAACACATTCCGTATCATCGGTAGTGTTGATGCTGGTGAAAAGATTACCTATCTAAAAACTAACAAGAGCACTGGTTATACCGAAGTACAAGATAGCCGTGGTCGTAAAGGTTGGGTTGAAAGCAAGTTCGTAAGCACACAAGAGAGCATGGCACTACGCATGCCTAAACTAGAGAAAGAGCTAACTGAAGTAAAAGGCAAGCTAGCAAATGCTCGTCAAAGTGCTGACAGTGAAAAAGCTGGCCTAGCGAGCTCCCTAGATTCTCGTAACAAGCAAATTGCAGAGCTTGAACAGAACTACAGCGAGATTAGCCAACAGCTAACCAGCTCTCAAACAGAGAACCGTGAGCTACGTGCTAAGCTAGACACACAAAAAGATGACTTACTACTGAAGTACTTCATGTACGGTGGTGGTGTTGCTGGTATTGGTCTACTACTTGGCCTTATCCTGCCACACATTATGCCTCGTCGCAGAAAGTCACCAAACGGCTGGGCGTAAGCGACTCGTTTTGCTTACTTTACGTATTTTGCGTGAATCAAAGTAAATTCAGTATCGAATATCAAAAAGGAGCACCTCGGTGCTCCTTTTTATTTGTCTTGGTTCCGCGTTCAAATCTCCACTCTGTACGACTGGAAAAACGAATCCCTATTACACTAGCCTTTCCACTCGTACAGAGCTGGGATTTCTATCTTCTGCTGATTGAACTCAATGATCACCGATTGTGGTTTAATCTCAAGCAACTGAATGTCCTGCCCTATCCAGTCTCCTTGAGCAATTTCTTGACCATTCACTTTAACCCAACGTTTCATCTCACTACTAGAGTACATATGAGTTTGTAGGTCTAACTTGGGTAATACCCCAGACAAGCTATTAATATGAGTTTCTAACTCGATGACTTGTGAATTCTCTCGCCCGGCAGGCCTAGAATCCATCGGCTCTGGCGTGTTTTGCTGCTCATCCATCATGGATTCAAGCTTCAATGCCAGATCAGGTGGTAACTCACTGAGATCTAGCCCTTGCAGTAAATCACTGTCCGATTGCAAATCACTACTCTCATCACTCGCAGTTGATTGGACTGATGACTGCGCAGTGGATAGGTCAGCGTTGATTGTCGTTTGTGCGCGCTTATCTGCATTTGCCAACATCACATTTGAACCACCAGCACTATTACCGCTATCTAGGTCAATCTTCGCATACACAGCTTGGCGCGGTAGTGCTTTTAACGTCTGACTTGCCGGTGCAGCACGAACAGCAAACAACGCCTCGTTTTGAACTCCCTCTGACGTTGCCTCCATAGCTTGTGTTTCAGCGTCAGTTATTTGAGGTTTAACGTCAGGTTGAGGTGCTTGCTCTGTCTGCATGACATCAACGGGTTGATTTGCTGATGGTGACTGTTGTTGGTTATGAGATTGGTAAACTAAAACTCCTCCCACTAGCAGGGAAGGAACCAACACAAGGAGTAACCCCATAGCGAGCGATGAACCTTTCTTTCTACTGATCGCCATTGCAGAATTCGGTACGTAATGACTTTGATAACCTCTAAGCTCAGATTGTTTGAGCTCGTGCATAATGCGAGACATCAGCTTGCACCTCCATCTAATGACATCAATTTAGGTGAGTCGAGTTGAGCTAATCGTTGTAGCCTTGCTAATGTACGTTTGCCAGCAATGCCGTCGACCGACATTCCCTGCCAAATCTGGAAGGCTTCAACTTTCATTTTCAACTCGTTATCAAACACATCACTGCCAGATACAACTTCATCCAAAACTTCGGAAAGTAACAGATCAAGCATGGCAATTGCCTCGCCTTGGTAGCCTTCTTTGAGTGTCTCTCTTAGTGGCTGTTTCCAAATCGCGACATAATCGCCGTCCCATATTTGTTCTAAAGAGCGCTTAGGCATCACCAACAGCTTTTCGTTGACGAGAAGCTCCACCGAGTCCCCAGATACACCATAAAGAACCACAAACACTGACTCTTGTTCTATATCTAAATTAAGAACGACAGGCACACCAAGCTCTAACAACGACTCTAGGTTCGATTGGTGTTGCTCGCACACGAACACACTTTGTGGCTCACTTAAACACAAGCCATCACGCAAAGAAGACTGATATCCCCAAAGCGTATAGAGATTCTTAATCGCCAGAGAACGGTTGGTCCCTTGCATTAAGTGCTGTTGAATGTGTTGTGGTAATGCAAATTTTGAAAGTTCAGGCTCAGCGACTAGCCTGGATGTATCTGCCACTAAAGAACGCTGAAGCTGTGCAGACACTTCGGTTTGTGCTTTGCTTGAAGACTCCTTTTCTGGCCAAGAATCTATATAAGATGGAGCGAAATTGAAGGTCGCGAAAGCTAAGCCAATACTTAATGTAGCGACACTTACGTATTGGATTAATTTTGGTGTCACATGGGCGCTGCGAGGTTTTTCAACATGATACACATCAGCTTGAAAAGCCATGATTTGTTGGCAAGCTTGGCTTACTGTCTCGTTAGAAGGCGCTTGTTCACCATTGTGAAAAGAGAGCTGAAGCGATTTATCACACACCAAGTTAATCAGCCTTGGAATACCATGGGTATATTGGGCGATTAACTTAACCGAGCGATTTGAAAACAACATTTGCTCGCCACCCGCCATTTCCAGGCGAAACGCGATGTACTTGCCAGTTTCTTCAGTATTGAGTGGCAACAAGTGATAACGACCCGTAATACGCTGTGCAAGCTGACGCAACTGAGTCGTTTGTAAGTGTTGCTGCAATTCAGGCTGGCCAACCAACAAGACTTTTAATAGTTTGCGACTGTCGGTTTCCAAGTTGGTCAGTAGGCGTAGCTGCTCCAACACATCAGCAGCAAGGTGTTGGGCTTCATCGATCACCAATAAGGTTTGAATGCCTTGAGCATGACTATCCAACAAGAAGTGATGAATAACCTGACTCAACTGTTTTAACGATGCCTGTTCAGGGTACTCGACCTCAAACTCATCGCAGATAGCTTCAAGTAAATCCGTATTGGAAAATGTAGGGTTAAGTATAAGGCCAGCTTGGGTATGGCTATCGAGAGAAGACAACATTGCCTTGGCGACCGTTGTTTTCCCTGTACCGACCTCTCCTGTAAGCATTGCAAAGCCCCCACCCTCGCCTAAACCGGCTTGTAGGTTCTGCATCGCTTCTTGGTGACGCTGACTCAAAAACAAATAGCGAGAATTTGGTACAATCGAAAATGGCATCTCAACGAAGCCAAAATATTCCTTATACATGTGCTGCCCTATAATTACGATTAATGGAAAGTACCATTGCTTGCAGTAAAGTCCAGCAGTGATAAAACATTTCGAGGTGATACGTTGCAAATATTCGATAGCCTACCAAAAGAGAATGGGCTACAACGCTATCTCGTTGGCGGTGCGGTACGCGACAAACTGCTCAACATTGAAAGCTATGATAAAGATTGGGTCGTGGTCGGAAGTACCCCGCAAGAAATGGAGAGCCTTGGCTTTACCGCTGTCGGGAAGGACTTCCCTGTCTTCTTACATCCAAAAACCAAAGAAGAGCATGCACTGGCTCGTACCGAGAGAAAGTCAGGCTCAGGTTACACAGGCTTCGAATGTTACTTTGCTCCAGACGTGAGTTTAGAAGAAGACTTGATGCGCCGAGATCTAACGATCAACGCCATCGCTCAAGATGACAAAGGCCAACTCTGCGATCCTTACCATGGACAGAAAGATCTGTCTGATCGAATTTTAAGACACGTCTCAGATGCTTTTGTTGAAGATCCTCTGCGTGTGCTGCGTGTGGCTCGCTTTGCTGCGAAGCTTCATCACCTTAACTTCACGGTTGCACCAGAAACTATGGTCATGATGAGCGAAATCGTTCAATCCGGTGAACTGGCACATCTCACTGCCGAACGAGTTTGGCAAGAGTGGCATAAATCACTCAGCACTCCGCACCCTGAAGTATTCCTTTCGATACTTAAAGAGTGTGGTGCATTGGCTGTTGTGCTGCCTGAAATTGACGCTCTATTTGGCGTGCCTCAACCTGAAAAATGGCACCCAGAAATCGACACGGGCATCCACACTCTGATGGTTGCTCAGCAAGCTGCGCTATTAAGCTCATCATTACCCGTGCGTTTTGCCGCTCAAGTACATGATTTAGGCAAAGGCGTCACGCCAGAAAGCGAGTGGCCAAGCCACAAAATGCATTGCCATACAGGCTTAAAAATCATTAAGAAGCTGTGTCAAAGAGTCAGAGTGCCCAATGAATTCAGAGATCTCGCACTGTTAGTTTGCGAGCAACACTCTAATATCCATCGCGCAGGCGAGCTCAAGTCCACTACTTTCCTAAAGGTTCTGAATAAGTTTGATGTTTGGCGTAAACCAGACAGACTCAACGACATACTGCTTTGCTGCCAAGCTGATCACGCTGGCCGTAAAGGGTTAGAAGCTCAGCCTTACCCTCAAAAAGCACGTTTTGAAGTCGCTTACCAAGCGGCGCTTCAAGTAGAAGTCAAAGCGATAATTGCTGATGGTTTTCAAGGTAAAGATATTCGAGAAGAACAAGAAAAGCGTAGAGCTGCCGCAATTGAAAACGCCCTATCAGAACTCGCTGATCAATAAGCTTCATAACGCTGATTAAAATGCATTAAAAAACCCGCGACTAAGCGGGTTTTTTGTTTCAATCTGTAGGACGAAACATTTGTCTACGTAAGGCGAATGCTACTGCATCATCAAGAAAGCAAACAGACCACAGCCAAGAATCAGACGATAAATCACGAACGGTGTCATGCCCATACGTGAGATAAGCTTCAAGAAGAAGTGAATACAGATGTAAGCACTGATGAAAGACACTGCAACACCAGTCAGTAAAGTGCCGACATGAATTGGGTCACCGCTTGTCACAAGCTTAAGACCCAAGTAACCACCAGCCAACGTGATGATTGGGATAGACATCAGGAATGAGAATCGAGCGGCAGCTTCACGTGTAAAGCCAAGATAAAGCGCTGCGGTAATGGTTGCGCCAGAACGAGACGTACCTGGGATAATTGCCATTGCCTGAGCAAGACCAATAAACAACGCTTTTTTCCAACCCGCTTGGTATTCATCGTCACGTAGACTTGAGTTCTTATCTACCCACCATAACAACAAACCAAACACGATAGTGGTCGTGGCAATCACCCACGCACTGCGTAAGTAAAGCTCGACAATATCTTTCATCAGCAAGCCAAAAATACACGCTGGAATCGTCGCGAGAATGATCATCCACGCTAACTTAGCTTCTTTACTACGATCGCCTTTAAATACCGAACCAAAGAACGCGCTCAAAAGAGAGACCACTTCTTTCCGGAAATAAATAACCACAGCAGCCAGAGTACCGACATGGACTGCAACATCAAAAGCCAAACCTTGATCTTCCCAACCTAAAACAGCAGAAGGAAGAATTAGGTGTGCAGAGCTGGAAATAGGTAGAAATTCAGTAAAGCCTTGTACCAACGCCAACAAAAACGCTTCAAAATAACTCATTACTTACCTTAAAAATTATAGTTTTATGTCTACGACAGAGAGCGAGTCTAATTGCTGCATCTTCTGCCATATTTCACCGACGGTTCGTCCGTCTTGCGGGATCACTCTCGCAGGACAGAGATCATAAAGTGGTTGTGTTACAAAAGGATATTTATAGATATCACTGCGTGGTAATTCTGGATCGCTCACAGAAATCACCTCTCCAAACAACACAATATCAAGATCGAGCTTTCGGTCTTCAAGTTTATGTGCATCTTGAGAACGACCCCATTTAAACTCAATTTTACGCAGTTGCTGTGAAAATTCAGTCAATGAAAGTGATGTGTCGAGTTCTATCACAAAGTTATAAAACGGGTGGCTTTTAAACCCCACAGGCTCACAATGATAGATTTTAGAGCATTTAAGGTTAGTCCCTAACGATTGAAGCTCTGTCCATGCCACCCTTGCATGCTTGTCGCGGTCTATGTTCGTGCCAACACCAACATAGGCTATTGTCATGCTTGACCTCGTTCGATGATCACACCCACAGCTTTCGCTTGTGGCACTGCGCCAGGTTTAGCCAAACGGATCTTAATCCAAGGTACTGAGAACTGAGTCATGATCAATTCAGCGACTTCTTCTGCTACACGTTCAACCAATAGGAAGCGACCATTAGCAATATGGTCTAATACCGCAGTGCTCACTGTCGAATAGTCCAAAGCATCGACTACATCGTCACTTTTTCCCGCAGGGCGGTTGTCATGAGCCATTTCAATATCAAGCACAAGTTTTTGTTTAATCTCTTGTTCCCAATCGTAAACACCGATCGTTGTAATTACTTCTAGCTGTTCAATGAAAACTTTATCCAGTGCCATGACTTGTCCTTTTAGAGGTCGGATACCCATATTGGGGAAAAAAACGTATTATTCGTGTAATTCCGGATATGATATCAATTACTCTTGGATTGAGCATTATTTTCCCATCGTTAGGCTTAATAACCGTTTAAGGAAAAACATGACCCCTTTGGCACTTATCATGATCATTGCAGCCTATTTACTAGGTTCAATTTCGAGTGCGGTCTTGATATGCCGAGTCTTAAGACTTCCTGATCCAAGAACGGTAGGCTCCAACAATCCAGGGGCAACGAATGTACTCCGCTTGGGCGGCAAAGGTGCCGCTGCAGCCGTGCTACTTTGTGACATGCTTAAAGGCACCATTCCTGTCTGGCTTGGCTACTACCTCAATATCGACTCGATCATTTTAGGCGTCGTGGCGATTGCTGCATGCCTTGGTCATATGTACCCAATATTCTTCCACTTCAAAGGCGGAAAAGGCGTTGCCACCGCACTCGGAGCCATTGCCCCAATTGGATTCGATTTAACAGGCATGATCATGGCGACATGGTTAGTCGTGGCGTTTTTGTTTCGTTATTCTTCTTTAGCGGCTCTGGTTACTGTATTACTTGCGCCGTTCTACGCTTGGTTAGTCAAACCCCAATACACACTGCCTGTAGCCATGTTGTGTTGCTTAATTGTGCTGCGTCACCACCAGAATATCCGTCGCCTACTCGATGGCAGCGAACCAAAACTCGGGCAAAAAAAATCGGCTTAAACTGTCGTATCTAAGCCGAATCATTTTTAAACCGAGATAAATTCAAATCGACACAAGTCTAAGCCGATCAGCAATATTCAGTATTTAAGAGCTTACAACAGATGTTTATCTAAAAACGTCTTCAGCATAGAGTTAACAAACTCTGGTTGCTCTAGCGAACTAATATGACCCGCCCCAGGAATCACCACCAATTCACTTCCTGTAATGCAATCATGCATTAGGTATGACTCCAATGCCGGACGCGGCTTATCCTCTTGCCCAACGGCAATCAAAACAGGCAATGCCAAGTTCTCTACCGCTTCAATCATATCTCGGCGACCAAACACCATTCGACCAATTCGTGCGACTTCTTCAGCTTGCTCACCCTTAAGTACCGAGAGCTGCTTAGTAAAGCCTTCCACTAAAGCTGGCGTGTTTGTCTGAGCATCATTAGCAAAAAACAATGGAACAACCGCTTCAACAATCGGTTGAGGAACCATTTTGGTTTGAGTAATGGTGTCTAACATGTGGAAGTATTTAGCATGAGCAACTTCTGGTTCTAGGCCTACGAAAGTGTCCATTAGAACCAAGGATTTTATACGTGCAGGTGCAAGTTCCGCTAATTCTGTTCCCCACATACCACCAACCGATAAGCCTACTACGGAGAATTCTTCGATATCTAAATGATCAAGCAAAGCCAAAATGTGCTGAGCGTAATCTTTCAAGTTACGCATTGAGCTCGGCGCGGCTTGTGACTCACCATGAGACCAAAGCTCTGGAACAATACAGCGATACTGAGTTTTTAATGCATCGATCTGCGGCTTCCACATTGCACTATCCCAAAGGTAGCTGTGGCCGAGTACAACAACAGGGCCTTGACCTTCATCTAGGTACGCCATCGATTGATTGTCTACTGTGAACTTGTTCATTTTCTTCCCTAATCTCTATCAGCAATTATTTATCGACATACAGTCGGTAAGCTAGGATATAAAAACGGCCGCACAAGGCGACCGTTTATCGAAACACACTGGTTTATTCTGCGTTTAACTTTCGTTGATCGACGGTTTCTCGTTGAACGATTGCTACTAGTTAAGCAATTGGCTCTAGTTGGTCAATTGGCCAACGCGGTGTTGCATGAACCGACAAATCGGCTGTTTCACCATTTTTCAGGCGTTGCATACCCGCATAAGCAATCATGGCACCGTTATCTGTACAGAATTCAGTGCGTGGGTAGTACACCTCACCACCGATTTTTTTAGCCAGCGCTTCAAGCTCAATACGCAGTTGTTTGTTGGCGCTTACACCACCCGCAATCACTATACGTTTCATACCTGTTTCAACCAAGGCACGCTTACACTTGATTACCAAGGTTGCACAAACAGCTTCTTGAAACGCGTAAGCGATATCAGCACGCGTTTGTTCATCATCATCATTCGCACGAATCGTGTTTGCTGCAAACGTTTTTAGACCTGAAAAACTCATATCTAGCCCTGGGCGATCGGTCATTGGACGTGGAAACTTGAAGCGACCTTGTGTGCCTTTTTCTGCTAGTCGAGACAACAGCGGGCCACCTGGGTAATCTAAACCCATCAGCTTCGCAGTTTTATCAAACGCTTCACCCGCCGCATCATCAATCGATTCACCAAGAATTCGGTATTCACCAATGCCTTTCACTTCTACCATCATGGTGTGACCGCCAGAAACCAGCAGAGCAACAAATGGGAATGGCGGTGGATTATCTTCTAACATTGGAGCAAGTAGGTGACCTTCCATATGGTGAACAGGCACCGCAGGCACGCCCCAAGCGTAAGCTATACTACGACCAATGGTCGCCCCCACAAGCAGTGCTCCAACCAAACCAGGGCCAGCAGTGTAAGCCACACCATCAATATCTTTCGAGGTCAGGTTAGCTTCCGCTAGCGCAGCTTTAATCAGTGGAATTGTCTTTTTTACATGGTCACGTGATGCTAGCTCAGGTACCACACCACCGTAATCGGCGTGCAGCTTTACTTGGCTGTATAATTGATGAGAAAGCAGTCCTTGCTCATCATCATAAATCGCGATTCCTGTTTCATCACAAGAGGTTTCAATACCAATAATGCGCATAATTTTCTCGGCACGCTTTCGTCTAAAATGGGAAATTAGCGCAATATTACCCTGCCTAAGCTCTTCAAACAAATATTGTACAGACTATAATCGACAAAGTGCTTTACAAAGCCACTGTGATCGGATTAAAATTCCGCACCATTTTTGATCAAGCTGGTTAATGGCCAAACGCGAATAGAGAGTTAGCTCGATGGGTAACTTCTCTGATTTGGTACTGAGTAACCAGCGATAATGAATAACCCCTGAGGTGAAAGGCATATGCCAATAGTTAAAGTACGTGAAAACGAACCGTTCGACGTTGCACTACGTCGTTTCAAGCGCTCTTGTGAAAAAGCAGGTATCCTTTCTGAAGTGCGTCGTCGCGAGCATTACGAAAAGCCAACTACAGTTCGCAAACGCGCTAAAGCAGCAGCTCAAAAGCGTCACGCTAAAAAGCTAGCTCGCGAAAACGCACGTCGCGTTCGTCTGTACTAATAACTTAATCCATAAGGACTGAGTTATGGCTCTTATTGAACAACTCAAAGAAGAGCAAAAATTAGCGATGAAAGCCAAGGACAAACCGCGCCTTGGCACTATCCGCTTAGCTCTTTCAGCAATTAAGCAACGTGAAGTTGACGAACGGATCACTCTGAACGACGACGACATTATTGCTATATTAGTTAAAATGGTTAAGCAACGTCGCGATTCTGTTGCTCAATATGAATCGGCAAATCGTCAAGATCTTGCTGATGTGGAAAAAGCAGAAATTACTGTACTTGAAGGCTTTATGCCTCAACCGTTGACTGAAGAAGAAGTTATTGCACTACTTGATAGCGCAATCGCTGAAGCTCAACCTTCGGGCATGCAAGACATGGGTAAAGTAATGGCTATCTTGAAACCACAAATTCAAGGGCGTGCAGATATGGGTAAAGTTAGTGGTTTAGTTCGTTCTAAACTCGCTTAATCCCAAATCAAATTGCAACAAGCCGTGCAATCCTTCGGAACGCACGGCTTGTTTGTATCTGTAACCTATTCAAACTATTATTACCCACACTCTCAGTTAGTGCATTTTTCTAAGGTTTTATGGCAGGACACATCCCGCGTAGTTTCATCGATGATCTCCTAGCACGTCTCGACATTGTCGATATCGTCGACGCACGCGTGAAACTTAAGAAAAAAGGCAAAAACTATGGTGCTTGTTGCCCATTTCACAACGAAAAAACTCCTTCTTTCAGCGTAAGCCAAGAAAAACAGTTTTATCACTGCTTTGGTTGTGGCGTACATGGCAATGCCATCGACTTCATGATGGAGTTCGAACGCCTCGACTTTGTAGAAGCGATTGAAGAGCTTGCTTCATTTCTAGGGTTAGATGTCCCAAGAGAGCAGCGCAGCGGTGAAATATCAACAACACCAAGAGCCAACAGCGAACAAAAACGTAATCTCTATGACTTGATGGGCGGCATTAGCAATTTTTACCGCTCACAACTCAAGATATCAACCAACAAACCAGCGATTGAATACCTAAAAAATCGTGGTCTCTCTGGCGAAATCGTCCAGAAGTTTGGTATTGGTTACGTTGCCGACGAATGGGATCTCGTTCGTAAAAACTTTGGGCAACAAAAAGAAGCCCAAGACATGCTTGTTACTGGCGGCATGTTAATCGAGAACGATAAAGGCAACCGATACGATCGATTCCGTGGACGTGTGATGTTCCCGATTCGAGACCGTCGTGGTCGAGTTATCGGGTTTGGTGGTCGTGTATTGGAAGACGGTACACCAAAATATCTGAACTCACCTGAAACACCTATTTTCCATAAAGGCAAAGAGCTTTACGGCCTTTATGAAGTAATGCAAGCATACCGTGAACCGCCTCAGATACTTGTTGTGGAAGGTTACATGGATGTCGTCGCACTCGCGCAATATGGTGTGGATTACTCGGTAGCATCACTGGGCACCTCAACAACCGGTGACCACGTTCAGATGTTGTTCCGCCAGACCAATACTGTGGTTTGTTGTTACGATGGTGATAGAGCAGGTAAAGAGGCCGCGTGGCGCGCACTAGAAAATGCGCTTGAATACCTAAAAACCGGTAACACACTCAAGTTTCTGTTCTTGCCAGACGGTGAAGACCCAGACAGCTATATTAGAGAACACGGTCAGGCTGCTTTCGAACAGCTCGTTCACAATGCGACGCCGCTTTCGACTTATTTGTTCGATAACCTGATTGAAATACACAAGCTGAATTTAGGAACAACAGAAGGAAAATCGGCACTGCGTGCACACGCGAGCGCCTTGATTAGTAAAATTCCTGACAGTTACTTCCAAGAACTGCTCGAAAAATTGCTCGATGAGCGAACCGGATTTGATAACCAATTGAGGCGTGCTCGCGTTCACACAAAGAACCCGACACCTCAACCGCATAAAGAGCTCAAGCGCACTCCAATGCGTGAAGTTATCGCTTTGCTTATCCAAAATCCGAGCTATGCTGATATGGTACCGGATTTATCAAGTGTCAATGGCTTACAGCTGCCTGGACTAAGTTTATTCGTCGAAGTACTTGATAAATGCCATTCGCACCCCCATATCAACACCGGCCAGCTATTAGAGCATTGGCGACATAATAAACATGAGGCACTTCTGTCTCGTCTCGCGAGCTGGGAAATCCCTCTCGACGAAGACAACCAAGAAGACATATTTTTAGATTCATTGGACAATATCCTTGCCCAGTGCGTTGAAAAACAAATTGAAAACCTGCAGGCCAAAGCAAGAAGTGTCGGTTTATCAGCCGAAGAAAAAAGGGAGCTACTAGCTTTAATGCTAGATCTAAAAGCGTAACCCTGTTTGATTAGTCAGCATTTAATAAATTTGTTAACATAATTGGTTTGCATTTGAGAATGCAACGTCCTTCACCAGACCTGAAGTTGGATATCATCTATGGATCAAAATCCGCAGTCACAGCTTAAATTACTTGTTATTAAAGGCAAGGAACAAGGCTATCTGACCTACGCCGAAGTAAACGACCACCTACCTGCAGAAATCGTGGATTCTGAACAGGTAGAAGACATCATTCAAATGATCAACGACATGGGTATCAAGGTAGTAGAAACTGCACCTGATGCTGATGATCTAGCACTTAATGATGACGATGCAAATATAGATGAAGATGCAGCTGAAGCTGCTGCTGCTGCGCTTTCAAGCGTAGAAAGCGAGATTGGCCGCACTACTGACCCAGTACGTATGTACATGCGTGAAATGGGTACAGTTGAGCTACTAACTCGTGAAGGCGAGATCGACATTGCGAAGCGTATTGAAGATGGTATCAACACTGTTCAACTATCAGTTGCTGAGTACCCTGGCACAATTCCATACATCTTGGAACAGTTCGACCGCGTACTGGCTGAAGAGATTCGCTTAACAGACCTAATCAATGGTTTCGTTGATCCAGACGACGATGGCACAGCTGCGCCAACGGCGACACACATCGGTTCGGAACTTGCTAAAACTGATTTGGAAGACGAAGACAAAGAAGAAGCTGAAGAAGAAGAGGACGAAGAGGAAGAAGATACAGGTATTGATCCTGAGCTTGCTCTTGAGAAGTTCACTGCACTTCGCACTAGCTACCAAAATCGTCAACTAGCGATCAATGAATACGGCCACGAAAGCCCGAAAGCAACACTTGCAACAACAATGATGCAAGATGTATTCAAAGAATTCCGTCTAACGCCAAAACAGTTTGACTACTTAGTAAACGAACTTCGTACTTCAATGGATCGTGTACGTACTCAAGAACGCTTAATCATGCGTCAAACAGTTGAGTACGGCAAGATGCCGAAGAAATCGTTCATCGCTCTATTTACGGGTAATGAATCTAGCGAAGCATGGTTGGATGAAGTTCTTGCTTCAGACAAACCATACGCAGAAAAGATCAAACGTAACGAGCACGATATTCGTCGTTCAATCCAAAAATTGGATATCATCGAACGCGAAACGTCTCTTACTGTTCAAAGCATTAAAGATATCAGCCGTCGTATGTCTATCGGTGAAGCGAAAGCTCGTCGTGCGAAGAAAGAGATGGTTGAAGCGAACTTACGTCTAGTAATCTCGATTGCTAAGAAGTACACAAACCGCGGTCTACAATTCCTGGATCTAATCCAAGAAGGTAATATCGGTTTGATGAAAGCTGTAGATAAGTTTGAATACCGTCGTGGTTACAAATTCTCGACTTACGCTACGTGGTGGATCCGTCAAGCAATCACTCGTTCGATTGCCGACCAAGCTCGTACTATCCGTATCCCGGTTCACATGATCGAAACGATCAACAAACTAAACCGTATCTCTCGTCAAATGCTACAAGAGATGGGTCGTGAGCCGCTACCGGAAGAATTGGCTGAGCGCATGCAAATGCCTGAAGACAAGATCCGTAAAGTACTGAAAATCGCTAAAGAGCCTATCTCAATGGAGACACCAATCGGTGACGACGAAGATTCGCACCTAGGTGATTTCATCGAGGATACGACTCTAGAGCTTCCTTTAGACTCTGCAACGGCAACAAGCCTGCGCGGTGCAACTAAAGATGTTCTTGCAGGCCTAACGCCTCGTGAAGCAAAAGTACTGCGTATGCGTTTCGGTATCGACATGAACACTGACCATACTCTAGAAGAGGTTGGTAAGCAGTTCGACGTTACTCGTGAGCGTATCCGTCAGATCGAAGCAAAAGCACTACGTAAACTTCGTCACCCAAGCCGTTCAGAAACTCTGCGCAGCTTCCTAGACGAGTAATCACACGCTTTAATGTGATTAGCTTTTAAGCTTAAAATAGAAAAGGTGAGCGTTGGCTCACCTTTTTTGTGCCTGTATGATTTAAGTGGCTAAGATGTAAGCGGAATTGCCCCCTATAGTGTCTAGACACCATTGAATGCTTCCCCTATAATCTATGCCCTACGGCCCCTTAGCTCAGTGGTTAGAGCGCACGACTCATAATCGTTCGGTCCCCAGTTCAAATCTGGGAGGGGCCACCAAATTAGAAAAGCCAGAACAGTTTACGCTGCTCTGGCTTTTTGCTTTTCTAGCCTTTGGTTATTTCACTTAGTAACAACGTCTGCCCCTCATCCTTCCTATGGCTAAATCACCGTTTTGATATCAGCTACAACCTCCCTCTAAAACCAGTAAACCAGTAAACCACCTTACCCAACGTTTCAAACTCACAAGACAATTCTTTAATAGCCAGTCTAATAAGAGCAATCGTCTCTATGTGACTAAACATACTTTTCTTTTATAAAAAAATCGGCAATATGAGGTAACACTAATCATTCAATAGTTCAGGGAAGACTCATGAAAGACGAAACGCTCTCGATTCACTTCGGCTACGAAACCGACCCAACAACCAAATCGGTTGCTACACCTATTTACCAAACCGTTGCTTACGAATTCGATGACGCACAACACGGCGCCGATCTGTTTAACCTTGCGGTGCCAGGCAATATCTACACTCGTATAATGAACCCAACCAATGATGTGTTGGAAAAACGCATGGCAGCCTTAGAAGGTGGTATTGCAGGCTTAGTGGTGAGTGCAGGCAGCGCGGCGATCAACTACGCGATTCAAACGTTGGCACAAATCGGTGACAACATCGTTTCAACACCTCAGCTTTACGGCGGTACTTACACCCTATTTGCTCATATGCTACCAAACCAAGGGATCGAAGTTCGCTTTGCTAAAGACGATAAACCAGAAAGCTTAGCGGCACTGATCGATGAAAATACCAAGGCGGTTTATTGTGAAAGTATAGGTAACCCAGCAGGCAATATTATCGACTTAGAACGTGTTGCTGAGCTTGCTCACGCACAAGGTGTACCAGTGATTGTTGATAACACGGTGGCGACGCCTGTGTTGTGTAAACCTATCGATTTTGGTGCTGATATCGTGGTTCACTCGCTAACCAAATACGTTGGTGGTCACGGAACAACGCTGGGTGGCGTGATTGTCGATTCAGGAAAATTCCCTTGGGCAGAACACAAAGATCGTTTCCCAGTATTTAATCAACCTGAGCCTTCATATCATGGTGTGGTTTATACCGAAGCTTTTGGTGATGCTGCATTTATTGGTCGCGCTCGAACCGTTCCATTGCGTAATACAGGCGCAGCACTGTCACCTATGAATGCCTTCATGTTGATGCAGGGTCTAGAAACGTTGTCGCTACGTATGGAGCGACATACCGAGAATGCACTGAAAGTAGCAGAATACCTTAAGCAACATGAGAACGTGAGTTGGGTAAGCTACGCGGGGCTACCAACCTCTGAGTTCTACCCATTGGCTGAGAAATACATGCAAGGTAAGCCGTCTGCCATTTTATCTTTTGGCTTAAAAGATGGTTATGAAGCAGGTGTGCGCTTCTACGATGCACTGCAAATATTCAAGCGTTTGGTAAACATTGGCGACGCAAAATCTCTCGCTTGTCACCCGGCTTCCACGACACACCGTCAATTAAGCGAAGCAGAACAAAAGCAAGCAGGCGTATCACCAGAAATGATTCGTCTGTCGGTCGGTATTGAACACATTGAAGATATCTTGGCTGATCTAGAACAAGCGCTTAATGCTTAATGCTTAATGCTTGGTAGTAAAACTTAAGCCATAGTTACATGTTAAGTAACAGACACAAAAAAGCCCATCACAGGATGGGCTTCTAATTATCTAATTTTCTTAGGTAGGCTGGCGATTACTCAACCGTAACCGCTTTCGCTAGGTTACGAGGTTGGTCAACATCGGTACCTTTGATTAGTGCTACGTGGTAAGACAACAGCTGCATCGGTACTGTGTAGTAGATAGGTGCTGTTACTTCACTTACGTGAGGCATCTTGATGATCTTCATGTTCTCATCGCTTTCAAAGCCGGCATCTTCATCTGCGAATACGTAAAGTAGACCGCCACGAGCACGTACTTCTTCAACGTTTGATTTCAGCTTCTCTAGTAAGTCGTTGCTTGGTGCAATAACCACAACTGGCATATCTGCATCAATAAGCGCCAAAGGACCGTGCTTAAGCTCACCAGCCGCGTATGCTTCTGCATGGATGTAAGAGATCTCTTTCAGTTTAAGAGACGCTTCCATCGCGATTGGGTAGAACTCACCACGACCTAAGAACAATGTGTGGTGCTTATCTGCAAAATCAGGTGCTAGCGCTTCGATCTCTTTATCAAATGCCAATGCTTTTTCAATATCAGCAGGCAGTTGATGCAGTGCTTGAACGATCTCTGCTTCTTTCTCTTCATTGATGCGACCTTGTAGACGACCAATTGACGTTACCATCATCAGCATTGCCGCTAGCTGTGTTGTGAAGGCTTTAGTTGAAGCTACGCCGATCTCTGTTCCTGCGCGAGTCATAAAGGCAAAATCAGATTCACGAACTAGCGAAGAACCTGCAACGTTACAGATAGTCATTGCTGACATGTAACCCTTCTCTTTTGCAAGACGAAGTGCAGCAAGCGTATCCGCCGTTTCACCAGACTGAGACAGAGTCACCAATAAGCTGTTCGGACGAACAACGAAATCACGGTAACGGAATTCAGAAGCAATCTCTACGTCACAGCTTACGCCTGCTAGAGACTCAAACCAGTAACGAGCTGCCATACCTGAGTTGTAAGATGTACCACATGCGATGATCTGCACGTGCTCTACCTTGCTTAGGATCTCTTCAGCCTTAACACCAATTGCGTTAGTGATAACAGCCGTTTCAGAAATACGACCTTCCATTGTATTGATTAACGCAGATGGCTGCTCAAAGATCTCTTTTTGCATGAAGTGACGGTATTGACCTTTGTCACCTGCATCGTGCTCTGCGTTTGATTCAACGATTTCACGCTCAACACGCTCGCCCGCCACATCAAATACTGTTACATCACGGCGAGTCACCTCAGCAACATCACCTTCTTCTAAGTACATGAAACGACGAGTTACGCTTAGTAGCGCTAATTGATCCGATGCTAGGAAGTTCTCACCCACACCGAAACCGATAACAATCGGGCTACCAGAACGAGCAACAACGATACGGCTAGGATCTTTGCGATCAACGGCAACGGTACCGTAAGCACCGTCCAGTTGTTTCGCTGTCTTTTGAAGCGCTTCAACCAATGAGTTAGAAGTACGAAGTTCCCATTCAACTAGGTGAGCGATAACTTCAGTATCCGTTTGTGAAGTAAACACATAACCACGTTCTTGAAGAAGAGCGCGCAGTGTTTCGTGGTTTTCGATAATGCCATTGTGTACAACGGCAATATCGCCCGACATGTGTGGGTGTGCGTTTGCTTCAGAAGGCTCACCGTGTGTTGCCCAACGTGTATGAGCGATACCAGTACCGCCAATAACATGTTGCTGATCGACGGCGTCTGCTAGCTCTTGCACTTTACCAAGGCGGCGTACACGAGTTAGGTTGGATTCGGTATCAACCACAGCGACACCCGCTGAATCATAGCCTCGGTATTCTAGGCGGCGAAGGCCTTCTACTAAAATTTCAGCTACATCACGTTGTGCTACTGCACCAACAATTCCACACATAGTTTTACTCCATCAATTTCGTTTTATTCCTATTGGCAGCAAGCAAAGGCCAGATCTTCAACAGATCAATTATAGGAAGTTAAATGCATAATAATTAAATTTGTTTTTACGCTGGATCGGTCAGGATCACTCGAACATCATGTGATTCGATACTTGCTTTGGATTCTTCGCCTAAGTCTGTATCGGTAATTAAGATGTCAATGTGTTCCCATGCCAGCTCTAAGTTCGGGATCTTTCGTCCCACCTTTTCCGACTCAACCATCACGATCACTTCTCGTGACACTTCAGCCATAACTTTGCTCAGGCCAATCAGTTCATTGAACGTGGTCGTGCCTCTATCAAGGTCGATACCATCAGCACCGATGAACAATTGGTCAAAATCGTAAGCACGAAGCACCGACTCCGCGACTTTGCCTTGGAAAGAATCAGAATGCGTATCCCAAGTGCCACCCGTCATTAATAGCGTCGGTTCACTTTCAAGCTCGTTAAGTGCATTAGCAACGTGCAGTGAGTTGGTCATAACAACCAATCCACGTTTGCTGTTGAGCTGCTGAATTAGCGCACCTGTTGTGCTACCGCTATCGATCACAATGCGGTTATGGTCGCGAATCAAATCTGCAGCGGCTTTTGCTAATGAAATCTTTCGAGTCGAAACCTGTTGACCCAGTTCTTCGTTCACAACCTCTTTCGGTAATGAAATCGCACCACCATAACGGCGTAAAAGCTGACCGTTTTTCTCTAAAGACGCTAAGTCCTTTCTAATAGTGACCTCTGAGGTTTCGAACTTAGCGGATAATTCATCAACACTAACCTCCCCTTTTTCATTCACTAGGTTAGAAATTGCATGTCTTCTGAGCTGGGTGTTTCGTTTCGACATTTAAAAAAGGCCAATAAGTTTCGATGTGAAACATATTATAGTTACAACGAAACTATTTAGTCCATTTATTTTGATCCAAAAAATTAATAAATAGCGATGAAACCTTGTCCTAAGACAATTGTTAAGCAGTGATATTGAACTCATTAGGTGGTAGAATCCGCACCCGAAAAGAAAAAAAATTACAAAACTGACTGTTATTTTTTTGCAACTTACCCCCTATATCATGGTGTAAGTCACAGAAAACCGATATTGAATCAAAACATTTTAGTCATAAAATGACTAAAATTGATGAAAGACTTACAACTCTGAAGGACATATTGGAAGTCCCGCGCTTTTACTCAACAGGCACAAAATGTTGATGTAGCGGACCAATCTTCAGAACTTAAATAAATTTCAAATTGTAACAATACTTACCGGAGAGTACCTTCCATGAAAAAGACCAAAATCGTATGTACGATTGGCCCTAAAACTGAATCTGTAGAGAAGCTAACTGAACTAGTAGATGCTGGCATGAACGTTATGCGTCTTAACTTCTCTCACGGTGATTTCGCAGAACACGGCACTCGTATCGCGAACTTCCGTAAAGTAATGGAAAACAATGGTGAGCAACTTGCTATCCTTCTAGATACTAAAGGTCCAGAAATCCGTACTATCAAGCTTGAAGATGGTAACGACGTAGATCTAGTAGCTGGTCAAGAGTTCACTTTCACAACTGACGCAACAGTTGTTGGTAACAAAGACGTAGTAGCAGTAACTTACCTAGGCTTCGCTAAAGACCTATCAGCAGGTAACACTATTCTTGTTGATGACGGCCTAATCGAAATGGAAGTTATCGCAACAACAGAAACTGAAGTTAAGTGTAAAGTTCTTAACAACGGTGCTCTAGGCGAAAACAAAGGTGTTAACCTTCCTGGCGTTTCTGTTCAACTTCCAGCTCTTTCTGAGAAAGACAAAGCTGACCTTAAGTTTGGTTGTGAGCAAGGCGTTGATTTCGTTGCTGCTTCTTTCATCCGTAAAGAAGACGATGTTAAAGAAATCCGTGAGCTTCTAAACGCTAACGGTGGCGAAAACATCCACATCATTTCTAAAATCGAAAACCAAGAAGGTGTCGATAACTTCGATTCAATCCTTGAAGCTTCTGACGGCATCATGGTTGCTCGTGGTGACCTAGGTGTTGAAATCCCAGCTGAAGAAGTAATCTTCGCTCAGAAAATGATGATCGAGAAGTGTAACCGTGCACGTAAGATGGTTATCACAGCAACTCAAATGCTTGACTCTATGATCAGCAACCCACGTCCAACTCGCGCAGAAGCGGGTGACGTTGCGAACGCAATCATGGATGGTACTGATGCTGTAATGCTTTCTGGTGAAACTGCTAAAGGCAAATACCCAGTTGAAGCTGTTACTATCATGGCTCAAATCGCGAACCGTACTGATTCAGCTCTTAAAGCTGAGCTAGGTTCTCGTCTAGACAGCCCACGTCTACGCATCACTGAAGCTGTATGTAAAGGCGCTGTAGACACAGCAGAGAAGCTAGCTGCTCCTCTAATCGTTGTTGCAACTGAAGGCGGTAAGTCTGCACGTTCAGTACGTAAGTACTTCCCAACTGCAAACATCCTTGCTCTAACAACTAACGTAAAGACAGCTGCACAGCTAGTTCTTACTAAAGGTGTTAAGCCTGTCCTTGTTGACTCTATCGAGAACACAGACACGTTCTACATCAACGGTAAAGAAATCGCTCTACAATCTGGCCTAGGTAACAAAGGCGACATCGTAGTTATGGTTTCTGGTGCTCTAGTAGCTTCTGGTACTACAAACACAGCATCTGTTCACGTTCTATAAGAATGAACTGATTCGCATAAAATATAAAAGAGGGCTTCGGCCCTCTTTTTTTATGAAACAAATCTTGCCTAACTTTTCAGTACGCTGTATTATCAATCAAGATAGAACTACGTACTGTTAATATCCATGGACTCTTTCTAAGAGACGGATTAGCAGACTAGAAATCAAATATACATGAGGTTTGTAATGTCTAGTCCTACTCTCACAGACAAAGTATCAAAAATGATTCGCCAAGATATTCTTAATGGTGAATTAACCCCAGGCCAAAAACTCGTTGTTGCAGATCTTAAAAATAGATACAACGTAGGCGCGTCTCCAATTCGTGAAGCCTTGGTGCAGTTGTCTTGGAGTAAATACGTTAAGCTAGAGCCACAAAAAGGTTGCTGGGTATCTCCAGTCTCAAAGAAAGAGCTCAATGACTTATACGAAAGCCTTCGAGTTGTCTCTTCTGTTTTGCTTAAGAAAGCGATTTCTGCCGGTGATGAAAGCTGGGAATTAGAAGTACTAACGTCTTACCATAAACTTTCTCGAATACAGCATCTGTCAGAAGAATTTGACTGTGTTGAGTGGGAAGAGCGTCACCAGAGATTTCATGCAGCATTGCTTGAAGGTGCAGATTCAGAGAACATGTTTAAGTTCTTTGACGATCTGATTAACCAAGTAAAGCGCTACCGCTTTTTAGCAATGTCGGCTGAAACTGTCGCTGATGATCTGTTCAATATTGATGAACACGAAATGATCATGAAGCTAGTACTCGCAAAAAATGCAGAACAAGCCGCTGAATTGCTTGATCAGCACTTACTAGGTTCAATGAAACGAATTGAAGAGATTATCGAAGCCGCATAAAGCGAAGATAAGTTCTAACCATATAAAAACGGAGCCCGATGGCTCCGTTTTTTTATTTCCAGTATTACGACTGAACTACCACCCAAAAAACTCTTTGTGATGAGTATTGAGCAATACAACCATAGGTAAAAAATACAACGCACTGAGTTGAAAGCCAAGAATGGCTAATGCCCCTATGGTTAACCTCACTAAAAAATCGACAAACATACTACGCCTCTTTTAACCAGACAGTATGATCCCCAAACTCTTGCTCCAGCTAACGTAATTCCGCTATTGCCTTTCAAATTATTGATAAGAAAGGATAACTAGCTGAATTACGTTAACGGTGTCGTCCTTTTACATCTGGTAAATACTTTTATTTACTGCACCGCTCAGAACGGTCCAATTTGAAGCAAGGTAGTTTACTTACCATTCAGTTTAGCTCAAATCTCCACCATCATTAGACTTTAGTCTAACTGTAAGAATTTCGTGACACAGATCGCTCAAAAGTGAGATTCATAGAAATAGCACCGACCAGAGTGCTGGTTATGACGAGTTAAAGTGGGGATTAAAGCGTGGAACTCATGTGGTGTTTAAGGGCTGCGTTAAGGCGTTAGACAGATCTAGAGCAGGCGATTATCTATTTGTTTGGCCTACTAAACCAATAAGATAGCTACGCCACATCGGCATGGCTCGGGCACATAGAAACGGTATTACGCCCAGATGATTTAGATTCGTAAAGCCCTACATCAGCACATTTATACGAACGTGTACTGTTGCTCGTCAAATCAGTAAAGCCGACACTGACCGTTACTTTCGTACCAACAGACAGCTCTATCTCTATTCGCAAGCGATCCAGTACGCGTTTCGCTTCAGGCAATGAAGTATGTGGCATCAGTAATGCAAACTCCTCCCCCCCAACGCGAGCAACAAAATCAGTATTGCGTAGGCTGTCTTGTAGAAGCCTTGCAACACTTGCAATAACACGGTCGCCTTCATCGTGGCCAAGCTCATCATTGATACGTTTAAAATTATCGATATCGACCAAGGCTAGGCAAGTGGTCGCTTCATTTGGGTAACGCTCTACCAAACGAGAATAGTACGCGAGTTGCTCTTCGAATTTTCGTCGGTTCCAAAGGTTACTCAAAGAATCCCTTTCACTTAAAACACGCAAACGGACTTCAAGCTCTTTCCTTACCGAAATATCGACCAAGGAAGTAATATAATAGCTGACCTTTCCAGAATTATTTTTAACCGCCTGTACTCTCATGATAACGGTGAAAGGAATACGCAGTTTGTTCTTACACTGTACTTCACCTTCCCATACTTCTTCTTGTTCTAAATGACTCCAGATAACTGAGCTAGAGAGCACTTGATCGGTATTTTCAAGCAACAGCTGCAATGCATTTTTCCCGAGAACCTGGGTTTTGCAGTACCCGGTCATGTTCTCAAACTCGTTATTGATCATCATAGTACGATGCTGCTTATCGGAGATCATCACGGCAGACATACCACTCAATGCGGCGCGCGCCAACTTACTTTCTAAGCTCCGACGTCGATAATGGGTCACTAAATATGCAAACGGAAACGCAAAAACAAGTACCGTCAGTAATACAAAAACTTCTTCTTGAGAGAGATCATTTAAACTCTGTTCAGCTCTATCCATCAACTGCTTCTGATTGAGTTGAATCAGCAAGTGAGCTTTTTGATTATTCGCGAGCATAACGGTGTTAAACGCAAACAAGTTACCATCTTCAAAAACGTGTCCAACCTGATCGTTGTTAATCGCTTCCCACGTTTGTGGTGCGATGTGTTTCAGGTTATACCCTTTTCTTTCAGGGATAGAATCACCAAACAGCTTACTGCTGTTATTACTCGCAATGTAATAACCGGATTCATTAATGATTTCCGCTCTTAGGTCATTATCAGGTGAAAAGCTAAGACGTGACGATAAGCCCCATACATCCAAATTGATAACAAGGTAACCAACGCGTTTTTCTGGTGTTTCAACAGGAGTAAATACACGGATTACAGGTACATAAGGGAAGGTTAGCTCACCATGCTCCGTTTCAAGTTCAATCCCCCAACCGCCAATTTGCTCGGCTTCAAGATTTTGTGCATGTTGAAAATAGCTAGAATCAGACTTGTCTTGTAACTCTTGAGGGACCGCCACACTCCCGGTATCAGCCGAGTAATTAACGCGCACTAGCTCTTTGCCCGTAATGTCCAACAGATGAATCTTCGTGTACCACTTCTGGTTCACTAAGACAGACTGCCAAACTTCTTCGAGTAGATCTTTGGTTTGTTCCGACGGAGATTCAGCAAAATTGACAAGACTTTGACTGTGACTGAGCAACCCCATCACCGAGGCTAATTGAGTCTTAAGAAGATCATAGTCTCGCTTGGCATACACTAATTGATAGACAGCTTGTTTAGCCGAATAGTCAAAGCTCTGTTGTTTTACTTCTTTGTAGCGCTGTAAGTAATAAAGAGCAACGGCAGAACAGAGTGTGATTGAGATAATTAGTAATGTAATTATTGATTTTTTATTTCTCATTACTAGCTCAGAAGGAAAAAGAGAGCGGAGGATTATAGCACTCTATAAAATTAACAAAATAAAAGCCGCTTAAAAAAGCGGCTTAAAAACTATTTTTACAGACTTATCGTTTAGGCCTTCAACGCCCGTTCACCACGAGCAATACCAACAACACCACTTCGAGCCACTTCAAGAACTTCCGTCACTTCAGACAAAGCCTGAATGAAAGCATCAAGCTTCTCGCTAGTTCCAGCCATTTGAACCGTGTATTGAGAAGCTGTCACATCGACAATCTGGCCACGGAAGATATCCGCTGTGCGTTTCACTTCCGCGCGAGCAAAGCCGCTAGCGCGTACTTTTACCATCAAAAGTTCACGCTCGATATGCTCAAGCTCAGACACTTCTTGTACCTTAAGTACGTCGATTAATTTGTGTAGCTGTTTTTGGATCTGCTCAAGCTGCATTTCGCTCGAGTTAGTGGTGACATTCAGACGAGAAAGTGTCGGATCATCGGTTGGAGATACGTTCAAAGACTCAATGTTGTAGCCACGCTGAGAAAACAAGCCAACCACTCGAGAAAGTGCACCTGGTTGGTTTTCCATTAATAGTGAAAGGATGTGTCTCATATTATGTTCTCTCCGTTTTGCTTAGCCACATGTTATCCATACCCTCGCCTTTAATCTGCATTGGGTATACGTGCTCGGTGTCATCCACACTGATATCGACAAATACCAAACGGTCTTTCATCGCCAGCGCTTTTTCCAAACCTGATTCCAGTTCATCCGGAGACGAAATACGCATGCCAACGTGGCCATAAGCCTCGGCAATCGCAGCAAAATCAGGAACAGAGTCCATATATGAATTAGAGTAACGACCTTGATAAACAATGTCTTGCCACTGTTTCACCATGCCTAAGAAACGGTTGTTAAGGTTAATAATCTTAACGGGAATATTGTATTGCAGCGCAGTCGACAGCTCTTGGATATTCATTTGAATACTGCCGTCACCAGTAACAATCACAACTTCTTCATCTGGTTTCGCAAACTTAACGCCCATACCAGCAGGTAAGCCAAAGCCCATCGTGCCTAGACCACCAGAGTTAATCCAACGGCGTGGCTTGTCAAACGGGTAGTACAAAGCAGCAAACATTTGGTGTTGGCCTACATCCGAAGCAACATAGGCATCGCCATTGGTTACTTTATGTAGGGTCTCAATTACTTGTTGTGGCTTAATACGACCAGACGTCTTGTCATACGCTAAGCAGTCACGTTCTTGCCATTGCTTAATCTCACTCCACCAACTTTCCATCGCTTGCGCGTCGTTGGTTCCGCCTTGCTCAACAAGCAGGTTAACCATGCTCTCTAGAACTTTCTCTGCTGAGCCTACAATCGGTAGATCAACTTTTACGTTTTTAGAGATAGAAGATGGGTCGATATCAATGTGCATGATCTTCGCATCAGGGCAGTACTTATCTAAGTTATTGGTGGTGCGGTCATCGAAACGCACGCCAATACCAAAGATCAAGTCCGCATTGTGCATCGCCATATTGGCTTCATATAAACCATGCATGCCCAACATACCCAAAGAATTTTTATGGGTACCAGGGAAAGCCCCAAGTCCCATTAGGGTACTTACGACAGGTAAATTCAGTGCTTCTGCTAATTTTAACAGCGGCTTATCTGCCTCAGAAATAACCGCACCACCACCGACATAAAGTACCGGTTTCTTCGCTTCAAGAAGAGCTTTGAGTGCTTTCTTAATTTGACCTTTATGACCCGTAACCGTTGGGTTATACGAACGCATTTTTATCGTTTCTGGGTATTCATAAGGAAGCTTGATTTGTGGGTTTAAGATGTCTTTAGGCAGATCAATAACGACAGGACCAGGACGCCCTGTTGTTGAAATATAGAATGCTTTTTTAACGACTTCAGGGATATCTTCCGCTTTCTTAACGAGGAAGCTGTGTTTAACGATCGGACGGGATACACCCACGATGTCACACTCTTGGAAGGCGTCATTACCAATTAAGCTATTTGGTACGTTACCAGAAATAACAATCATTGGGATTGAGTCCATGTAAGCTGTCGCAATACCAGTAACGGTATTGGTCGCACCCGGACCAGAACACACAAGTACTACGCCCGGCTTACCGGTAGAACGAGTATAGCCATCTGCCATGTGGGTAGCGGCTTGTTCGTGTCGTACTAATACGTGTTTAATTTCAGCAGTTTTAGCATGCAGCGCATCATAGATATCAAGTACAGAACCACCTGGGTAACCAAAGATTTGTTCTACACCCTCTTCAATTAGAGACTGCACCACCATCTCAGCGCCAGATAACATTTCAGCGCCGGATGACATGGCTGTTTCAGGTTTTGTTGTCATATTGCTCTCCTCACCAGTTTCCAATCACATTTGGTGAACATGTTGGGCTGGTTTTACATAGTCTAGGGCTTATTCGTAGCCTAATTCGAAATACTTCCACTTTTTCGGCTATGGCTGTTTATCGTGATAACAACAAACAGTAATACGAAACAACTTTAACGCTTTATTATCATCTGGTCTAACACCTGTTATCCGACAATTACGTCAAAAAACCAACTATTAGCTGAAAGCATCAAATAAAACCCAAACCAAACTCAATATTTAGATTTAAAAACCATTTAATACCTAAAAAAAAGAGCTTAATATTCAAATGAATCACGATTCATCGATTAATTACGCCCCTATTGGTGTGCGCTTTCGCACATTGTGCTGTGTCAGCAGGCATAAAAAATCCCCCTAAAAATGCAATCACATTCGTAGGGGGATTTTTGAACAACTGAAAATTTATCTAAGTAGAAAACTACTTATCTTTAGGCTTTTCATTGTACATTTCTTCGATTTCGTCTTGATACTTATCGTTGATAACTTTACGACGCAATTTCTGAGTCGGTGTCAGTTCACCATCATCCATAGAGAATGCTTTTGGCAACAGTTTGAATTTCTTCACTTGCTCAAACTTAGCCAACTCTTGCTGTAAGTCGTTTACACGCTTCTCTAGCATTTCCACAACTTGGTGGTGCTTAACAAGTTCAACGCGGTCGTGATACTTAATATTAAGTTCTTTGGCATACTCTTCTAGCGAGTCATAACAAGGAACAATCAGAGCAGAAACGAATTTGCGCGTATCAGCGATAACGGCTATCTGTTCGATAAAGTGATCTTTACCAATCGCGCCTTCTACGACTTGTGGAGCAATGTATTTACCACCAGATGTCTTCATTAATTCTTTGATGCGATCGGTAATAAACAGGTTACCATTTTCATCGAAACGCCCAGCATCACCCGTTTTTAGGAAGCCATGCTCATCAAATGTTTTTTCAGTTTCTTCAGGCATCTTGTAGTAGCCGCGCATTACCATGGGGCCGCGAACAAGGATTTCGTCCTTCGCACCAATTTTTACTTCTGCGCCCGGCATCGACATGCCGATGGAATCAGGGTTAAAGCAACGGTCATCCCAGCACGATACAGTCGCCGTAGTTTCAGTCATGCCATAGCCAAGTTTTACGTTGATACCAATAGCATGGAAAAAGCGACCAATGGTTTCATCAAGCTTCGCGCCACCACATGGCATGAAGTTAATGTTACCGCCTAACAGAGCTCTCAATTTAGATAGCACAAGTTTATCGGCTAAAGCATGACTCTTCTTCAGCATAAAAGATGGAGTACGACCTTCTTGGTGACAAACAGAAAGCTTCGCTCCCATATTGACCGCCCAAGTAAACAGTACTTTACGGATAAACGGTGCTTTAGATACCTTCTCGTGAATCGCTGAGAAAATCTTCTCGTAGAAACGTGGAACTGCACACATTACTGTCGGTTTCACATCGCTTAGAGCGTCGCGTACTTGCATCGTGTCTTGCAGGTAACAGTTGGTTGCACCTTTATAAAGGGCATAGAAAGTCCAAGCGCGCTCAAATACGTGTGACAAAGGTAAGAAACACAGTGATACGTCATCTTTAGTTAAGCTAAGACGTTCATCGTGACCTTTTAATTGATAGCCAATATTAGTGTAATCAAGCATCACACCTTTTGGTTGGCCTGTGGTACCAGAGGTATAGATAAGGGTCAGTAAGTCATCCATGTTTGCATCAGCTAAGCGAACGTCAAGTTCCGCTTGTTGAGCTTCAACACCACGAGCCATGAAGTCCTGCCATGAAACAGCAAAACTATGTTCTTGAGTGTCGATATCAGCAGACATTGCCACAACAACTTCAAGCTGTTCACACTCATCAAAGATGTTCACTGCCGCATCAAACTGAGCTTGTTCGCCAACGAATAAGATCTTCACATCCGCATTTTGGATAATGTAAGAAGACTGCGCAGCGGTATTGGTTGGATAAATCGGCACTGTCACAAGACGAGCTTGCAAAGATGCGAAATCTGCCACGGTCCACTGAGGCATATTATTTGAATAGATACCGATCTTGTCTTGGATTCTCAATCCTTGAGCCAATAGAGCTAATGAAAGCGTATCGATTTGTTGTCCAAACTGCTCCCAGCTAATACCTTGCCATACATTGTCTACTTTGTGCTTCAAAGCTGTACGGTTGCCACCTTGGGCAATTTGGTCACGAAGTCTTTTTACGATATGAAAATCTAAATTGGCCATCTCTTTACCTTTGGCTTACACCTGTAAGCTTTTTTGAGCGCACAAGTGTACCTCTGATCATAGAAAAGGCAACTGACGAAGCTCAAAGTTATCAGTAATAGTACGTCTCACGCTAAATTTTATGTTCACCAGAATAGTAAGCATAAAAAAGCCCCAAGCCAGATTCCTAGCTTAGGGCTTATAAATCATAGGGATTAGTGTTTAGTTAAGTGCCACTACTTCGCCACAGATCATCATTAACTGATCTCGTAACCAAATGTGTCCCTTGTCCTTCTCACTTGATTCGTGCCAGCTTAGGAAACCAGAGATAGCCGCATTATCGAATGGGAAATCTAGAATTTGAAGCTGATCTTTGTTTGCTGCATGTTCTACCATCCAACGAGGTGCAATCGTCACAAGTTCAGATTGACCTACAACGTAAAGAACGTTGCTCAAGCTGGTACCTTCGTAGAAAGGCGTGCAATCTAGATCACGGTAAGCTTGCTCAGAGAAGCTGCGTTGACCATGGATGCGAGACAGTTTTGCGTGCTTTTCGTTAAGCAATTCAGCGGCTGAAACTTCACCATTGATACGAGGGTGAGAAGCAGATGCAACCACAACTAATTCGTCTTGGAAGATTTCAGTGCTTGAGAAACCTTGCTCATCAAAGCGAGCGTAATCAATCACGAAGTCGATTTCTTGGTAGCGCATACGCTCAGAAAGTTGACGATCGAATTCTGCATCCATGTGCAATTTAACGCTAGGTGCTTGGTCGTTGATTGTCGACATAATCTTAGGAGCAAAACGCATGTCACATGGGCTGCAAATTGCAAGTTTGAATAGGCGAGAAGACGACTCTGGAGAGAACACAGAACTTGGTAGTTCGTTGCGTACTAACTGTAGTGCTTGGCGGATTGGGCCAAACAACTGACGAGCACGTTGAGTCGGTTGAATACCACGACCTTGACGCATGAATAGTTCGTCGTTGAACATCACTTTTAGACGAGCAACAGCGTTACTTACAGCAGGCTGAGACATGCCCAGGTTATGAGCTGCACGTGTGATGTTTTGTTCTTGCATAACTGCATCAAATACAGTCAAAAGATTTAAGTCGACTCCACGAAGTGTGCTTTCCATTCTGTAGCTTGCAATTGCACTCATTGCGTCTTTTTTCTCTAACATTCAAGTTGCCTCTTGTCGGTTCGACAGGGTTAAATTGGTAATGGTATGGGAATAGATAACCACTAATTCTTATATTTATCAGACCGATGTTTTTCGGATTACCACTACTATTAACCAATACATCCCGAGCTACCAACAAGATTGATAAAGAATAATTTTATTTTACCTTAATGATTAATTAATACATGAAAATCATGCAATTACAGAGTTATAAAAAAACATAAAATGCAGCATTTATGAGTTTGATTTCGACTTATTTAGCTGTTCTATCGTTTGGTTACATTTGTTACAATTTATTGAACTCGTGAATTGTTTGACTGGTTGATTCAAAAACACCACTTATGATTCAAGTCAGCGATGCATAACTAGGAAAATCGACCTTGTCCCAAAGCTGTTTTCTTAAGTCATCTTGATTCGACCAATTCCCTGCTAATACCCACTCAACGAGTGCACTTGCCACGTCTGGATAGGTCACTACCTCTGCCTCTTTTTCACTGAGCCAACTACGTAAAATAGCGGCATCTAAAAAGCTCATGGTTTGGGCTAACCCAAGGGCTTCAAGCGTCGCAACATTGCTCTGTTGTTCAAACTGCCCTTCAAGCGGCTTAAGGAGCAACTTTTTCCCTAAAGTTAAGGCCTCAGATGGCAATTCAAAGCCACCATTGGCGACCACACCAGAGCACTGATTCAGGTCGAATTGGAAGCCAGCATGACTGAGCGGTTTGAACTCAATATTTTCGACTCGACTGTACTCAATAACGTTAGGGTGATAACAGACAAAATGATGAGAAATGAACTTCATCAACAGCTCCGAGATCGCCTCAAGATCTTCAAACGGCAGGTAGACCAAAGTGAAGTTTTGTGATGCTTTAGTTTGCTCATGGTTAGAAAGCGTGTGAACAATCGGTGGCAATATAGGTTGCTCAAAGTGATACCAATGGAGGCCAATAGAGTGCTCGGTTGGCGCAAAATGTTGAATCACTGAATGTTCAATCCAGTTTCCCCCTTCTTTAGGCACATCGTAGCGGAACGCATTTTGATGACTTATACCAATACAAGGTACGCCTTGCTTCTTAGCCGCCCAAGCGGTCACTGGTTCAAAGTCATTAAGGACGAGATCATAAGGCGTAAGATCGATCTGGTTAATTTCACGCATAAATCGCCAGATATTATTCTTGATGAATGTTTTGCCGTACTTAACCTGCCCTTGCTCACTGAAAAAAGTTAAGCCATTGCGAGTTTGATAGTGTCCAAACTCTTCCATTGAGAAGTACTTGCTCTCTTCTCGTCCTGAGAATAGGAAGTCGACATCGATATTTTGTTGGCGAAAAGCCACCGCCATTGCTCTCGCGCGAGCGATATGACCATTTCCTGTGCCTTGGACGCCATATAAGATTTTCATGCATATTCCTTTAAATTTGCAGCTTAAGATCGGCATTGATTGCCAACGAAATAATTACAAAATGAAGTTGATAGCCAAGCTAGTACAAGCAATACCCAAGGCTGCGCCAATTAAGACATCTGTTAAAAAGTGCACACCGAGCAAGATCCGAGAGCCCGCAATGGCTGTAGCCCAAACCAAACTAAAGGGGTACAAGCTTGGATAAAAATGTCCGATTAAGGTCGCCATAACAAAAGCAGCAGCGGAATGCCCAGATGGCAGGCTGTATTTATCAGATGGAACGATATGAGAGTAAAGCAGTGAAGAGAATTCAGCCGGCCTGCGGCGTTTGAGGGTATTTTTAGCTAACCAGTAAATCGGTAGCTCAATAGCAAAAGCCGTTAAACCAACCAACAGAAAATCTCGGCCAGCATTGCTATCCACTGACAACGCTACCAGAGCAATCAAAACGTAAAGGTGTCCATCTCCAGTATGAGACACCGCTTTACTCAGCGTTGCATGTTGGCCGTTATAACGATTCTTTAAACAAAAAACAGAAAATGCCACATCCCAGCGGACAATAGGTTCGATAGTACGCATACGATCTCCTTAACAATCCTTATTCAGTTAAGGCTCAAGGTATGCCCCTGAAATGACAGTTAAGTGACGTTTTGAATGAACTAAAATGAAATTTGTTATGGACGCTGCGCTGCCACGATCCAATACCAGCAAACCAAGCGTATGAACCAAGCATGCGAACCAAGAAAGCGTTCCCTGCGAGTTAACCCAAATAGTCAGCGACACAATCAATAAAAACAAAGCGACACATGGTCGCTTTGTTTTTATTAGGTCTTCGCTATTTTTACAAAGGTGTAAATGCCACTTCTATAGTTCGAGGGGTTCGTGCTTTTTCACTAAACCAAAGTCAGCCAAGATCGCATAAGCGGCAGGGATCATAAACAACACCAGTAAGGTCGAGGCAAATATGCCAAACACAATGGAGATCACCAGTGGTTGGATAACCTGAGCCTGTAGGCTGGTTTCTGTTAACAGTGGTAGTAGCCCTGCAGCTGTCGTCATTGAAGTCAAAAATACGGCTCGGAAACGCTCGCGACTGGCTTTCACCACCGAGTCATGCACGCTATCCCCTTCATCGACATGATGACGAATGTATTGCACCAGCAAGATGGAATCATTGACCACGATCCCGGCAAGCGACACAAAACCCATCATGCTCGGCATGCTCAAGGCGTGCCCCAATAGCCAATGACCAACCACTACGCCAATAAAGGCGAGTGGAATCGCTAGCATCACGACAACAGGTTCGAGGTAACTTCTGAATTGATAACTAAGAATCGCAAACACTCCGAATAAGCCAAGTAAAAAACCTTTACCCATCGAGGCACCGGTCTTAGCCGCATCTTTAGCTTCCCCTTCGAAATCAAAACGTAAACCGGGGTACTTTTGAATTAACTTGGCGGCTTCATCTTTTTGGAACTGGGCCAAAATCGCCGAAGAACTGGCTTTCTTGTTATCAACATCACCAAAGATACTGATCGTTCGAAGTCCATCAATACGCTGGATACGCACATAGTTACGTTGAAAATCTAACGTCGCTAAAGTCGCTAAGGGGATCTGACTGCCATCAGCAGTAATAATTGGGAAGTTTGCGAGTTGCTGTAAGTCACCTGCTTGTTCTTTATCGAGGCGAACCTCAATCGAGATATTCTCAACACCGATTTGAATCTCATCGGCTGTCTGACCGAAGAATGCAGCACGCAACTGAGAAGCTATCATCTGCCCGTTCACATTGTAAGTTTCCGCTCCTGGGCGTAGCTTAACTAAGATCTCTTCTTTACCCATGCGCATGTCATCTAGAACACCATGCACTCCATCAAACTGATTGAGGTATTCCTGAATATCCAAAGAAGCCGATTTCAACGCTGCAAGATCATCATGTTTGGCGCGGATCTCGATAGCACGACCGCCCGGCCCCATGGTGGGTTGTTTGAAAACTAGTGAGATAGGATCAGCCAAATCACCTATGTCTTCGCGCCATGCATCAATGAAATCATCAATCACCGTGTTTCGACTTTCAGCGCCACGTAAATCTAAACGCACAGTCGCGAGGTGCGGCCCGGATTCACTGGCGTCAGCATTAGCATTAAATTGGCTAGTGATGTGCTCTACCAGCTCATTACCCTCTTCGACATCTTCACTCCACTGCACGTTCAAACGCTCAGCAGAAGCCACGATTTTGTCGACGACTCTCTCGGTTTGAGACAGTGATGCGCCCGGTGGAAGAATGATACGCGCCTCAGCGATATCACCATCCAATTCAGGGAAAGGTTGAAACTTAACAGCACCACCCGCAATCAAGGCAATAGAAAGTAACAACAGCGTCATCACTCCGCCCATAAAGGCGTAGCGGAACGTCACGACTTTCTCAACCATGTTCGTCAACGTAGTATTACGAAAGTTCTCAAACTTCTCTAATAACACCACCTTGAAACGCAACGCTGGCTTATCATTTTTTTCTTTGTGTAATGAATGAGATAAGTGATTGGGTAGGATAAGAAACGCTTCAATTAAACTTAGCGACAACACCAAGATAAGCACCTGAGGCACCGCTTTAAGCACTGCCCCCATCTCCCCATCAAGAAACAACAAGCTGCCGAAAATACAGACCGTGGTTAAGAATGAAGACAACACCCCGGGGAGTACTTTCTTAACGCCGTTGTACACGGCATCATCAACACTCTGCCCCCTGTCTAAATGTGAGGCTATCGATTCGGCAATCACGATGGCATCATCCATCATAATACCTATCGCCATTAGTAAGCCTACAAGCGACATAATGTTGATCGATAAGCCAAGGTTGGCCATTAAGAATAAGCCGCCAAGGAAGGCAACGGGTAAACCTGCAGCGACCCAAAATGAGTAACGTAAACTAAAGAACAACCACATGGTGGCAAAAACCAACACAATACCTTGCCAACCATTACGCACCATCATGGTTAGACGATCCCAAAGCACAGAAGAGAGATCGTTGGTCATTTGTAGCGTCACACCATCAGGGGCAATCGCACTCTGATCTTCAACAAATCGTGTCACGTTTTCTTTAATTCGAAGCGCATCGTCTTCTTTGTTTTTGCTGATCTTCAACAAAGCAGAAGGCTTGCCATCGAACAGGACTTTCTGTTCATCAAGTTCAAAACGATCGGTGATTTTCGCGATATCTCTTAAACGGATCACAGAACCATTTGGTGCCGATCCAACAACAATACTCTCAAGCTCAACAGGCGTGACCCGTCTCTCGTCAAAACGAATCAGGAAATTTTTATCTGGTGTTTCAATGTTACCACTCGGCAATTTTACATTCTGACGACCAATTTGATCGGCAATATCACCAACACTCAAACCCAACTGGCGAATGGCTTGGGTATCCAACTCAACACGATATTGATGATCGGAAAAACCGCTCACCTCTACCAAAGACACATCATAATCGAGCTTCATGGTGCGTTTAAGATCTTCAGCGTATGCCTTGAGTTCCGGCCATGAGGTTTCTGCTGTGATGGCAATATCGACAACGGGTTCGTTCCAATCCAACTCTTGAACAACAGGAGATTCAATCTCGGATGGGAAATCGTTGATCGAGTTAATTTGAGTTTGAACATCCACCAGCATTCGGCCAATATCTGCTTTTTCATTTAACTTAAGAATGAGCCTAGCACTACCTTCAACTGCTTCACATTGAGTTTCTTCAATGTTAGCTAGGCCATCGACGGCATCTTCCATTCGCACACAAAGGCTCTCTTCCACTTCTTGCGGAGAAGCGCCCGGGTAAACAATCGCCGCCATAATATACAGAGGATCATAAGCCGGGAAGGTTTCACGTTTAATGGTTGATAATGAGCTTAAACCCATTATCAACAGCCCAAGCATCAACAAGTTTGCTGCTGTTGGGTGCCTAGAGAAGAACTTGATCATGACGCATTCTCCTCGACACCGGATACAAGCTCAGCCTTTTGAGAATTTGACTCTTTAAGTAACATACCTTCAATTGCCGGCAGCAAATCATTAAGAATCAGTTTATCGCCCGTTTGAAGATCTCCGTTCACAACCACTTGGTTGTCTCTACGATAAAGAACTTCAACATTAACCATTTGCAGACGGGAGTTATCGTCCATTAGATAAATTTTATCACCATGTAGCGCTCGTTCAGGCAACACCCAACTTAGATTTGCTACACCTTCAATTTCAGCTTTAACAAACATGCCATTGACCAAAGGTGTCGCACTGTCTGGTTGCAGTTGTGAGTAGTCTTGAGCGATCTCAAGAATGATCCCTGCCGTCGCTTGGTTTTCATCAACGGTTTCACTGATTCTCGCTACCTTTGCAGGCCAGGTCAGATTCAGACTACCACTGTTCAGTTGAACACTCGCTTTGATTGGCGCTTGATCAGGCGTTGGAATTCCAGCAGCGTCACGGGGGAATTGAGTAAAACTTGAGGCTAAAGTTTGCATATCGTGAATAGAAAGTTGCGCCTCAACTTCCATAATATTAATCCCATGAGCAACAAACATTTCTTGCTGAAGATTAACCACTTGGTTTTGTTCGATATCGACTTGAGCAATTCGCATGGCTCTAGGTAACGTGATGGTCGTCTTATCCAAAGAACGTTGTGCCTCTTTCACCTTAGAGACATTAACCTTAATCACGGCCTCCGCGACGCGTTTTTCATCAGGCATCAAGGTAATTTGGTTGGCAATATCTAACACCAACTTCTGCTGAGACAATGCGCTTTGCTGCTGCAGATCGACATCAGATTGAGAAGTTAACCCTTTCTTACGTAGATCTTGTTTACGTTGTAGCTCTTTATTGCTGATCACTAAGCGATTCTTTTCGATCTTTAGAGTCTGATTCAGGTTGTCTTCTTCTTGATTCAATTTCGCTAGCGAGGTTTGGCTTGATTTAAGATCAGCTTCCGCTTGTATCAGCTTCAGTTCGTAATCCAATGGATCAATCTTTAATACCTCGGTTCCCGCAGGGATCACTTGCCCTTTTTCCAGATCAGGATGTCGATAAACAATTTGCCCCGTCACCTCAGATATGGCTTTCCATTCGACTTTTGGCACAACTTTGCCGAAACCAACCGCCAAAGGCGCGATCAATTGCTGCTCTAGACTTACGGTTTCCACTAAACGAGCTCGATCACCCGCAGGTTTAGTTGGAAGATCAGGTTTTAAATTAATCGCCGCCACAAGTCCGATGATTCCAACCGCTAGTGCTGGAAAAAAGAGGAGTTTTTTGCTTATTTTCATTATCTTGGTTCCTGCAAGGGTGAAGTGCTCGCTACATTGATAAAGCCTTCGGTCATCAGTTGAATGTTGTGTTCGATTAAACGATTAAGAAATTCTTCATTTAACTCAATGCCATGAATGGCTAACAAAGGGGGTGGGGCAATAAAAGGAAAGACCATCAAGCTTATATACGAAACGCGACACAGTTTCGGATCCATGTTTTGTTTCAAAATGCCCTGCTCAACAAGCTTTTCAAAGATGACATCTTGGGCTGGTTTGGCCACGTCTAAGAAAACCTTTTCTAGTAACTCTCTTTGCACTTCTGAAGGAGGCATATTCATCACCTGAGCTATCAAGCGAGGAAACTTTGGTACCTTGACCATCTCTTTGTAGTAAGTCCGCATTAAATCAAGAAAGTTCTCATGACTGCTCTCTTCAACTAACTTTTGCATTTGTAGCTGCATTGGCCGAAGCGTTTCCCGCAGCATCGCTTCAAACAATCCTGCTTTATTACCGAAGTAATAACGGATCATGGCAATGTTCACTCCAGCACGTTCTGCAATTAGGCGTGTCGATACTTTATCGTAGGATTGAACAACGAACAGATCACGAGCGTGTTCGATGAGTAGCTGCCGTACATCAAGGTTCTGCTGGGGTCGCCCGGCCTTACGTGCTGTCATTGCTTTGACCATCTCTATAATTAATCGTTTGATTAATTATAGAGATAAAGAAGCACAACTGCAGAAGATTAATTACTCACTATTTAATCAAGTGATTAATTAATGTCGCCACACATTCGATTTTGCTGGTGAATCGTTCCAACAAAAAGATTTACTACAAAATTTTAACCTAGACACCAGCCAATCGATAAACTAACCCTCCAACATAAAACCAACAAATAAACGATTACACCAATAAAGATGAATTTAACAGCATAAACCAAACTAAAACACTGACAATACACACTGTTATTGGATTTTCTTGTTTGACGCTTAGAATAAATTACGGTAAATATGGTGTTAACAGTTTATTTACGGATATTTGTGTAATGATTTTTTCTTCTTCTCGACTGCTGAAACTTCTCCTTATCGTGAACCAATCGCGCGGGTAAGTTGTGGGTCAAGAACTACACAAATATTAAAACCCGCGCTGAGCGGGTTTTTTTGTAACTGGCACTTTTAAAAGAACATCATTCTTAATAATAATTTGGATAGCAATCGATTCATTATCGATATAAGGAAGCACCCATGAACGATCAAGTAATAATTTTTGATACGACCTTACGTGACGGCGAGCAAGCACTTGCAGCAAGCCTGACAGTAAAAGAGAAGTTACAGATCGCTTATGCTCTTGAGAGACTGGGTGTGGATGTTATTGAAGCTGGCTTCCCTATCTCTTCTCCAGGTGATTTTGAATCGGTTCAAACGATTGCAAAACACATCAAAGGCAGCCGAATTTGTGCGCTTTCTCGTGCGGTAGCGAAAGATATCGACGCCGCAGCAGAAGCACTAAAAGTAGCGGACCAATTCCGTATTCACACTTTCATTTCAACATCGACGGTACACGTACAAGATAAGCTACGTCGCAGCTACGACGATGTCGTTGAAATGGCGGTGAAAGCTGTTAAGCATGCACGTAACTACACCGACGATGTTGAGTTCTCTTGTGAAGATGCAGGTCGTACACCCATCGACAACTTATGCCGAATGGTTGAAGCTGCAATCAACGCAGGCGCAAGAACTATCAACATTCCAGACACGGTAGGCTACACCGTTCCAAACGAGTTTGGTGGCATTATCCAAATGCTATTCAATCGCGTACCAAACATTGATAAAGCTATCATCTCTGTTCACTGTCACGATGATTTAGGTATGTCGGTTGCGAACTCAATTGCTGCAGTGCAAGCGGGCGCTCGCCAAATTGAAGGCACAATCAATGGTATTGGTGAACGTGCTGGTAACTGTTCTCTAGAAGAAATCGCAATGATCATAAAAACTCGCCAAGAGTTGTTAGGTGTTCATACTGGTTTGGATCATAAAGAGATTCACCGCACCAGTAAGTTGGTTAGCCAGCTTTGCCACATGCCAATTCAAGACAATAAAGCTATCGTCGGTGCGAATGCATTTAGCCACTCTTCAGGTATCCACCAAGACGGCATGCTTAAGAACAAAAACACTTACGAGATCATGACACCTGAGTCGATTGGTTTGAAAAACAAAGCCTTGAACCTAACCAGCCGTAGTGGCCGTGCGGCAGTTAAGAGCCACATGGACGCAATGGGTTATAAAGATAATGAGTACAACCTAGATTCATTGTACGAAGACTTCTTGAAGCTTGCTGACCGTAAAGGACAAGTCTTCGATTACGACCTAGAAGCATTAATGCACTTCGCGAATCTACGTGACGAAGATGACTTCTATAAACTTAACTACCTAAGCGTACAATCTGGTAGTGTTATGTCTACCACCAGCATCAAGCTGCAATGTGGTGATGAAGAGAAATGCGAAGCGGCTGTCGGTAACGGTCCTGTTGACGCTTTATACCAATGTATTTACCGCTTAACAGGCTACGAAATCGCGTTGGATAAATTCGACCTTACTGCGAAAGGTGAAGGCGAAGATGGCTTAGGTCAAGCGGACATCATTGCGAACTATAAAGGCCGTAAGTACCACGGTACGGGCGTTTCAACGGATATCGTTGAAGCTTCTGGTCAAGCGTTGCTACACGTTATCAATAGCATTCAACGCGCAGACACTATTGCTGAAATGAAGCAGCAAAAATTCGCGACAGTTTAAGACCCCAATAACAGAGCCCTAGAGCCGATGTTGTTGGCTTTAGGGACAAAATTTAAAACGAGCCAAACCGCTCAGTAACAAGAATTAAAGGATTAACATGACAGATAAATCATACAAAATTGCCGTACTACCTGGTGATGGCATTGGCCCAGAAGTAATGCAACAAGCACATAAAGTGTTAGACGCGATCGAAAAGAAGCACGCGATTAGCTTTTCTCGCGAAGAGTATGATGTTGGTGGTATTGCAATTGATAATCACGGCTGTCCACTTCCAGAAGCGACAGTCACGGGCTGTGAAGAATCTGACGCGGTACTTTTTGGCTCAGTTGGTGGTCCTAAATGGGAACACCTTCCACCAAACGATCAACCAGAGCGTGGTGCCCTACTTCCTCTGCGTAAGCATTTCCAACTGTTCTGTAACCTACGTCCAGCGCAAATCCACAAGGGTTTAGAGTCTTTCTCTCCTTTACGTGCTGATATATCAGGCAACGGTTTCGACATCGTTGTTGTTCGTGAGCTAACGGGCGGTATCTACTTCGGTCAACCAAAAGGCCGTGAAGGCGAAGGCGCAACTGAAAAAGCGTTTGATACTGAGGTTTATCACCGTTACGAAATCGAACGTATTGCAAAGATTGCGTTTGAATCTGCACGTCTACGTAACAAAAACGTTTACTCAATCGATAAAGCGAACGTTCTACAAAGCTCTATTCTATGGCGTGAAGTGGTTGAAGAAGTAGCGAAAGACTACCCAGATGTGAAATTGAGCCACATGTACATCGACAACGCGACCATGCAGCTAATCAAAGACCCATCTCAGTTTGACGTGATGCTTTGTTCGAACATCTTCGGTGACATCATCTCTGATGAGTGTGCAATGATCACCGGCTCTATGGGCATGCTTCCTTCTGCAAGCTTGAACGAAAGCAACTTCGGCCTATACGAACCAGCGGGCGGCAGTGCTCCAGATATCGCAGGTAAGAACATCGCTAACCCAGTAGCACAGATTCTTTCTGCAGCTTTGATGCTTCGCTACAGCCTAGGTGAAGAAGATGCTGCACAGGATATCGAAACAGCCGTATCTAAAGCGCTTTCAGCTGGCGAACTAACGGCCGATCTAGCAGGTAAAAACCAAGCGCTAACCACCTCTGAAATGGGTGATAAGATCGCAGAGTACATCTTAGCTTCATAAGCTAACGCTCAAAGATAGAAGCAAGTACATAAAAATAATATCAAGCCAAGTCAGGTTAAATTGCATGACTTGGTTCGAAACAAACACTGGGACTGATGCTCCCAAGGAAGAAAAGCTATGTCGACAAACCAGCAAGCAAAAACCTTATACGAAAAAGTTTATGACGCTCACGTTGCGGTTGCAGCTAAGGGCGAAACGCCAATTCTTTATATCGATCGTCACTTAGTCCACGAAGTAACGTCGCCACAAGCTTTTGATGGCTTGCGTGAAAAAGGTCGTAAAGTGCGCCAAGTTAGCAAAACTTTTGCGACGATGGATCATAACGTATCGACTCAAACCAAAGACATTAACGCTTCTGGCGAGATGGCTCGTATCCAAATGGAAACGCTATCGAAAAACTGTGAAGAGTTTGGTGTCACGCTTTACGACCTAAACCACAAATACCAAGGTATTGTGCACGTAATGGGGCCTGAGCTAGGTATTACTCTGCCGGGTATGACCATCGTATGTGGTGACTCACACACGGCGACACACGGTGCATTTGGTTCATTAGCATTCGGTATCGGTACTTCAGAAGTAGAGCATGTTCTAGCGACTCAAACGCTAAAACAAGCGCGCGCTAAAACCATGAAGATCGAAGTAAAAGGCAAAGTCACAGAAGGTATTACCGCCAAAGATATCGTGCTCGCGATCATCGGCAAGACAACAGCTGCAGGCGGAACAGGCTATGTAGTTGAATTCTGTGGTGAGGCAATTACAGACCTTACAATGGAAGGTCGTATGACAGTATGTAACATGGCAATCGAGCTAGGCGCGAAAGCGGGCTTAATCGCTCCAGATGCAACCACATACGAATACATCAAAGGTCGTAAGTTTTCTCCTGAAGGTAAAGACTTAGAAGCCGCGATTGAATACTGGAACACATTGAAAACCGATACTGATGCAGAGTTCGATGCGGTTGTAACGCTAGAAGCGGCTGACATCAAACCACAAGTCACTTGGGGTACTAACCCAGGCCAGGTGATCTCAGTAGACACACCAATCCCTGCACCAGAAAGCTTCGCAGATCCTGTTGAAAAAGCATCTGCTGAAAAAGCTCTGGCTTACATGGGCCTTGAAGCGGGTAAATCTCTATCTGATTACAACGTCGATAAAGTCTTCGTGGGTTCTTGTACTAACTCGCGTATCGAAGACATGCGTGCAGCTGCAGCCGTAGCAAAAGGCCGCCAAGTAGCGAAACATGTTCAAGCATTGATCGTTCCAGGTTCTGAGCAAGTAAAAGCACAAGCTGAAGCTGAAGGCCTAGATAAGATCTTCATCGAAGCAGGTTTTGAATGGCGCCTACCGGGTTGCTCTATGTGTCTTGCAATGAACAACGACCGCTTAGGTCCACAAGAGCGCTGTGCTTCTACATCAAACCGTAACTTTGAAGGTCGCCAAGGCCGTGATGGTCGTACGCACCTAGTTAGCCCAGCAATGGCAGCCGCAGCGGCTATCGCTGGTCACTTTGTCGATATTCGTGAACTTTAATTAGAGGATTTAACATGTCAGGTTTTCAACAACACACCGGATTAGTCGTTCCTCTAGATACGGCCAACATCGATACTGATGCGATCATTCCAAAGCAGTTTCTACAAAAAGTAAACCGCATTGGTTTTGGTAAGCACTTGTTCCACGATTGGCGCTTCCTAGATGACGCAGGCCAACAGCCAAACCCTGAGTTTGTAATGAACGCACCCCGCTATAAAGGTGCTTCTATCCTACTCGCTCGCGAAAACTTCGGTTGTGGTTCATCTCGTGAGCACGCACCGTGGGCGCTTGCCGATTACGGTATTCAAGTGATGATCGCACCAAGCTTCGCAGACATCTTCTACGGCAACTCAATCAACAACCAGATGGTTCCGGTTCGACTTACAGAACAAGAAGTCGATGAGCTCTTCCAGTTCGTTGAAGCAAACGAAGGCGCAGAAATTACAGTTGATCTTGAAGCACTAAAAGTCGCTGCCAATGGAAAAGAATACTCGTTTGAAATTGATGAGTTCCGTCGTCACTGCTTGCTGAATGGCCTAGATAACATCGGCCTAACACTTCAACACGCAGATAAGATTTCAGAATTTGAAGCTAAGATTCCTAGCTTCCTGAAATAAAACGATCTTGAAATAGCACAGTCTTGAAATAGAGCAAGCGGTTTCAAAAACACCTAAAAGGTTGGCCTAGTGCCAGCCTTTTTTATTAGACTCAATTTTGGTTGGACTAAACTTTCTTGTTTAACTTAAATGGTTTATTTAATTCACTTGTTTATTTAACGAAAGGGTCATGAAAGAAAATAGTGAGCCGTAGGGTCTTAGTAGTCAGTCATCAGGAGAATGCCATGAAACAACTACTCTTTATTATCAGTCTACTTTTCTCAACCTTAGCTTGGTCTGCGCCTAAATCCGAACTTTGGCCATACTGGAACCAAAGTAATGAAGCGAACTCAACACAGGTGTCTCATCAAGATTGGCAGCAATTCCTCGATAGCTACTTAGTAAAACAAGAGCAGCACACCCTAGTGAGATATAAAGCGGTGAGCTCTTCAGACAAGACAAAGTTAAACCAGTACATAAACCGACTTGAGCAGATCAACCCACTCGACTATTCAAGAGCGGAGCAGTATGCCTACTGGGTTAATCTATATAACGCCGTGACTGTCGATTTGATTCTTGATGCATACCCTATCAAATCAATCACTAAGCTCGGCGGACTGTTTAGTTTTGGGCCATGGGGAGACGATGTGGTTGAAGTCAATGGAAAGTCAATGTCACTGAATGATATCGAACATCGAATTTTAAGACCGATTTGGCAAGACCCACGTACGCATTACGCAGTGAATTGTGCGAGTCTGGGTTGTCCTAATCTGCAACCTCAGGCCTTTACGTCTGATAATACAGAGACATTGCTAGAACTCGCTGCTGCTGAGTATATCAATAGCGATAAGGGCGTGTTGATTGAAAACAACAAGCTTCAACTATCATCGATTTACGAATGGTTTGCTGTAGATTTTGGCAACCAACAACAACTTATTCAACACTTAGATCAATACAGAACAAAGCAGGTAACAAACACTGAACAAATCAGTTATGACTATGATTGGTCGCTTAACCAAGCAAACTAGTTTTAACGTTAAAGCTCATGAATGAAGCTAAACAAAAAAGAAGCTAAAGGTTTTTATTAACCTCTAGCCTCTTTTTTATCTATTGAACCGTACTTCTACAATTAAAAGCTTGAGCCTGGTTGCTGCAAGAACTCAACTTCTTCAGGAGTCGAAGCTCGTCCTAACACCTCATTACGGTGTGGATAGCGACCAAAACGCTCAATGATGACCTTATGCTTAAACTCAAAATCCAGGTTATTTTCTAGACCCGTCTGAGAAAAAAGCATCACAGCCTGCTCATGCATCATCAAAGATTCACTGTGCATGTAAGGCATGTAGAGAAAGCTTTTTTGCTGCTGGTTAAGTTGATGGTCAAAACCACCACCAACCGCTTCTTGAGCTAAAGCCAACGACATAGGGTCAGCCGAAAACGCTGCCAGACTATTTCTAGCAATATTTCTAGAGAATTGGTCAAGTACGATGATCTCAGCCAAGCGTCCTTCTGCTGTCTGGCGCCATTCAAACAACTCACCTTGAATGGCTATTTGGTGCAGTTCAGAGAAGCGAGTTTTAATCAAAGCGTCAATCTCTTCACCGCCAGTAAACCAGTCTTTGGGCGTTAGTTCATCGAACCAAAACTCTAGAACATCCTTATAAGTTAACGTCATATAATTCCCTTTAGGTAGAGTAGTTCACAAAGCGAACCACTCAAATACAATTCAGATAGTAATGATTATTTGAAGCCTTTAACCTTTTTGATTAGGTCATAAGCATTTTGAATCTCTTGAGATTTTTCTTTCGCAACGTTCATCATCTCAGGCGGTAAACCTTTCGCCATCAACTTGTCAGGGTGGTGCTCATTCATCAGTTTCCGGTAAGCTTTCTTCACTTCTTTACCATCCGCACTTTCACTTACCCCAAGTACCTTGAAAGCATCTGCCAGTTGGTTTTGCTGTGAAGCTTGTTGCCAACCCGATGACTGTCCGTGACCTTGATGGCCACCAAAACTTCCACCTTGTTGTTGAAAACGGAATGCAGCTTCTTGCATCTGCAAACGTCGTTCTAGTTGTTCTGCAGAAAATCCAAGCCCTTTCGCTATCTTATGAAGAACCTGACGCTCACTTGGGTGCAAGCTTCCATCAGCAAATGCGGCAGAGACTTGTAGCTCCAAAAAGAACTGCAGAAGATCAAAACGGCCGCCCGATGAGATCTTCACACGCTCAAGCACATCACCTAGCGGGAAGTCACTTTCTTTGCCATCGCGAAAAGCTTCTTGCGCAGCTTTACGTTGTTCACCATGCAGATTCATACGCTCCATCATTGTAGAAGCCAGCTGAATCTCTTCTGGTGTCACTTGCCCCTTCGCTTTAGCAACGTGTCCCATAACCGCAAAAGCCGCTTTAAAAAACTCATTCTGTCTTTCTGCTTGGCTTGGTCCTCGGCCAAAACCAGAGCTATTGAAGCCCGATTGGTTCAATCGGCGAGCTTTATCGAATTGGTGTCCTAAAAATAGGCCAAAAACTAAACCAAGTGGCCCTCCAAATAAAAAGCCAAAAAAAGCGCCCAAAATTTTGCCAAATATTTGCATTATGTGTTCTCTATCTATGAATTTTGTCTGAGTAATGCTGTCTGATGATGCTGAATGCTAATATTTCCTTTATCATAAGGAAAATGCTTTATTTATTGGATTGATACTAGATCAACCCTTCATCTAGTGAAACAGGATAGTTCAACTTCATGCAATGTTTTTCCCGCACCTTGTTAGCCGCGTCGATAACTACAGCGTTATACGTGTCAACAACTCAAGCTGAAACAATCACCGATAATAGTGTGCAGGAAATGCCCTCTATAGATCAATGCTTGATCGAACCCGCTGCAGAAAACGAGACACAGCTACCCGCTCATGTTGAGTCTGATCGCTTAGAAGCTATCAATGGTGATAAGGCAATATATTCAGGTGATGTAAGAGTTACGCAAGGAAATAAAACCATTCTTGCCGACAATGTAACTCTGCATCAACAAGAAAATATCGTTGTAGCTGAAGGCAACGTAAACTTTAGTGATGGTCAAATCAAGTCTATATCAGACAAGGCGACCAATAACCTCACTACTGATGAAATGACGCTAGAAAATACCGATTACGAATTTCTTTGCGAGCCTGGACGTGGTGATGCGGTCTACGTATCTAAGACGGGCAAAGCAGTTTATGAAATCGAAGACGGTTCGATTACCTCTTGCCCTATTGGCGACAACGCTTGGCGTCTAAGAGCATCAAGCATCAGCGTCGACCAAGACGAAGAGCAAGCCACCTTTTATAATCCACGCTTTGAAATTCAAAGTGTCCCAGTTTTTTACTTACCTTATTTAACCGTACCAGTCGGTGACACACGTAAAACCGGTTTCTTATATCCAACTGTGTCATACGGTTCAAGCGATGGTTTTGAAGCTGAGATTCCTGTTTATTGGAACTTGGCGCCAAACTATGACTTAGAAACTACCTTCAAGTACATGCAAGAACGTGGTACTCAGCTAAACAGTAAATTCAGATACTTGAGCGATTTCGGTACAGGTAGTATTAAATCTGAATATTTACCTGATGATAAGAAGTACGAAGAAAAAGGCGATCGCTGGGGCGCACAACTAGAACACTCAGGGATATATCAACAATCTTGGTTGTTCGAAATCGATTACTCAAAAGTCAGTGATATCGACTACTTTACCGACGTCAGCTCAAGTAGTATTGGTAACCGTGAAGACGGTCAGTTACTTCAAGAAGGTAAAGCAACGTACCGTTCACAGAATTGGGACGCTTCCGTACTCGTAAGAGATTTCCAAGTCCTCACCGATACAACAAACAATTTACCCTATCGTTTAATGCCACAGCTTGAGTACAACTACTATGCTCCGGAGGTCATGGATTACCTAGATTTCGACCTCATTAGTCATGTGTCGTTGTTCGACACGGATGCTACAGGTAAACCCTCTGCAACTCGTGTTCATGTCGAGCCCGGAATTACTATTCCGGTAGGTAATACCTGGGGTACATGGACAACAGAAGCTCGGTTGCTTGGTACATATTACCAACAAGATCTTGATGGCGTAGATACTGGTGTTGGTTCTGATTATGAAGGGCTAGAAGAATCTGTTAGCCGTGTTATTCCTGAATTTAGAAGCCATGCTGGTATCATTCTGGAGCGAGATACCACTATTGTTGGCAATTATACTCAAACGTTAGAGCCCCAGGTACAGTACCTTTACGTACCCGAAGAGGATCAAAGTGAAATTGGCCTTTACGATACAACACTACTACAGACCGACTACTATGGCTTATTCAGAAGCCGTAAATACAGTGGTGTGGATCGCATAGCTGCGGCAAACCAAGTCAGTTACGGTGCATCATCGCGCTTCTTTGATGATGAATATAAAGAACGACTTAATATATCCTTTGGCCAAATTTTCTATTTTGATAAAGACACAAAACAAACTCTGAGCAGCGAAGACTCCAGTGAAAAAACTAATTATTCATCTTGGGCCATTGAAATGGACTTCAACTATGACGATTACCTGTTTTATCACGGCGGCGTGCAATACGACATTGATACTACTGCGATGCAGCTTGCAAACAGTACGTTAGAATACCGCTTCACTGGTGGTTACATACAAACTAACTATCGTTATGTAACAGAAGAATACATAAATGAAACTGTAGATTTTGACGTATCATCAATTACAAGAGAGGGTATCTCACAAGCCGGTTTGCTTGGCGCCTACCAAATTACACCGAAATGGAGCACGAGTGCTCAATATTTCTATGATTTAACCACACAAGAAGATCTAGAGTGGTTAGCTCGTTTAAACTATAAATCAGATTGTTGGTATATCGGCTTTACCTATAGTAACCGTTTGACAAATAACATTAGTGATCCAAATACTACACCTGAATATGAAAATAACTTCAGTGTGAATTTCGGTATTGTTGGCTTTGGTACTAATATCGGTTCTGATTCAGGCGCTGTTGGGGATAGCAGCTCTGACAACTCTTTGAGCTATGGTCGCCCATTCTTCTTAAACAACTAATTTTCTTTACTGATAAAACATCAGTAAATATAAAGGATTACACATGACATTGTGGAAACACACATTAATCGCTATCGCAGCAGCTTGCACTGTATCAACGAGCTATGCAGCACCGGTTGAGCTCGACAGCGTAAAAGTTATCGTTAACGAAGGCGTGATCTTACAAAGTGACATCGATGCTTCAATGAAAACGTTGCGCGCAAATGCTAAGAAAAGCGGCCAAACGCTGCCATCGCAAGACGTACTCAATGAGCAAGTACTCGAAAAACTGATCATTGATACGATTCAAACTCAAGAAGCAGAGCGTATTGGTGTTCGTATTGATGATGCTCGACTTGATCAAGCGATTGAAGGCATTGCAAAAGATAACAACCAAACCGTGGATCAGCTTACAGCATCCGTTGCTGCAGAAGGCCTTAGCTACAATGCCTTTCGTGAACAAGTAAGAAAAGAGATTGCAGCCAGTGAAGCTCGTAACGCATTAGTCCGTCGTCGTATCAACATTCTTCCTGCAGAAGTGGACAACCTAGCGGATATCCTAGCGCAAGAAACCAATGCTACTGTTCAATACAAAATTGGCCACATTCAACTTCGATTTAATGATGACCAAACCAAAGAAGAGTTAGAAGCACAAGCGAACGATTTAGTAGAAGAACTAAACGGCGGCAAAAATTTCAGCACCATGGCTTACACTTACTCGAAAGGTCCAAAAGCACTGCAAGGTGGTGATTGGGGTTGGATGCGTAAAGAAGAGATGCCAACCATTTTTGCAGACCAAATCAAAATGCAAAATAAAGGCAGCATCATAGGTCCTTTCCGAAGCGGTGTTGGCTTCCACATTCTTAAAATTGAAGATGTAAAAGGCTTAGAAACTGTTGCCGTTACCGAAGTTAATGCCCGTCATATCTTGATTAAACCTACCGTAATCCTGAGTGATGACGGTGCAAAAGAGCAACTTGAAGAAATCACTCGTCGCGTTAATGCTGGCGAAGCCACCTTTGGCGAGCTTGCTCAACAATACAGCCAAGATCCGGGTTCTGCTGTGCAAGATGGTGAACTAGGTTACCAAACCCCTGATTTATATGTACCTGAGTTCAAGCACCAAGTAGAGACTCTACCTCAAGGAAAAATCAGCGCACCCTTTAAAACCGTTCATGGTTGGCACATTGTTGAAGTACTCGACCGTAGAGAAGTTGACCGAACGGATTCAGCTTTAAAGAACAAAGCTTACCAAATTCTATTTAACCGTAAGTTCAACGAAGAAGCTGGCGCTTGGCTACAAGAAGTCAGAGCGAGTGCCTTTGTTGAAATGGTTGAGGACGACCAAGATGACAACTAAACGCCTGGTCATTACCGCAGGTGAACCCGCAGGGATAGGTCCAGATTTAACTTTGGCTTTATCTCAAGAAAGCTGGCCTCATCAACTCGTAGTGTGTGCAGATAAAACTCTACTTGCACAGCGAGCGGAAATACTAGGGATTGAAGTTGAGCTGTTAGATTACGATGCAGCCGCTCCCAAGCAACCTCAGCGCTCAGGCACACTGGTAGTGAAACACGTTCCACTAGCTGAAACTGCCATCGCAGGCCAACTCAACGAGGCTAATGGTCATTACGTATTAAATACCTTAGAAACCGCAGCAATTGGCTGTATGAATAATGAATTTGATGCTATTGTCACCGGCCCTGTTCATAAGGGTGTAATTAACCGTGCTGGCGTTGCTTTTAGTGGTCATACCGAGTTCTTTGCAGAGAAGTCCAACACACCGCTAGTCGTGATGATGTTGGCAACTGAAGGGCTGCGTGTTGCATTAGTAACAACACATATCCCACTAGCATATGTATCTCAAGCAGTGACCGAAGACAGATTAGAACAAATTATTGCGATTCTGAATAAAGATTTGGTCGATAAATTTGCGATTGAGAAACCAACTATCTACGTGTGCGGTTTAAATCCGCATGCTGGTGAAGATGGTTGTTTGGGCCGTGAAGAAATAGAAACTATCACCCCTACGCTAGAAAAAATTCGTAAACAAGATGGCATCAATTTAGTTGGCCCATTGCCAGCAGATACCATCTTTAATGAAAAATATTTGCAAGATGCAGATGCTGTTTTAGGTATGTATCACGACCAAGTACTCCCAGTATTGAAATACAAAGGGTTTGGTCGCTCAGTGAACATCACACTTGGCTTACCGTTCATTCGTACATCAGTCGATCACGGTACTGCCTTAGACTTGGCAGGGACAGGCCAAGCCGATACAGGGAGCTTTAGAACAGCGCTCACGCACGCCATTGAATTAGTAGAGAAAAAACAATGAGAAATGATGTCCACTTAGGGCACAAAGCGCGTAAACGTTTTGGTCAAAACTTCCTTAACGATCCATACATTATTGATGGCATCGTATCGAGTATTAACCCACTTCCAGGTCAAAACCTAGTCGAAATCGGCCCTGGTCTTGGTGCGATCACTGAGCCAGTTGGCAAGCTTGTCGACAAATTCACTGTGATTGAACTGGATAGAGATCTTGCTGAACGTCTGCGTAATCACCCGGATCTAGCTGAAAAGTTAACGATCTATGAAGGTGATGCAATGAAGTTCGATTTCGAACAACTTGTTAAACCGAACAACAAGCTACGTATCTTCGGTAACTTGCCATACAACATCTCTACACCATTGATGTTTCACCTTTTTGAGTTTCATAAAGACGTGCAAGACATGCACTTTATGCTTCAAAAAGAAGTCGTTAATCGATTGGCTGCGGGCCCTGGTACTAAAGCTTACGGTCGTCTTACTGTAATGGCTCAATACTACTGTAAAGTAACGCCTGTACTAGAAGTACCACCAACAGCCTTCGTTCCGCCACCGAAAGTGGATTCTGCCGTCGTACGCCTTCAGCCTTATGAAGTGCTGCCTTATCCGGCAAAAGATCTTAAGTGCTTGGATCGCGTATGTCGCGAAGGCTTTAACCAGCGCCGTAAAACGGTACGTAACTGCTACAAGAGTTTGATCAGTAAAGAAGTGCTTGAAGAGCTAGGTGTTAACCCTGGCATGCGCCCTGAGAACCTGACACTCGAACAATTTGTCGACATGGCAAACTGGTTATACGACAGTCAAAACGCTGACAAATAGATAGAAAGGCTCCTACACTTCGGTGAGGAGCCTATTTTTTATGTAATATTTTTGGGTGATCTATTGCCCTTAGCATACCAACAATAAAAGGTGCGAATATGGATATATCTACGCCTTGTATCAAATGCCAAGTTCACTCTAAATACATAGAGGAACAATCTGAGCCAACGAAGAACCGTTACGTCTTCGCTTACATCATTACTATCAGAAACCTTAGCAAAACAACAGTTCAACTCATGTCTCGCCGTTGGTTGATTACCGATTCTAACGGAAAGCAACTCACCATTGAAGGTGATGGTGTGGTTGGACAGCAACCTGTTATCGAGGCCAACGACGAATACACTTACACAAGTGGTACTGTCATCGAAACTCCTGTTGGAGTTATGCAAGGTCATTATGTTATGACTGATCACAAAGGTCTCAATTTCATAACCGAAGTTGACCCATTTAGGTTAGCAATACCCAATATCCTTAACTAGTTATCCTCAGCATCTACAGGAAATCACTGTGTCGAATTATATTGTCGGAGACATTCAAGGATGCTTCGACGAATTTCAGTTACTGCTTGAAAAAGTCAACTTTGACAAACAACAAGATACCTTATGGGTGGCTGGTGATTTAGTCGCTAGAGGCCCTAAATCGCTAGAAACATTGCGTTTTATACGTAGCCTTGGTAGTGCTGCAAAGGTGGTATTAGGTAACCATGACTTACACCTGCTTGCTGTCTCATTAGGTCTGTTTCCAGCGAAACCTAAAGATAAGACTCAACCAATTCTGGATGCTGAAGATCGTGACCAATTGCTCGAATGGTTAAGACAACAGCCTTTGATTCAAGAACATCCAGAGTTCGTAATGTCTCATGCTGGTATCTCACCTCAATGGGATCTAGAGCGAGCACTGATTGAAAATCGAGAGATAACTGCCTTATTAAAATCCGATAAGTGGCAATGGCTTATCGAGAATATGTACAGCAACACGCCTGACTTATGGCGTCAAAATTTAGAAGGGATTGAGCGCTATCGCTATGCGATCAACAGCCTGACTAGAATGCGCTTCTGTTTTACTGATGGTCGACTCGATATGGCCTGTAAACTTCCGCCAAGCGAAATTACCACTGAGCCGTTAGTGCCTTGGTTTGACCTACCACAACGTATAAAGCTGGATAAAACAGTTATTTTTGGACACTGGGCTGCGCTAGAAGGCTACTCAGGAAAAGATGTGATTGGTTTAGATACAGGATGCGTTTGGGGGGGACAGTTAACGGCACTTCGCTGGGAAGACAAACAGTTCTTCACTCAAGAAGCATTATAAAAGTACGAGATACCAAATAGATCATGCTTGCGCTATAGGTTAATAGCGCAAGCACTTATCAATGCCTAACAATTGAGAATCACAATTTAGCGTTCGAGAATCACAAATTCCATGTTGTGTTTGTTCTTCTCATCCGATTGATAAGTTTCACTAAAACTCTGCTTCCAACCCTCACCCCACTCTGGGAATTGGGTGTCTCCATCAACAGCGAAATCGATGTAAGTCAGATACAGCTTGTCAGCTTTAGGTAAGCAACTTTCATAGATTGAACCGCCACCGATGATCATAACTTCATCAACATCACTTACCAGTTCTAATGCTTTTTCAATTGAAGTAACCGTAGTAACACCTTCAATCTCTAAGCTCTCATCACGGCTAATTACGACATTCAATCGGCCAGGTAGAGGACGTCCAATAGAGTCATAGGTCTTACGCCCCATCACTACGGGTTTACCCATCGTTGAACGTTTAAACCATGCAAAATCGGCAGGTAAATGCCATGGCATCTGGTTATCTTTACCAATTACACGGTTGTCTGCCATTGCCGCTATCATACTGATGATCATAAATCGAAAGTCCTGTCCTTACTTGAGAGTGAAGTTGAAGCTAGACGATAGGTCTACGACGGTAGAATAACAGCCCAGGCACAGCTAAGCCAACCGCAAGCCCTGCGATAATGAACATCGATTTCAAAAAGTTCTCCATCAACAAGGCCAATAGTTCTGGGTTATATCCTGCTCGATTAATCTCAACCATGGCAATCATCGCCTTAAAGGCAAACACACCAGGCACCATCGGAATCAATGCTGCGACGGTAAACACTTTAGGGTGTGCCAAGAGCTTATGTGACCAATGGACTCCAATTATCCCTACCAATGTAGCCGCGAAGAACGTCGCCCACTCAATGGGAATGCCGAAATGCATCATCAAATAACGACTACCATGACCAATGGAACCTCCCAACGCACAGTAAATTAGAGCTCGTTGGGGAACATTAAAGACCAACGCGAACCCGACAGCAGGAATCGCGGCAAAAAACATATCGTTGAGTAACCCAACAAAAAGTTCAAAAATACTCATTAGTTTACCCATCCCCAAACATCTGACAAGCTCATCGCTGCTACAATACCCAAGCTAGTCGCTAAGGTTAATAGACTGGCCATAGTAAAGCGCGCCAATCCCATATTAATGTGGCCTTTAAGCATATCCGCAACGGAGTTAATCAGAGGAAATCCGGGCACGAGCATCAATACTGAAGAAGCCATCACGATGGTGGGTTGACCTCCAATATTGTAAAGCACAGCTTGAGCGGAGATAGTCGTGGTAACGAAAGCCGTAATGGCAAAATTCAATAACGGATTGAAGTGACGATGACCGATCTCTTGTCTCACAATCATACCGCAAGCCGAAGCTATAAACGTCATCATAAAGACATGCCAATCTCCGCCAGCAAGACGGCTAAAAGAAGCACACGATAATCCTATCATTACGACAACTAACCAACGGTTGTAGCGTTCAGGGCTAATGTTTTGAATCTTTCTATAAGCCATTCCATAATCAAGAATTCCCTTCTCCATCATGATACAGACTCGCTGAATATCAGTGATCACTTGCATGTTGATACCACGATCAGCACAGCTTCGAGTCGTCGTAATACAGTGATCATCCATTACCGTTGTCACAACAAGCGCATTGGCAGACAGTGCAACTTCTACTTCATCGACTCCACAAGCAATACCGATACGACGCATGATATCGCCGACTAGTGTGCTCTCTGCGCCATGTGCCAATAACATTTGTCCTGATTGAGCGACGAGTCTTGAGATCGCTCTTTGTTTTGATGCCATGATTTCCTTCCCATAGGCGTTAATTATATAAGGATAAATTTTGCATAAAAAACAACGTGACGTCATGATTTAGATACAAAAAAACCGCAATTTTCATTGCGGTTTAACAAAACTATCAGCGTATCTTAGAAAAAGCGACCAAAGTGCTTATAAGAAACAACGAGGATTAGTCACGAACATAGATAACATGGCCGTCATCTTCTTCGTCATCCCAGTCATCCCAATCGTCGTCATCTTCAGTAACGACATTCTTACCGGCCATCGCATCTTTATGGTAGTCATCCCACATAAAGTTAACTTTTTCTTCTTCTTCAATAGCTTCAACTTCACGAGGTAGGTTCTCCATGAACTCACCCAGTTTAAAGCAAAGATCTTTGGTGCCTATTTTGTTCACAGCAGAGATCTTGAAGTACTCGCCTTCCCAACCTAAAGCTTCGACGATTTCTTGAATCTTTTCGTCAGCTTCTTCTTCAGGCATTAGGTCAACTTTGTTGAACACTAACCAACGAGGTTTCTGTGCAACTTTCTCACTGTACTGCTCAAGCTCATCGATGATCGTCAATGCATTCTGAATAGGATCAGAACCATCAATTGGTAAAATATCGATCATGTGCAGAAGAACACGACAACGCTCAAGGTGCTTCAAGAAGCGAATACCAAGACCAGCACCATCAGCTGCGCCTTCGATTAGACCTGGAATATCAGCAACTACGAAGCTCTTTTCAGGAACCACACTCACTACACCCAAGCTTGGGATCAACGTAGTAAATGGGTAATCAGCCACTTTTGGTTTCGCAGCAGATACTGAGCGAATAAAGGTAGATTTACCTGCATTTGGCAAGCCAAGCATACCAACATCAGCTAATAGAAGAAGCTCTAAACGTAGTTCACGAACTTCGCCTTTAGTACCCATTGTCTTTTGACGAGGAGCACGGTTAACAGACGACTTAAAACGCGTGTTACCAAGACCGTGCCAACCACCTTTACCAACCATGACTTTCTTGCCATGTTCAGCAACTTCAGCAACGACTTCATTAGTGTGGATATCAACGGCGCGAGTACCTACAGGTACTTTCATTGTCATATCTTTACCACGTTTACCCGTACAGTTACCACCGCGGCCATTTTCGCCACGCTCTGCATTGTAAAAACGCTGGAAACGGTAATCGATCAGTGTGTTTAAGTTTTCATCCGCTTGAATGTAAACATCACCACCATCACCACCATCACCACCGTCAGGACCACCTTTAGCGATGAATTTTTCGCGCCAAAAGCTTACTGTACCATTACCGCCATCACCGGCTTCTATTTTTACTGATGCTTCATCAACGAATTTCATTTTTTAACTCCGCACTTACGTTGCGTTATCACTCATCAAGGAATGATATAAATTCTAGCAGATCCGTGTTTAGATCGATCACCTAAGATCTAGATCGATCTGCAACCAAGGAACAAATAAGGAGAGGTTCTTTGCTTTCTGTTTCTTAAAAAACAAACGGCTTCTTAAAACTAAACTGTTTATCAAAAACCACACTGCTTCTCAAAACCAAAGCCAGAGCGTCTACTTTTTTATTCTCGCTATAAATAAAAAACCCTGCCGAATCGGCAGGGCTTTTGAATTCAGCTTGAAAGCTATGTAAACATAATCTAATAAAAGATTAAATTACTCAGCTTCGATGCTTACAAACTTACGGTTTTTAGGACCTTTTACTGCAAATTTCACTTTACCTTCAGTAAGAGCGAAAAGAGTATGGTCTTTACCGATGCCAACGTTTGTGCCAGCGTGGAATTTAGTACCACGTTGACGAACGATGATGTTACCTGCAAGAACAGATTCACCACCAAAACGCTTAACACCAAGACGTTTGCTTTCTGAATCGCGGCCGTTATTAGTAGAACCGCCAGCTTTTTTATGTGCCATTGTTAAACTCTCCTAATACTTAAGCGTTAATGCCAGTGATTTTCACTTCTGTGAACCACTGACGGTGACCAGCTTGCTTACGCGAGTGCTTACGACGACGGAACTTAACGATTTTAACTTTATCGCCACGACCGTGTTGTACTACTTCTGCAGTAACTTTGCCACCTTCAACAAGAGGTGCACCAACAGCGATTTCTTCGCCGTTAGCAACAAGAAGAACTTTATCAAATTCTACAGTTGCACCAGTTTCAACGTCTAATTTCTCTAAACGAAGTGTTTGACCTTCGCTTACTCGGTGTTGTTTGCCACCAGATTGGAAAACAGCGTACATATTTTACTCCGCTTTTTCCGCACAGCCTATGGTTGTTAATTGTACAACTCGGGTGTGCGCTAAACTAATCAATAGGGCGCAGATTCTACGGGAATCATGCCGCTATGACAAGCCATATTTTTAAAATATTGGCGAAAACATGTTCGCCAAAGAAAAGTGCGGCAATCATGCCTTTAAGTGATGTATTAATCAACGTTTTTTAGTGTATTATTCAACAATTAAATACAACGTATAAGCCTTACAGGGTCTAACTTCAGCCGGATGAACAATGGATTTTAAAGCTATCCAAACGCTTACTGCCAATGATATGGCAAAAGTGAATGAAACAATTCAAGCCCAACTTAATTCTGACGTAAGTTTAATCAACCAGCTTGGTTTTTATATCGTTAGCGGTGGAGGCAAACGCCTACGCCCTTTGCTTGCTCTTTTATCTGCTCGTGCTCTTGGTTATCAAGGTGAAGCTCATATCACCTCTGCTGCCTTTATTGAGTTTATTCACACAGCAACTTTACTTCATGATGATGTCGTCGACGAATCGGACATGAGACGTGGTAAAGCGACTGCCAATGCCGCTTTTGGTAATGCCGCTAGCGTTTTGGTCGGGGACTTTATTTACACTCGCTCATTCCAGATGATGACGACGCTAGGATCTTTAAGGATCCTTGAGCTAATGAGTGAAGCCGTAAACGTGATTGCCGAAGGTGAAGTTCAACAATTAATGAACTGTAATAACCCGGACACGACAGAAGAAAGCTATATGCAGGTCATCTATTCTAAAACCGCTCGCTTATTTGAAGCTGCGACACAAATCGGCGCTATTCTTACAGAGTCGTCACCAGAAATAGAAACGGCAATGCAGAACTATGGTAAATACCTAGGCACCGCATTCCAGTTGATTGATGATGTGATGGATTACACTGCTGATGGTAAAGAGATGGGTAAGAACGTAGGTGACGATCTTGCTGAGGGCAAACCAACATTGCCTCTACTTTATGCCATGCGCAATGGTACGCCAGAGCAAGCAAGCATGATTCGTGAAGCGATTGAAAAAGCCAACGGCATGGATAAGCTCAAAGATATTCTTGTGGCGATGGAAGAGACAGGCTCTTTAGAATACACAACGAATAAAGCTTATGAAGAAGCAGACAAGGCTATTTCTGAGCTTTCTGTACTTCCTGACTCAGAATATAAGCAGGCATTAACCACGCTCGCTCATCTTGCTGTTAAACGTAGTAAATAATTCAAAGGCACCTACCTTAAAAAAACTACACAGTATAAATAGATAAAAAGAGCCTTGAGGCTCTTTTTTGGTTTTAACTGCACTGAATCTAAATTCAGTATCGGCTCGATTCTAACGATAATGGCTGCTCAGCTTCAATCTCTTCAAGCTCAGCCATTGGCACTGCGTACTGATCATGACCATTGTAAGTCTCTACCAAGGCATATTGCTCTTGTTCATCAATGACCAATATTTTTCCTAAACGCCCCAAAAACTCGACATTCATACCCTTTTGAACACTAGACATGACCTTCCCCTCTACTTTAATCATAAAAGGAACTACGAATGACTTGAGTCCAAGGATCAAAAAAGCCGACCATAATGATCGGCTTCGTCAATTAGATTAAATGGTGTGACGCTTATTTAGCGAACTCAACACCGATTTCAATATCGCCGTTCAACGTTTCAAGCATGCTGTCTAATGCGTTGCGTTCGAAATCACTCAGCTCACCATAGCTAAGGATCGCTTCTGCGCCCTCTTTGCCTAGTTTAACTGGTTGAGCGAAGAATGGTGCGTGCTCGCCTTCACCTTCAACGTATGCACACTCAATAACATTCTCTTCGCCTTGAAGTGCTTTCACTAGAGCAAGACCGAAGCGACAAGCCGCTTGACCCATAGATAGAGTTGCACTGCCGCCACCCGCTTTCGCTTCTACTACTTCAGTACCTGCATTTTGGATACGAGTCGTTAGCGCTGCGATTTCTTCGTCAGTGAACTCAACACCTTCAACTTGAGAAAGAAGAGGAAGAATCGTTACACCAGAGTGGCCGCCGATAACAGGAACACGGATGTCACCTGGATCTTTATCTTTCAGCTCAGCAACGAACGTTTCAGAACGAATCACATCAAGAGTCGTAATACCAAATAAACGACGCTTGTCGTAAACGCCCGCTTTCTTAAGTACTTCAGCAGCGATTGGTACTGTTGTGTTTACTGGGTTAGTGATAATACCAACACAAGCAGTAGGACAAGTAACTGCGATTTTCTCTGCAAGAGACTTAACAATGCCAGCGTTCACATTGAAAAGATCCGCACGATCCATACCAGGCTTACGAGCTACACCCGCAGAAATAAGCACAACATCCGCACCTTCAAGTGCTGGCGTTGGATCTTCGCCCGCGTAACCTTTGATCGAAACAGGCGTTGGGATGTGGCTAAGATCGGCAGCGACACCCGGTGTTACCGGTGCAATGTCGTAAAGTGCAAGATCTGAACCAGCAGGTAGGCGGTTCTTTAGTAGTAGGGCTAGGGCTTGACCGATGCCACCAGCGGCACCAATAACAGCTACTTTCATTGTTATTCTCCTTGAGAGCTTTCTCTTATAGATTCTTTGTAGGGTAGTTCTTGAGCTAATTAAGGCTAAAAAGCTAAATTATGATTAAAAAACTATATTAATCACAAAGTGATTACAATCAATTAACGCTAGCTTTGCGACTTCGCGCAAGTCAATAAAACCGTGCTACACAGCAAGTTCGCATTATGGCGATAATCGACTGAAATAACAAAACAAGTCATCTTAAATGGAATATTATTCTATTAAAAATTTACAGTGATATGACTAACAAATTATTGTGATGTTTTGGCTAAAATTGAATATGTATGCGAGAATATGCAAATATCTTTATTAATAAATAAGAATGACATATGCGCAATACAGAAAAACAAGACAACTTAGTTCGCGCTTTTAAATCTCTATTAAAAGAAGAACGTTTTGGTTCACAAGGTGAAATTGTTGACGCCCTCAAAAATGAAGGTTTTGAAAGCATCAACCAATCTAAAGTTTCGCGTATGTTAACCAAGTTTGGTGCTGTTCGAACTCGCAATGCAAAAATGGAGATGGTTTACTGCCTTCCAGCTGAGCTTGGCGTTCCAACCGTTTCGAGTTCTCTAAGAGAATTAGTACTAGATATTGACCACAACAATGCGTTAGTTGTGATACACACAGGCCCCGGTGCAGCACAACTTATTGCTCGTCTATTAGACTCATTAGGTAAGTCGGAAGGCATACTGGGTGTAGTCGCAGGCGATGATACGATCTTCATTACCCCAACCTTGACAGTAACCACTAAGCAATTGTTCGATTCAGTCTGCGAACTGTTTGAATACGCAGGGTAATTGCTCACAGTTTCATAACTATCAAGCATACTAATGGATCACGAATATCTATTCGCTTCGTGATCCAAATCACATCCTAGAATATCTACCTCCCCGCCCTATTATCCACACTAAACCATTGATTTTAAAAAAATCAGTAGCAAATTAAACACGATATCTAAGCCTCATTTGTTAGATTTATTAGCTATATCTTTTAACATTCGAGTAATTTTCTGCCAATTTTTGATATTATTCAGACACTTTTTCATCACATGGATTGAAAAAGATGCCGTTTCCAAATAGGAAACTCCAGAAGCAACTACACTTGTTTCAGGGTTAATAATGAATAAAGGAAGGGAAATTCATGGCATTTACCAAACTTATTAAAGTTGGTGCTATTGCAGCTGCTGTAATGGGCGCTGGCGCAGTTAACGCTCAAGAGTTCATCACAATTGGTACTGGTTCAGTTACAGGTGTTTACTACCCAACGGGTGGTGCAATTTGTAAGCTAGTGAACAAGGGCCGCAAAGACCACAACATTCGTTGTTCTGTAGAGTCTACTGGTGGTTCAATCTACAACGTTAACACCATCCGTGCTGGTGAACTAGATTTCGGTGTTGTTCAATCAGACTGGCAATACCACGGCTACAACGGTACAAGTAAGTTCAAAGATCAGGGCGAATACAAAAAACTTCGCGCTATGTTCTCTCTACATACAGAACCGTTCAACATCATCGCTCGTACCGATGCAGGCATCAACAATGTGTCTGACCTAGCTGGTAAGCGTGTAAACATTGGGAATCCAGGTTCTGGTGACCGTGCAACGATGGGTGTTGTAATGGACTCGATGGGTTGGACGAACGACAGCTTCAAGCTTGCTTCTGAACTGAAAGGTTCTGAGCGTTCACAAGCACTTTGTGACAACAAGATTGATGCATTCATCTACATGGTTGGTCACCCGAACGGATCAATCAAAGAAGCAACGACTTCTTGTGATGCAAAATTGGTTTCAGCAACCGGTCCACAGATCGACAAAATCGTAGCTGAAAACCCATACTACGCATACAGCACAGTTCCGGCTGGCATGTACCGTGGTACAGATGCTGACGTAAACAGCTTCGGTGTTGCAGCAACAATGGTAACAACTTCTGATGTTTCTGATGAAGTAGCATACAACGTTGCTAAAGCAGTATTTGAAAACTTCGCTACATTCAAACGCCTGCACCCAGCATTTGCTAACCTGAAGAAAGAAGACATGGTTAAAGCGGGTATCTCAATCCCACTTCACCCTGGCGCAGTAAAATACTACAAAGAAGTAGGCCTTCTAAAGTAATTCTACTTTAAGCCTGCTCTACCAATAAGGAGGCATGTCCTCCTTATTGGCTTTTCACGTTTTATAAAAATAATCTAAGTGGAAAGAAACAAACCTTTAAGTTTCTCCAATTTGGCGAACTTACCTTCGTATCAAGCCTAAGACAAAGACGAACAAAACGCATTTTCCTGTCAATTCACTACACTAGATAGGAAATAAATAACGTCTCGTTGTTCGTAAGAAAGGCAGACCATCAATAATAAGGATAAAGTACATGACGCAGACAACATCACCGTCTCCAGATGTGCAAGAAATGGTGGCACAATCAGACACTGGTGCGCGTAGCCCTCGCGGTTTCCAAGGTCGTATTTTATGGTTTGTGCCTCTATGTTGGTCACTGTTCCAACTTTGGTATGCATCTCCGCTGCCGTTCATTTTTAACTTCGCAATTTTAAACGACACTGAAGCTCGAGCAATTCATCTTACGTTTGCCATCTTCCTAGCCTTTACCGCTTACCCAGCCATGAAAAATTCACCTCGGGATAGAATTCCTGCGGTCGACTGGATATTAGCGCTGGTTGGTAGCTTTTCAGCTTCGTATATCTATATTTTCTATACTCAACTCGCTGAACGTTCAGGCGCACCAACAACATTCGATATTGTTGCTGCTGTATTTGGTATGGTTCTACTGCTTGAAGCAACACGACGCGCTTTAGGTCCACCTCTTATGGTTGTGGCTGCAGTGTTCTTACTTTACACCTTTGGCGGTCCACACATGCCAGACGTTATCGCCCATAAAGGTGCAAGCCTGAACAAGGCAATGTCGCATCTGTGGCTAACAACTGAAGGTGTATTCGGTGTTGCTCTTGGCGTCTCTACGTCATTCGTATTCTTGTTTGTACTGTTTGGTGCAATGCTAGAACGCGCGGGCGCAGGTGCTTACTTCATCAAGGTTGCGTTCTCTTTACTTGGCCACATGAAAGGCGGCCCAGCGAAAGCAGCCGTTGTTGCATCTGGCTTATCCGGTCTTGTGTCTGGTTCATCTATCGCTAACGTGGTAACCACGGGTACTTTTACGATCCCTCTAATGAAAAGAGTCGGATTCTCAGGTGAAAAAGCCGGTGCTGTAGAAGTTGCCGCTTCAACCAATGGTCAATTAACTCCACCAATCATGGGTGCTGCTGCATTCTTGATGGTTGAATATGTGGGTATCTCGTATGTAGAAGTGATTAAAGCGGCGCTATTGCCTGCTCTTATCTCTTACATCGCCTTGATTTACATTGTTCACTTAGAAGCATGTAAAGCAGGTATGACTGGCTTACCTCGTCGTCACACACCCACTATCGTACAAAGCTTACTTTCATTCACAGGCACCATTCTTGGGCTATGTGTCATCAGTGCTGCGGTTTACTACGGTGTCGGCTGGACGAAAGATGTTTTTGGCGATGCAGCGACACCTATTGTTACCGTTGCTCTATTGATCTCTTATGTAGCCTTGGTTCGAGTATCAGCAAAATATGCCACTGAAAGTGGCATGGACATCGATGCTGAACTAACAGAAGTACCCGATCCAGGCCCAACCATTAAATCTGGCCTGCACTTCCTACTGCCTATCGTGGTTCTTGTTTGGTGTCTGACTGTAGAGCGATTCTCTCCAGGTCTATCTGCGTTTTGGGCAACTGTATTCATGATCTTCATTTTGATCACACAGCGTCCTTTGATGACTCTGATGAACAAATCGGACGATCTTGCAGAGCAGACTAAAGCGGGCTTTGTTGACTTACTAGAGAGCTTGGTTTCAGGCGCACGTAACATGATCGGTATCGGCGTAGCGACAGCGGCTGCGGGTACGGTTGTCGGCGTGGTGACTCTGACGGGTATCGGCTTGGTAATGACGGACTTCGTTGAGTTCATCTCAGGCGGTAGCATCATTCTTATGCTGCTATTCACTGCGGTAATCAGCTTAATCTTAGGTATGGGCTTACCAACAACGGCGAACTACATCGTTGTATCAACGCTGATGGCTCCGGTAATTGTTACCTTAGGCGCGGCGCATGGCCTGATCATCCCTCTGATTGCAGTTCACTTATTCGTGTTCTACTTCGGTATATTGGCTGATGATACACCACCAGTAGGTTTGGCAGCCTTTGCGGCCGCCGCGATTGCAAAATCAGACCCGATCCGTACTGGTATTCAAGGCTTTACCTATGATATTCGGACCGCGATCTTGCCATTCATGTTCATCTTCAATACCCAACTACTGTTGATGGGCATTGATTCTTGGTGGCATCTATTCCTCACTATCTTCTCTTCTGTGACCGCGGTACTTATCTTTGCAGCTGCAACGCAAGGTTGGTGGTTTACCAAGAACAAATGGTGGGAAACGATCCTATTATTGGTTCTAACTTTCTCTTTCTTCCGCCCTGGCTTCTGGTGGGACATGATTTATCCAGAGAAAGTTCTTTCACCTGGAGTTGAGATCGCTCAAATCACAGAAGGTCTATCTGTGGGACAATCTCTTGAGTTAAGAGTGGGTGGCGAAAACTTAGAAGGTAACTATTCTGAGAAGACGGTTCGCCTTCCATTTGAAGATTCTGCGACAACAAGTGAAGACCGCATTGCTTCAATGGGCTTAATGCTGACACAAGCTGACGACAAAATGATTGTTGATATGGTTGAGTTTGGTAGCCCAGCAGAAGCCGCTGGCATTGACTTTGATTGGGAAATTAAATCAGTTATCCAAGACGCAGAAAGACCGATGAAAGAGTGGGTCTTCTTACCTGCCCTACTGATTTTGATTGGTTTAGCAATGAACCAAAGAAGGCGTGCTCGTAAGGATGAGATTAGCGCGTAATGGATAGAGCCAAGTAACGCTCTACTCTATTTGGCTTTTTTACTACATGGAAAAGATAATTACAGCGCTTAGTGTGTACTAAGCGCAGCTCAAAAAGAGACGAATACATGTATAGACAAATCCTTGTTCCCGTTGATCTAAACGACAAAGGCTTTTCTGATAAAGCAGTTGAGCTAGCGGTATGGCACGCAAAACACAGTAATGCGCAAATCCACATTCTGAATGTTCTTCCAGGCATTCATATGTCGATGGTTGCGTCTTACTTCCCGAAAGACGCGGCGAACCAAATGAAGCTTGATGTTAAAAATCAGCTGAAAGAGTTTGCAGACAAACACATCGATGATGAAGTCGTGTATAAGGTTCACGTTGCCGAAGGCAAAACCTACACAACGATTCTAGATTACGCAGAAAAACTTGGTGCCGACCTTATCGTCATGCCTAGTCATAAACGTTCGAAGATCGATAAAGTGGTACTGGGTTCAGTGGCAAGCAAAGTCGTACAGAACTCACCAATCAATGTATTGGTCGTTAAGCCTCAAGGCTAACCCGCCCAGTAAACGTTAAGATAAATACCTAAAAAGGTTGGCCTAAAGCCAACCTTTTTTATTTCTGAGACGACTTAAGTAACACCCGCTAAGTCGCTCTTATCATGAACCTACTAACCTACTAACTTACTAACTTACTAACTTACTAGATTCTGCGACTTACCCGCGACAAATGCCTCGATGTTGTCCATTAAAATATCCGACAACTTTTGAATTGCACTATCACTGCCCCATGCGACGTGAGGTGTTAGTAACAAGTTTGGTAAATGACTATTAGCCAACAATGGATTCGAGTTGTCTGCGGGTTCTTGTGTGAACACATCCATACCCGCACCCGCAATCTCGTGATTGTTTAAAGCGTCAACCAAGGCTTGTTCATTCACTAATCCTCCACGACCCGCATTAATCAAAACCGCAGTTGGTTTCATCAATGTTAGCTCTCGCACTGAAATCAGGTCTCGGGTCGCTTCGGTCAATGGACAATGTAAGCTGATTGCATCTGCTTGTTGTAACACCGTATCAAAAGGCAGATATCCCTCTCGACAAGAATCGGCCCCTTTACGTTCTGCAAAGATGACGTTCATACCAATCGCTTTAGCCAATGTCGCCGTTGCTTGTCCTAAGCCACCACTACCGATTAAGCCTAATGTACTGCCTGCAACATCTTGAATCGGATGAGTAAAGAAACAGAACTGTTTATCCTTTTGCCACTCGCCAGATTCAATATCCTGATGGTAACCAACAAGGTTTCGCTTTAATGCAAACAGCATCGCGATAACATGTTCAGGCACCGATTGAGTCGCATAGCCTTGCACATTGGTAACGGCGATATTCTTGCTATTACAGTAACTAACATCGACATTGTTCACACCCGTCGCAGAAACGGCTATTAACTTAAGTTGTTGTGCTTGAGACAAATTCGATTTGTTAAGTACGACCTTGTTGGTAATAACCACGTCAGCGCCTTCAACTCGCTCAGGCACTTGCTCTGGTGCCGTGAAGTCATACTCAACCCATTGATGTTCAAAGCTGAGAGGTTTTAAATGAATTTGAGATGGGATGGTGGCTCGGTCGAGAAAGACCACTTTCAACTTCGGCATTGTACGTCCTTGAATTTATGTCAATTAAATCATTCTAAGCTTTTAGGTTACTGTAGTCTGGAAGCTCGGGCGCAATTTCAAAGTGCTGTTCAATTTGTGATGATGCTTTAGGGTAAAAATCACATGGAACAAAGGCTGTGAAGAGTTGGTCATTCGCTGGATGATAAAAGCTCAGTTCACACGCGTGCAAAGCTAACCTGTCGCTATATTTAAACGCGTCTGGCGTTGCATAAAACTCATCACCCACAATTGGAAAGCCGAGCTCCATACAATGCACACGCAATTGATGGGAACGACCCGTGATAGGAAGCAGCTTCAACAGTGTGGTTTGAGGCTCTTGTTGTTCGACGACATAACGAGTCTGAGATGATTTGCCATCTTCAAAACACACTTTTTGTCTTGGTCGATTTGGCCAATCACAAATGAGTGGCAAATCAATCAAACCTTCTGCTTCTTCTACTGAACCCCATACTCGGGCGTAATAGAGTTTGTGTGTCAGTCGATATTGAAATTGCTTCTTCAAATGACGCTCAGCTTGTTTGTGTTTAGCGAGCAGCATCAATCCCGATGTCGACATGTCCAGTCGATGTACAACCTGAACCTCCGGAAACTCGACAACCAACCGACTCCACATACTGTCGTAATGCTCTGGTAACCTGCCCGGCACAGAAAGCAGACCCGAAGGCTTGTTCACAACTAGAATATCGTCATCTTGATAAACAATATCAATCCAAGGTTCACGCGGTGGTACGTATTGTTCTAATGCCATTCCAGCCTCTAGTTACGGTTGAATAATAATTTACGGTTAACTTGTTTATAAAAAAATACAATTCCCATCATTTTTGTACATAAAAGTTGACGACCTTACAAAACATGGTATTGATAGGGTAACGGAAAATAAGAAGTCAGCATCAAAGGAAAAATGATGGAAAGTACGGTTAAAACAACCACAAAAGAAGCACAAACCTCTGCCCCCCTATCAACTTTAATTAAGTCTCTTGGCCCAGGTATTATGATGGCTGCAGCAGCTGTAGGAGGATCGCACTTAGTTGCATCCACTAAAGCTGGTGCCATTTATGGTTGGCAACTTGCCGCTCTTATTATCCTCGTAAACATATTTAAGTACCCATTCTTCAGAGCCGGTATCCAATACACACTAGGAACGGGTCAAAGCTTGGTGGAAGGTTACTCTAACCTAGGCCGCCCATACCTTGTGATCTTTTCGATACTGAGTGCTATTTCCGCAGTCGTGAATACCGCAGCCTTGCTGTTATTCAGTGCAAGCCTACTTAGCTACTTTATTCCTTTTGATTTAGCCACCAGCACCTTATGCATGATTGTTTTAGCAACGTGTTTGGTCATTCTATTTGCGGGTCACTATCGAGCTCTTGATACGCTATCTAAAGCGATCATGGCGATCCTGACTATCACCACTCTAGCTGCTGTGGCTATCGCTATTGGCTCTCCAGTCGAACCTGACGCTGCATTTATTCCACCGTCGCCTTGGTCATTGGCTGCTATTGGCTTTATCGTGGTAACCATGGGTTGGATGCCTGCGCCTATCGAGATATCAAGCATCACCTCAATGTGGCTAAAAAGCCAAAAAGAGAAACAAGAAGTGACCGCTCAATCAGCATTGTTTGATTTCAACGTAGGCTACATTGGTACGGCATTACTGGCGCTGGTATTTGTCGCGTTAGGCGCCCTAGTACTTCACGGTTCAGGTGTTGAACTGTCTCGCTCAGGTGTTGGCTTCACTCATCAATTAGTCGGCATCTACGCCTCGACAATTGGCGAATGGTCTCGTCCATTAATCGCACTTATCGCCTTTTTCTGTATTTTTGGCAGTACCATTACCGTTATCGATGGCTATTCACGTGTGCTTGCAGAATCACAGCGCCTGTTATTGAAAAAAGAATCGAGCCCAAGAATGCTGCAAGGCTGGATCATCATTGTTTCTATCGCGGCATTGGCAATTGTGATGTTCTTCAGCGCAGCACTGATGCCAATGCTCGATTTTGCGATGGTACTTGCGTTTGTAACTACGCCATTCTTCGCCCTACTTAACTTCATCTTGGTAAACAAAGCTAAGCTTCCGGAAGCGCTTGCGATTGGTCCAAAACTAAAATGGTTATCGATAGCTGGTCTTACTTACTTGTTTGGTTTCTTAGCTCTATTCGTTTGGTGGAAATGGTTGATGTAATCAGCTCTCCAAATTATTAGCCAAACTCTTAAACGAACTATTAACCAAACGGTTAACCAAGCTACAGATACAAATAAGGCCTTCGTAATGAAGGCCTTATTTCGTTAAAGCGTTAAGCTAGCGATATGCTAGTTCTTGGCTTAGTTGTGAGAAACCACAATCAAACGTAGTGAATCTAACTGAAACTGTGCTTTGCTGATGTAACCCGTCAGTTCATTGATTTGAGCTTCGATAACCTCTAGCTCTTCATCACGAATATTAGGGTTCACGGCTTTAAGCGCTTGTAGACGCTCTAATTCACCGTTGAGGTTGGTTTGCATGTCTCTTTGAGCTTGTTCACGCACTTCTTCCACTTTAGGAACCACGTGCGCCTCACCTGCTTCGATAAGCTTATGAATCTCACCTTGTACCGAGTTCACTAGCTTGCTCGCCAAGTGACGGTTCACAGGGCTTAGCTGGCGGTTAAAGCTGTCAAACTCAACCTGAGCTGATAAGTCGTTACCACGACCATCCATCATCAAGCGAATTGGTGTCTTAGGTAAGAACTGACTGATACCGCTGCGCTTTGGCGCTTGCGCATCAACAAGATAAACCAACTCAAGCAGGATAGTACCAACAGGTAGCGCTTTGTTTTTCAGTAGCGATACCGCTGATGCACCAACACCTTCACTCAATAGCAGATCAATACCGCCCTGAATCATTGGGTGTTCCCAGCTAATAAAGTTCATGTCTTCACGAGAAAGTGCAGTTTCACGATCAAACGTGATGGTTGCACCTTCATAAGGTAGGCCTGGGTAGCTTGGAACCATCATGTGCTCAGATGGTGTTACCACTAGAGCATTTTCACCTTTGTCGTCTTGGTTCAAACCAATGGTATCAAATAGGCTCAGAGCGAAACTGACTAGGTTAGTGTCGCCGTCAGTAGACGCAATTTTCTCTGCAATTTCATGCGCTTTTTCGCCGCCGTTGGAATGCATCTCGAGTAGGCGATCTCGGCCCTTTTCTAGATCTGATTTCAGGCTTTGGTTTAGCTTGGCAGACTCTTCAATTACTTCATCAAGTTGCTCGGTATTACCAGAAGCTAGCATTTCGATTAGAACATCAGAATACTTATCGTAAACCGTGCGACCTGTTGGACAAGTCTCTGCAAATGCGTTCAGACCTTCATCGAACCAACGCGCTAGAATCGCTTGCGATGTGCCTTTTAGGTAAGGAACATGAATGTCGATATCACGAAGCTGACCGATACGATCCAAACGACCAATACGTTGCTCAAGCAAGTCTGGGTTGAACGGAAGATCGAACATCACTAACTGGTTTGCAAACTGGAAGTTACGACCTTCAGAACCGATTTCACTACAAATAAGAACCTGAGCACCGCCCTCTTCTTGAGCAAAGTAAGCCGCTGCTTTATCACGCTCTAGAATCGACATGCCTTCGTGGAATACCGTTGCACGCACGCCTTCACGCTCACGCAGAGCTTGCTCTAATTGAAGAGCCGTACTCGCACGCGAAGCAATCACTAGGATCTTTTCGCTACGCTTGTCTTGGATCTTTTCAATCAACCAGTTCACTCGTGAATCGAACTGCCACCAGCTTGAGTCTTCACCTTCAAACTCTTGGAAAATCTCTTCTGGGTACAGCATCTTCATCGCACGAGCTTCAGGGGCCATTTTGCCACCGATCATGCCTGATACACGCATAGAGGTTGTGTACTGCGTTGGAATGTCCATCGGCAGTAGGTTTACATTACGCTTAGGGAAGCCTTTGATTGCTGCACGCGTGTTTCTAAATAGAACACGACCAGTACCATGGCGGTCCATCAGGTTATCAATTAGCTCCTGGCGCGCTAACGTTTGTTCTTCTTCGCTGCTATCACCTTCGATGATACGGAACAAAGGCTCAACATCTTGCTCAGAAAGAAGCTCTGTAATCTGATTTTTGGCGCTATTTTCAAGCTTCACGCCTGAGAACAATGCCGTGACTGCATCAGCAACAGGCGCGTATTGATCTTCTTCTTCAACGAATGCTTCGTAATCATAGAAACGGTCAGGATCAAGCAGACGCAGACGGGCAAAGTGACTCTCACGACCAAGCTGTTCCGGTGTTGCGGTTAACAGTAGTACACCAGAGGTATTTTCAGCCAAACCTTCAACCACTTGGTATTCGCGACTTGGTTTGTCTTGGCTCCACTCAAGGTGGTGCGCTTCATCGACAACCAACAGATCCCACTCACCTTCAAGTGCTTGTTCGTAGCGCTTGCGGCTCTTACGTAGGAAATCCAAAGAACACAGAACGTATTGTTGTGTATCGAATGGGTTATCCGATTCGGCAAAGGCTTCAATACAGCGCTCTTCATCGAAGATCGAGAAGTGCAGGTTGAAACGACGCATCATCTCAACTAACCATTGGTGTTGAAGAGTTTCAGGCACCACAATCAGAATGCGATCAGCGCGACCAGATAAGACTTGTTGGTGGATGATCATACCCGCTTCGATTGTTTTACCTAAGCCAACTTCATCAGCAAGTAAAACACGTGGAGCATGACGGCGACCGACTTCATGAGCAATGTACAACTGATGAGGGATCAAGCCAGCACGCATACCACACAAGCCACGCATTGGGCTTTTGTGTTGTTGGTATTGGTTGCTTAACGCGCGGTAACGTAGGACAAAGTTATCCATACGATCGATTTGCCCCGCGTACAGTTTGTCTTGCGGTTTGTTAAAGCGGATTTGATTGCTTAAGAATATTTCACGCAGAGTCACCTCTGTTTCTTGGGTATCTTCGCGAGTACCTAAGTAAGTCAGCAGCCCTTTATCTTCGATAATTTCTTCGACAGATAAAGACCAACCTTCTTGGCATTCGATGACATCGCCTATATTAAACGTTACTCGGGTTACGGGAGCATCAGTACGTGCGTACACACGATTTTCTTCTGACGCTGCAAACATTACTGTCACTGTTCGAGCATCCATTGCTACAACGGTACCTAAACCTAAATCGCTCTCCGTATCGCTTATCCAGCGTTGCCCCAAAGCAAATGTCATGAATCGACTACCTCAATCTTATAGTTGGAATTTGGTCATTTGAACTGCAATTTTAAACAGGAACGTTTTCGCTCCTGAATTAAAAATATAGCCAAAGATGCCTAGTTTGCAGCCACTTTTTAAGTGCGCTCTCGATAATAAATATCTTGAGGAAATGGTGCAGAAAAAGGTCGCTAATCTTACTCGATGCTGTGATTTAGGTCACGCCTAAAGGACATGATTTCATACTTTTTTTCTGTTTTCGCTAATGCAATCAAACTGTCAAAAAATCATGGTTAATCTACAGGTAGCAGATTGCTGCTCTCAAATGAATACTCGATATCCACCCACAACGATATGTCGATATTCCTTTAGATGAAGTTTAGGTGAGTAGTTGACTATAACCTTAGTGAGATACTAATCTTTATATGAGCTTTATCTACGTTCAATGAATGCAAAGCAGCCGCATGTCGGCAAGGAGATGCTATGAGCGAGACCAACCGGAAGCTATTTGTTTTAGATACTAATATCCTACTTCACGAACCCTTCGCTATATTTTCTTTCCAAGAGCACGATGTCGTTATTCCGATGACAGTGCTAGAAGAACTCGACAGAATCAAAGACAGTAAAAGAGACGTTGCTCGAGATGCAAGAATTGCGATTCGAACGCTCGAAGACTTATTCAGGGAAGCCACACCAGATCAAATATCGGAAGGCATTCCTTTTTCTCAAGACATTAACGCATCTGGCAGTATTTCAATACTCGCTGACTACGAACTTCAAGAAAGCGTCAAAGCCTTTGCCGACGACAAGGCTGGCGATAACCGAATCCTCAACGCTGTTTTATACCTTCAGAACAAACGTGCGCCGCGCGAAGTGGTTCTCATCACCAAAGACATCAACATGCGCTTACGAGCAAAAGGCGCTGGCGTTCGCTTTGTTGAAGATTATCAAACAGACCAACTGATTGATGACATCCAATACCTGACTAAAGGCTTTCAGCAACTTGAAGGGGCATTTTGGGATGGCATCGATAATGTCGAGAGTAAGGCTTTAGGGGGGAAAACGTTACACACCCTAGCAAGAGCGCCTTTCGAACCGACCTTTCTCAACCAATATGTGATTGACGAGGAGAGTGACTTTGCCGCTCGTGTCGAAGAGATTGAAACCGAAACCATCACTTTGAGAGATCTCAGTCGCGAACGGTTAATGAACCGCAGAGCGTGGGACATTACACCGAAAAACATCTACCAAGGTATGGCGATCGATGCCCTACTCGATCCTGATATTGACCTTGTAATACTAACAGGGGCTGCCGGGAGTGGTAAGACACTGTTAGCCATGGCTGCCGCGCTTGAACAAACCATTGAGCGTAAACATTTCGATAAGATCATCGTAACCCGAAACACGCCCGATATTGGCGAGTCGATTGGTTTTCTTCCCGGTACAGAAGAAGAAAAGATGTTGCCATGGTTAGCAGCAGTAACGGATACCTTAGAGGCGCTACACAAAAATGATCATTGCACCGAAGGCTCAATGAAATACATCTGTGATAAAGCCAATATCCAGTTCAAATCGATCAACTTCATGCGTGGCCGCTCGATCCAAAATGCCTTTGTTCTTCTCGATGAATGCCAAAACCTCACCGCTTCACAAATAAAAACCATCATCACCCGCTGTGGTGAAGGGACTAAGATTGTTTGTTCAGGGAACCTTGCGCAGATAGACTCTTCCTACTTAACCCCAGTGACCTCAGGGCTCACCTACATGGTAGAGCGTTTTAAAAACTTCGAAGGCAGCGCCAATATCCACCTCAATGGTGTGGTACGAAGCCGACTGGCAGAATTTGCTGAAGAGAACATGTAACTGTTCAGTTTAGTAAATAGCGATCCAGCAACAAAAAGCCCAGAAACAGAAAAGCCCAGAAACAAAAAAGCGCCTCACATTGGAGGCGCTTTTAGCTTCTAGCTTCTAGCTTCTAGCTTCTATTTTCTAAGAAACTGAAACTCTAATCAAACGCGGGGTTAGCCTGAATTACTCAGTACCACCTACTATAAGAGAATCTAGTTTCAATGTTGGTTGACCAACACCGACTGGAACGCTTTGGCCAGCTTTACCACACACACCAACACCACGGTCTAGGCTAAGGTCGTTACCCACCATAGACACTTGCTGCATCGCTTCTATACCAGAGCCAATGAGCGTTGCACCCTTCACTGGGTGAGTGATTTTGCCGTTTTCAATCATGTACGCTTCAGAAGCTGAGAACACGAACTTACCAGAAGTAATATCAACCTGGCCGCCACCGAAGTTTGGCGCGTAGATGCCTCTTTCAACCGTTGAGATAATCTCTTCAGGAGTATGTTCACCCGGCAGCATGTAAGTGTTTGTCATACGCGGCATAGGAAGGTGCGCGTAAGACTCACGACGACCGTTACCCGTAGGCGCTACACCCATTAGACGAGCATTAAGCTTGTCTTGCATGTAACCTTTTAAGATGCCGTTTTCGATTAAGGTATTGTACTGACCGTTTACACCTTCATCATCAACGTTTAATGAACCACGAAGATCTGTCAATGTACCATCATCAACGATTGTACATAGGCTTGATGTTACTTGCTCGCCGATCTTACCTGAGAATACTGAAGATTCTTTACGGTTGAAATCACCCTCTAAACCGTGACCAACTGCTTCATGCAGTAAAACGCCTGGCCAGCCAGAACCTAATACGACTGGCATCGCACCAGCAGGAGCGGCTACTGCTTCAAGGTTAACTAACGCTTGGCGAATCGCTTCATCTGCAAATTGGTAAGCAACCTGAGAGCCATTAGCATCGCTTAGGAAGAAGTCGTAACCAAAACGACCGCCACCGCCAGCACTGCCGCGCTCACGACGATCGCCTTTTTGTGCCAGTACGCTGATAGATAAACGAACAAGCGGACGAATATCACCCGCGAAAGTGCCGTCAGTAGCAGCAACAAGCATCTGCTCATGCACACCGCTTAAACTCACTGATACTTCAGTGACCATAGGCTCTTTAGTACGAATGTAAGCATCAAGCGCTTTTAGTAATTCTGTTTTTTGTTGTTTTTCCCAGCTTGCTAGCGGGTTAACCGCGTCATAGTAAGCTTGGTTCGAATTGCGTTTGAAAGCGTGAACCTTGCCGTTTTGACCTTGCTTCGCGATACCACGAGCAGCAATCGCACTTTGCTTCAGACCCTCTAATTGGATTTGATCAGAGTACGCAAAACCGGTTTTTTCGCCAGATACCGCTCGAACACCAACACCGCAGTCGATGTTGAAAGAACCGTCTTTAATGATGCTATCTTCTAGCACCAAAGATTCGTGCCAGCTTGACTGGAAATAGATATCAGCATAATCAATTTGGCGGGTAGCAATGCTCGCCAATGTATCTGCGATATTTTGCTCCGTAAGCCCTGTCGGGTTCAGTAGTGCTTCTTCAATTTGATTAATGCTCATAAATGGCTCTTGTTTGTAATTAAAATTGATTGGTGAATCGAGAATGTTGCGCTATTGGCATATTTTGCCTGATTGATTCGCAACTGGATGTGTCTATCTCAACCACCATACTTTTAGGCTCTTGGTCTAGCTGTGCGACCACTCGTCCCCATGGATCAACCACCATTGAGTGTCCCCATGTTTCTCTTTGGCAAGGATGTTTTCCCCCTTGCCCTACCGCGACAACCCACGATTGTGTTTCGATCGCACGGCACCTTAATAAGGCTTCCCAATGCGCTTGACCAGTCACTGCTGTAAACGCCGCTGGAACGATAATGATCTGCGCACCTTGCTCACGTAACTCTGAATACAAGTGTGGAAAACGCACATCATAACAAATACTCAAACCTAAGCGACCAAAAGGCGTTTCTGTCGTCACAACTCGGTCACCCGGAGTAAAAATATCGGACTCTCGATAACACTTATGCGCATCGGCCACATCAACATCAAACATATGTAGCTTGTCGTAATGAGCCACTAAACTGCCAAAATCATCAATCACCAATGTTGTAGTAGTCACGCCTTCAGCCGTACTTATCGGCATGCTACCGACAATAATCCAGATTCGATGAAGCGTAGCTAACTCAGACAGTTTCTTCTGTAATGGGCCATCATTTAAAGGCTCTGCATACTGGTGATAATCAGCTTTGCTGCCAAACACTAACGCGTTTTCAGGGCAAACAACCCACTTAGCTCCTAACGCTTTGCACTTTGCTACTTCTTGAACAAGGTAGTCAAAGTTCAATTCAGGGCTGGGACCAGATGTCATTTGAATCAACCCAACACAATCCATGTGTATCGCTCCTTCATTCATTATGATTCAGAAATCAGCATTTACCGTATATTAATCAGCGAGTACTTTAACTAATTCGTCTATTAATCGACTCGCTTAGCAACGGTTACTGAGCGAGTTTCCTAAGCTTTTCTGGTAACTGGAACTCACCGGAACTGCGCGAAAGTTCACTTACCGTTGGTGAATCCAGAGGTCCTTTCACCGAGTAATTAACTTGGGTAAAGACCTCAACCACTGGCGAAATAACGGTAGTTACCGCCAACACGTACAGTGCGGTTTGCGGAGTCACAGCAAATGCCGTTAATACCGGAATACCGGATGTAATATCTGGGGTAAAGTTCACTTCAGCATCAACCTGACGCGTATTCAAGTTAGCGATACCTTTGATCTGCATCTCGCCCGCAACGGCATCCATATTTAAGTCATTCGTCAGGAATATGCCATTTTGAATTTTACCCGTACCTGTGATGCTGTTGAACGCCATGCCTTTATCAAACACATCAGAGAAATCGAGCTGCATCTTACGAATGATTGAATCTAGGCTAAACAAACCAAGCAATCGAGCAGCACCACTTACGTCTGAAATAATGCCTTTACCGAATTTGGTTTCAACGTTTCCGTCAAGGGTATCCATTTTAATACCCCAAGGAGATCCATCCCACTGCAGTTGACCTTCCAGCGCGAAAGGCGCTTTTTGAATCCCTGAAGTAATACCAAAACGTTCCATTAATTCACTGTTGTTCTCGCCTTCAACATCAACGGCGAGCGATGAATGACTCTTATCGCCTTTCAATTCCCACCAGCCACTCACATCCGCTTTGTTTCCGCCGCTTCGAACCTGAATCTTCTTCCACTCAATACGATCGTCTTGCCTAGCCAGTTCAACATCGACCTTACCTACCTTATAGCCTTGCAACCAAAAATCGTTAAGGGTCAATTTTAGATTTGGCATCGCATCATGGATCTTTCTATCCAATTCAGAGATCAATGGGGCTTCTTGCTCTTTTCGTTGAAGCAATTGTTCTTGGTTTTTCTTGTCACTCCACTCAGGAACAAACAAATGTAGGCGATCCAGCGAAACCGTTAAATCGTATGGAGGCAGATAATTAATATCTCCTTCGATCTCTTGGCTAGACACTTCCATCTGCCACGCCTGTTTGTTCTTACGAGCGCTAAAATCGACATCATTCCAAGGAATACCACCTAAGATCAGTTCCTTACTCTCGAACGTAATGCGACTTGGTGCAGGAATGGTTGGCGTGTTCATTTGACTGAGCACAGCATCTGAAGGCTTCACCGGTTCCATCACTACCGATAACCAATCATCGGCATTGAACTTGTCAGTGCGAATTAACGCATGATGGCCAACAACAGGACTAATTTTATAACCACCCCGACCAAGCACTAAGTTAGTCGCCGTTAACTTGGGAACATCGTCTGTAATATCAATTTCAGCCTGATATTTGGTGCTAGGGAGCTGTAAACGTGCGGTAATCGCTTCTTGATTGCCCGACGCTTGTAGCCTTGCTGAGCCACTTTCTAATGATTTTTTCGCCAATGGATATGGGTAATCACTAGCCAAATACTTAAGATCTGACTGCAAATCCAGTTGGTAACTAAAACCGATATCGTTGAGCTGAATATCAATCTGACTTTGCCACTGAGCATGACCCGATAAACGGCTTAACCATTGCTCGCCAATATAAGGCTCTAGAGGTTTAACGTCCCAATCGCCTAAAACATCGATATCAACTGCGTACCCTGGGCCATCATTGAGGCCTTTAAAATCAACAGAGATGCCCTGTTTCAGTAAATCAGCAGCTAAGCCATTCGCCGTGATGACATCATTATCAAACTCGATACGTCCTGTCGTGTTTTCAAGCACCATTGGCGGAGCTTCAATTTCAACATGATTCCCACTCAGATCGGCATAACCCCACGCTCTTGGCTCTTTTTCGGAATCGAAAGGAATATTGAGTTGGAATTCAGATGACACATCGCCACTCACTTGCAGAGCCGTTAAGGCTGCACCGACGGAATCGACTAATGGAGAAGCGGTCATGTAATCGCGTACTGCATTGCCCGACGCGGTGGCCTTCGCTTCAATTTCAATATGACCGCCTTCCCCTAAATAGGGAATACGACCCGTAATACGATCGGCGGTTACATCCATCAATTGAGCCGAACGAGAATCTAGATGCATCGCATCATTTTCAAATAGCAGATCAAGTTGAAGATCGGTAATCAGTGGCCAGCCGGTATCAAAACTAAATTTCGCGTTCTCTAACCCAACCCAAACTTGGAAAATACCATCGTGATTGGTGTAGGGGTATTGGGCTAACTCACCATGCCAAAGTAACTTAACGGTGTCGGCTTTACCGGCTTGAATCGCAGTAGAAAGGTAATCCGTTAAATCTTGGCCAAGCGCTAATGTCGGTAAGTAACGCCATGTTTCGCCCACATTGTAAGCGTCCGCTTCACCGTAAAAAGACAGGTATGGGCTTGCATCATTCGGGAAATCCAAACGAAATGCGCCCAAAACTTGTAAATCTGGCGTTGCAGCCGTGATTTTATCGGACCAAAGCTTCCAACCGTTTTCATCTTGCTGCCAAACAATATCAACCTGACCTTGTTTGATATTTAGAGGGGCTTGGAATACATCGCCATAAGGAAACACATCATCAATAACATGCAAGCTGGCTTTCGCTTCTGATGCAGAACCAAACACACTCCCTGAAACTTGGCTAAAACCCGGGACTAATTCCCATTGCTCGATAGCCATATCAGAAAAACTCGCAGAATAACGTAAGCTTTCAATACCTGAATCCATGGATACACGAATATCAGAAACCAAACCACCGGGAGCCAACGAGTTAATCATTTGGGAGGACTGTTCAGAATCCGGCAACAACTTAATCAACGGCGTTAGTGTTGCAACATCAAGCTCAGAAACATTGAGTTGCCACGGACCTTTGTTCCACTTAAATGCGACATCAAGTTCAGGCCAAGGCGTATCATCGGTTCTCAAATTAAGTGAGTGACCATTTACTTGCCAACCATCTTCCAATGGAGAAAGCTTAAACACACCAGATTCAATCATCAAATCGTGGCGGCCATCCTCGTTCCAAGTCAGTTCAGAAGGTAATACCTCAACATAAGCATTAACTGGCTTACTGTTTTTCAACGTTAACCAGCTATTAAGGCTGACCGTACCGGTTTCAACACCTGACTCCGCCTGCATGTAGCGGGTTAACCAAGGCTTCACCGAGATATTATCCGCGCTCACATAGAACTCGCCCGTCATATCGGTCAACGATCCACCATCAACAAAGTTAGCACTCACTGACAAGGAATTTAGGTTGGCGTCTTTAATACTCACCACACCTTCCGCAAGGTGATGTTTACCTGAGTTTTGCCATTTTAAAGTTTCAATGTCGAGTTGGCGGTCTTCGTCAGAAATAGTCCGATATGCAAGGGTTGAATTTTTAGCGGTAACATCCACTAACGTTTTCAACAACAAGTTATCCAGCTCTTGCATAATTCGCTTTGAAGAGTTCGATTCTTTAGGTTTATCTTTGCCGTTTTGCCCAGCAAACAAGTCAATAGAACGGATATCAAGGTACATTTGATTCATGACCAGATCGGCCACAACCGGACGCATCTGAACAAGCGATTGAATCAAGTCAAACTCGACTTCAACACGCTCAACAGAGAAGGTCACATCTTCAGCATTTGGAAGGCTAGCTTTGACGCCTTGTAGGGCAATAGAGGGGTGAGTGTTGCGCCAAAAACCACCCACGTCTTGAATAGAAAATTCAAAACCGGAATGTTGATTTACCCAAACTTCAATTTCAGATTGATACTTGTTTAAATTGGGTAAGGCTACACGCAGTGTAGTAACGGCAATGGCTAGCGTTACTAAGAGAGTAACCACTAACCATAAACATGCACGAAGAATCAGAGTAACGCTTGAGCTCACAAAATATCCATTACATCATAACAACATCAAACTGCTCTTGTATGTACAGAGGCTCAGCCTGGATTTTAACTTGTTTACCAATAAACACTTCAAGCTCAGCGAGCGCGTGAGATTCATCGCCCTCTAACGCTTCAGCAACAGCGGCTGCTGCATACACAACAAACTTGTCAGCGTCATACGCACGATTCACACGTGTGATTTCTCGAAGTATTTCATAACAAACTGTTTCGACTGTCTTCACACTGCCACGACCTTCACAGGCAGGGCAACTAGAACACAGAATATGCTCAATACTTTCACGAGTACGTTTACGAGTCATCTCAACTAAGCCAAGTTGCGTGAAGCCGTTAATATTGGTTTTCACACGATCTTTGTCTAGCGCCGCCTCTAAAGAAGTTAGTACTCGCTTACGGTGTTCTTCTGACAGCATATCAATAAAATCGATAATGATAATGCCACCTAAGTTACGTAGACGCAGCTGACGAGCAATGGCTTGTGTCGCTTCTACGTTAGTATTGAAAATCGTTTCTTCTAGATTACGGCGACCAACAAATGCACCAGTGTTAATGTCGACAGTGGTCATCGCTTCCGTTTGGTCGATAATCAGATATCCACCAGATTTTAATTCGACTTTACGGTCCAAAGAGCGTTGAACTTCATTCTCGGTATCGTACATATCAAAGATAGGCTTGTCGCCTTCATACAACTCAAGCTTTTCAGTAAGCTCTGGCACGTACTCAGAAGTAAATTCTTTTAGGTTTTCATACTCTAAACGCGAATCGACCTGAATTCGGCTCAACTCAGTACCCACAAAGTCACGCAAGATACGCTGGCTTAGGCAAAGTTCGCCGTATAGACGAGTACGAGCTTTGTGTTTACCACGACGCTCTAGCACTTTTAGCCATAATCGTTTCAAGAATGCGGCATCTTGTGCCAATTCATTCGAGTCAGCCCCTTCTGCGGCCGTACGGATAATGAAGCCACCGTGTTCGTCACAGTAACGAGACACGACTTTTTTAAGACGGTTACGTTCTGACTCACTATCAATTCGCTGAGAAACACCGACATGGCTTGCGCCCGGCATAAAGACCAAATAACGAGATGGTAGAGTGATATCAGTGGTTAAACGGGCACCTTTAGTACCAAGAGGGTCTTTGACAACTTGAACAACAATGTCTTGACCTTGACGGACAAGCTCTGAAATATCACGGACTTGAAACTGTTTTTTTTCATTTTCAGCAACACATTCAGTGTGCGGAACAATATCAGAGGCGTGTAAAAAAGCTGCTTTCTCAAGGCCTATATCCACAAAAGCTGCCTGCATTCCAGGAAGAACACGGCTTACACGTCCTTTATAGATATTTCCCACGATACCGCGTCGAGCATCTCGTTCGACGTGGATCTCTTGAAGAGCCCCCCCTTCAATCATGGCCACACGAGTTTCACTCGGGGTCACGTTCAGCAACAATTCAGCACTCATGCTGCACCTCAGATTAGTAATTATAAGAATTCTTGCAGTAGCTGATCCGTTTCAAATAAAGGTAAGCCGACAACGGCGTAATAACTACCTTCGATTCGTGTAACAAAGCGTCCACCCAAACCTTGGATCCCATAGCTACCGGCTTTATCGCATGGCTCCCCTGTTTGCCAGTATTGTTCTATTTCTTTTTCACTGAGGGGTTTAAACCATACGTCGGTAATAACGATTTCTGTTTTTTGTTTTTCAGCCGAAACCACAGAAACGGCCGTCATCACTTGATGGCGTTCGTTGGCTAACTGAGTAAGCATACGCTTAGAGTCAGAAAAGTCGGTTGGTTTCTCGAGCACTTGCCCTTGGCTGACAACAACTGTGTCAGAACCAAGAACCACTATTTCAGAATCAAGAGAAATAGCATCAGAGCCAAGATCTACATTATCAGAACTAGGAACGACATGCTGCTTTTCATCGGTATTCGTTGTTAATAAAGAGAGCGCCGCTAAGGCTTTATCTAAAGATAGTCGCTTAACGTACCCTTCGGCGGTTTCTTGTGCGTGCTTACACTCTTCAACATCGGTTACCAGGATAGAAAACTCGTAGCCCAGTTGAGAAAGAAGCTCTTTGCGGCGTGGGGAACCCGATGCCAAAACTAAATGTTTCTTTTTCATCGTCACGCTACCTCACATGCCAATGGCGACGCACGCGCCTCATTAATAAAAACATCCAAGGCCAAAGTATACAGTTTATCAATGCGCTCCATAACGATAACGGATTGAACACGACATCTTGGATCAAATATTCACCAAAGAAGATCAACACTTCAAACAGCACAGTCAACGCAGCAATAATCATCGCTTGTTGCCATAGCGCCATGTTGCGTATTACTAGGAAGTTCATCGCAATAATGTACATCACTATTGCCATCATCATCCCGCGAATACCCAATGTTGAACCGATCAAAAGATCCCACAACAAGCCTAGAATCAAAGCGCTACCCACGTTAACACGGTGAGGTAAAGCTAAAACCCAGTAACAAGTCACCAATAGCAACCAAGAGGGTCTGAATAGATCCAAACTACCGGGCCACGGGATCGTCTGCAGAATAAGCGCGATCAAAAATGAGCAACCAATTACTACCTTGCTTCTTAAAACGCTATTGGCCATCTTCGCCCTCTAACAATGCTTGTTCTATGCTGGATTGATCCGCTTGCATCTGTTTGTTTTCATCCGGCCATACAAGCAGTAAGTACCTGAGCTTATCAAACTCAACCACAGGCTCTGCTTTGATAACCGCAAACTCACGTTTCGGGTCGTAATCAACGGCAGAAACATAAGCGACTGGATAACCTTCTGGATAAACCCCACCTAAACCTGATGTCACCAGCAGGTCTTCTTCTTGAATATCAGTACTGGTTGGGATGTGCTCTAGTTGGATCTCATCAATCATGCCATTGCCCGAAGCTATCACTCGAATATCGTTACGGATGACTTGAACAGGAATCGCATTGTTTGCATCAGTGAGTAGCAGGACACGACTATTGTGAGCCGCAACAAAAGTCACTTGGCCTACAATACCTTTCTCGTTGATCACCGGCTGACCTTCATATACCCCATCAATCTGACCTTTATCGATCACAACCTGATGACGATATGGTGAAGTATCTACTGCCATAACCTCTGTGACGACTTTCTTTTCGTCACGGATAAACGGAGATCCTAATAACTTACGAAGGCGTTTGTTTTCTTCTTGATATTGCTCAAGCAGAATCAGTTCGCTCTTCAGACGCAAAACTTCTCGTTTAATATTATGGTTGGATTCGATCAGGCCTTTGCGAGTACTAAAACGTTCGTAGACACCATCGAACATAGTGCGAGGTAAGTTGGCAGCATATTGAATAGGTGCAACCATGCTGTTTAATAGATAGCGGACATTTGAGAAAGTATCTAAACGACTATCAGCCAGCATAAGGCTGGCTGATAAAGTTACAGCAAAAAACAGGCGCAATTGTAGAGAGGGACCTCTACCAAAAATTGGCTTCATTCTATATTTGGTCCTAGAGCTACATTTGGTCCTATAGACAAGGTCCTAGGCTCTTTACATAAAACTCGGTAATAAAAGAGCCTAACACTAGATATTATTCTTCGCTGAACAGATCGCCGCCATGCATGTCGATCATCTCTAGGGCTTTACCGCCCCCCAGAGCAACACACGTTAATGGCTCTTCTGCAACAACAACAGGAATTCCTGTTTCTTCTGTTAGCAGACGATCAAGGTCTTTAAGCAGTGCACCACCACCTGTCAGTACCATACCGTTTTCTGAGATATCAGAAGCCAGTTCTGGTGGACATTGTTCAAGTGCAACCATCACTGCAGATACGATGCCTGATAGTGGCTCTTGAAGCGCTTCAAGGATTTCGTTTGAGTTCAGGCTAAAGCTACGAGGTACACCTTCAGCAAGGTTACGACCACGTACTTCGATCTCTTCCACTTCGTCGCCAGGGTAAGCTGAACCGATTTCGTGTTTGATCTTTTCTGCTGTTGCTTCACCAATCAGGCTGCCGTAGTTACGACGCACATAATTAATAATAGCTTCATCAAAACGGTCACCGCCGATACGTACAGAAGACGAGTAAACCACACCGTTCAGTGAGATAACCGCAACTTCAGTAGTACCACCGCCAATATCAACAACCATTGAACCTGTTGGTTCAGATACACGTAGGCCTGCACCAATCGCAGCAGCCATTGGCTCATCGATAAGGTAAACCTCACGCGCACCAGCACCTAGCGCTGATTCACGGATAGCACGACGCTCTACCTGAGTAGAACCACAAGGAACACAAACCAAAACACGAGGACTTGGTTTGAGTACACTGTTGTCATGCACTTGTTTAATGAAGTGTTGAAGCATTTTTTCTGTTACGTAAAAGTCAGCAATTACGCCGTCTTTCATTGGACGAATCGCTGAAATGTTACCAGGCGTACGTCCAAGCATTTGCTTCGCAGCATGACCAACAGCAGCGACACTCTTTCCAGAGCCCACACGATCTTGGCGAATTGCTACAACAGAAGGCTCATCAAGAACAATGCCTTGGCCTTTTACATAAATAAGGGTATTGGCTGTACCTAAATCAATCGATAGGTCGTTTGAAAACATGCCACGAAGTTTTTTAAACATATTCTTCGCTCATCCTGCAAGAATTAGAAGACAAAAATTGCACTAAATGTACCAATGCCTTGCTGTCACGGCAAGGCATTGAGGTATAAACATGGACTGAAACCCGCAATTTCTTACAGATTCCTAACTTAAGGGGCAAAAATTATATTTTTACTGACCTGTTAAGCCACTTTCACCTCGGTAGATCACTCGATCGTTACCGCGGTAGATACCGAATGTGACGACGGTGGAGGGATCTTCATCGCCTAACTGTCTCCAGTTGTAGCGCAGCCATGGCTGATCTTGATCGCTGCCTGAGCATGCAACAGGATTCTCACCAGTTTTAGCCAATGGTGTCGATGCTTCCATTCTTAACCACAATCGTACCTGCTCACGTGGTGCATCTGCACCAGAAGGCGTATTTTGGTTCGCTGTGACGTCTTCCTCTCCATCATCCACATTTCCACTGCCATTAAGTGAAGCCAATGTAGTTTTCACCTCATTACTGGTCCAAATAACTTGCTTACAAACATTTGAGCCATTGAATGTGCTGCGGTCGTCATCTTCGTTAACAACAAACTCACTGCCATCCCAGAACTCAGCACGAAGTGGAATCGTTAGAGTAGTATCGGAATTGCCACCAATATCGTCGAGCGCCATTCGACCGTAGCGAGCAGGAGGCTGGACTGGGAATACTGCCGAATCGGTAACAGGATCAGAATCCGTGAATGACACAGGATCTGTTCCTTCGATCGTTAAACCAAAATTTGTAGCAGTAGAATTAGCATCCGACGTATTAAACGGGGCATCTCTGCGGCTAACATCATCTGAGTCCGTAACTCGTTGAAGCTCAGCTGCATTGTCATTCAGCAACCAATGATAACGAGTAGTAGACCAAGTGCCAGAACCAGTATCTAACAAGAAGTCATTATCTATGTTGCTATCATCTAAAACACCAAACTTTGCTTGTAACTCTGAATTAAAGAACCGGTAATTATTAAGAACATTATCCGTATCATCTTCACCAGAAGCCATTGGATATGCTTGGTGAACTGTAGAATCATAAGGTTGACTTAGGTATGCGATATCATTTTGCTTGGCGACATTCCATTCTGGAGTACCTTGCACAAAGTATTTAGGGTAAAAGCGGCCAATAGATTTACTACCAGATAACCCACCTAAAATTGAGCTGTAGAAGCTTCCTGTTTCAGTAGCAGTAAAATTAAAACTACCCGCTTCTGAGTACTTCAAACTATCGAACTTATAACCTTTATTCGCCTGGTCATTCGACGAAATTTGTTTAGTTAGCTGAGCTACAGGGGTTAAATCACCTAACTTAGCGTCAGGATAAACCGTAATTAGAGGTGTATCTAAAGTCGTTGTAACTTCGACGCTTGCTGTCGACTTAAAGTAATTATTCGTCAACAAATTATCATCAGTACAAACAGAAGATGAGTCGGTATGCTTTATCGGGCGGGCATAAACATCAAATGGCGATCCGGCAGCAGCAAAACTATCTGAGTCTTTCTCGTTGCTGTTTCCATCTGAGCTCTTGTTGGTGCAAATCGCAAATTTCCAAGGACGAGAGTAGACCGAGAAACTTCCCTCTACATCATAATTCCCATCTTCGGGACAACCAGCGAAACCAGTACAATCAAAGCTACTGTCTTTTAAAGTAACATTGAAAAGACCTGATTCAGAAATAGTTAAGCCTGTTGAGGCGCTGCCTTTTTTGAACTCAGGTAAGTAAGTCAGCGAACCATCGGAACCACTCCAAGAGCTATCAAGCTCATGAGCAATAGTAACTTCATCCCCAGCTTCACCTGTATAGTTCTCAGCAACAACAATTGAGTCACCAGAATCACACGCTAAAACTTTAGTTACTGTCTGTGTGGCCTGCCCTGCAATAACGTCAAGACGATTGGTTGGAGTATTGCCATCCATTAAAGAGAATTTAAATGGTACGAACTTAAACTGGCTTTCAACCTCTTTACCTGAATCATCGACTAATGTCGCCGTTAGCTTATAACTTGTATCAAAATCAATATTGGCAGTACCTTTAGCGACAACTTTTAAAGTTAATTCACCATCGTCATTTGAAACATAATTAGGGTAAGTACCTGAACCTTGTAGTACAGAAACGTCGAATTCAGCAGCGTCTGGCGTAATACTCACCGTAACACCTAGGCTTTCCGCCACACCATTATTGGAGGTATTAATGGTAAATTGAGGGGAATCGTCGCCACACATCAAAGCTAAGTTCGTCGCGGGAGATATCTCTATCTCGTAATCATCAACAGGTACAATACAGCTTGTTTCTGCATGAATAAGAGCATTTGATGACATATTTATATCTTGTGCAGATACGGCACCATAGAGTCTAGCCGTACCACTCATGTCCACTTTTTGCTCACTGTACAACAAGCCAGTAAAAGTCGTCTTATTACCAGAACCGCTACTATTTAAGCTTACTTGATTCGTGCCATTTTCTAATACGTTAACTCTAAAATGTGTATCACTTGCAAGTACAGGCTTATCACCACTCCAACTAGTAATGGGAATACCCACATAACTACCATTATTAACTGATAGGTTTTTAGTAAATATGGTCACTATATCGCCGCTCTTTACACGTAGCTCACCAGTACCATTGATATTAAGCATGCCAATTTTATATTTACCAGACTCTATTTCAACCACTGCACCACTACCAATTGAGATGCTGTCATATTCGTAAATCTTCACACCACCAACAGTGATAGGCAAGGAAGTGACATTGTGGGTGTAAGGGATATCTAATGAGTTACCTAAGTTGTCTGGAACATCTTCTAATGCTTCTTTATCGATAAGCAAATCATCCAAGCCATAACACAGCTGCCCCTCACAAGCGACACCTGTTCTATCATTGGTATTGGAATCTAAAAAGCCTACGTAACGTTGCCCATCATCCCTAAGCGCACCTACTATCTTGGGAGAACCATTAATTTCTAAGCTCCCGTTCGACCCTTTCCAAGTTTGGGCTGGGCTTTTATCATTAAACCCTTCACATATGCCTATTTCATTCGGTCGGTCAAACATAAAAAAGCCTACATCCTCAGCAATGTGAGACCTTTCACTGTCCTTGTCCATATCCTCTTCAACAATGAAATACACTTTATCTTTCGTGATATCACAACGGCGAATCCAGCCGCCATTATTACCACTGCGAGAGTTTTTATTCGCAACTAATATAGGAGGAGCATCAAACCCAGCATCTGCTATCGAAGTAAACTCTTCACAACCAACTTCTATGGGAGAAATAACCTTTTCACTCAGCGTAGTCGTAACTCTTGTTTCGGCATTGCCAAGGAAAAAGCGCGCGCCTTGAATAAACCCGGAACCTTCACCAGCTACAAAAGCTACATTCTCTTTAGATGATATTGAGTTATTTTTGATGACTTCAGATTTCTCTAATGCCAAGGAAAAGCTATCAACCCCTACACCGCGAGCCATTCCGGTAAACCACGCCGATGTGTTATTTTTTGTTTGAGGTTGAACTAAAATGCCTGGCTTAGAATTAAAAGAGTCTAAACCATAATCGTCATAGCGAATAATATCTGCATTATTTCTTTCAGAAGAAATTTGAGAGGCGGCAGTGTTTGTATTTACAAGACCTGCAACAATTTGACTTTCACCATTATTTAAAGAGATCACACCTTCTTCGATAACAAAGTAATCAATATGATTACTATTTTTCAAAGGGTCTCCTTGCCCACTCATAGGAGCATCTAGATAAGCAATATTGCTTATCTTTTTCTTAGCACTTGGTGCTATTTCTTGAACTATTGTTGCAGATTGCCAAGTTGTATTGATTACTGACGCTGTAGAAGGAAGTTCTGTTGTCCCATTGTTTTTAACAGATAAGCTTGCATCAATGGTTGGCATAACGAAAACTAGCGGTTTAGGTTTCGCTATGTCATAGCTGTTATTAAAATTCAGCGTACAAGTTACAACTTGTTTGTTATCAGGTCCTGGAGATGAAATTGTACAGTCATTATCCGTCAACGTACCAAATTCAAATTGAGGGTTTTGGTTGATTGGAGGTTCAGAGGGAGAAAATGAACATAACTCTTCGATATTCGCAGGACAATTTGATGAGGCATAATTACAATTAGGATCATCAATACCACAATAAAAACTGGCACTACTAAAATCATTTGATGAGGACTTTACCTCACCACATACAGATGAATTTTTTATCGTTGCCTTTCCATGAGCATCAATCGCTTTTGTTTGAGCATAAATACTATTCTGTGTTTCAGCTTTAAACTCTCCACCGGTTGATGTTACAAGACCACATACTTGTGTATTCTTTAAAATCACATCACTTAATGCGTGGATATCTCCGAAAACTTCGTTAGGGTTTGTTTCAAATTTAACTTGCCCACCAGTGCTTGTAACGTCACCATAAACTTTAGTTTTCTTGAGAACGATATCGCCTAGAGCTTTTACATCACCATAAAATAAGTTACTCCCAGACTCAGATTTAACTTGCCCTCCTGAGCTTTCAATATTGCCATATACAGTAGAGCCTTTAAAAATAGAATCCGAGTGAGATTCAATATCTATTGGGGTAGCTGCAGTTCCTGACTGGTTATTATTTTCAAATTTTATGCTGCCTGAAGTTAACTTAAGCAGAGGTCGGCTATTTTGCGGTATCAACTCAGTTCGGCTAAAGATAATCGTATCTTTGTTACCTAAAACAATATCTTGAGAGCAAGTGTAGGTTATGCCATTAAGTTGGCCATTATTACAAATATTCGTATTTGGATCGGATATGTCATAAACAGTTGCAGCAAACGAGGTAGGGACTAAAAATGCGAACATCAAACCTAATAATAGTAGCTTCATAATTATTCCTTTACCCAAACTTCTTGAATACGCTGTACTTGGTTGATACCCGAACCACAAATGGCCGTTGATTCTATTTTGAAAAAGCCAACACCATCTAACACACCGATCTGACTACAAGTTAGTTGGTCTACAGTACAGATAGTCGACATGCCGCTGCTCACTTGATTTGAATTTAAGTTGCTACAGACAGTGCTAACACTTGTTGAAACCGCAGGTGATACCGTCAAAGGATAAACTTGAGTGAGTGCCCACTCATTCGCGGAGTGTGCCAGCAACCAAGCCTGTGTACCAAGCTGCTTACGCGTCAATGTATCGTGATTTGACCACTGAACTTGCACTAAAGAAGTCGCAAGGAAGCCCATTACCACAATAACAAATACTGCGACGACCAAAACACTGCCTTGTTGAGATGATTTTCTATGGCGCATTGAGTACCTGCACATCTTGTTGGTAAACACTTACTTCGCTGTTTTGCTCAAGCACGAGATCGATGTGAATCACACCACCGCGCTGTAAGCTTGGCTCTTCATAACGAAAATTACTGTCAGCATAATTGATGCTATCCGCAACGGTGATTCCATTGCGCTGAATTAGACCTTGATTCTGAACGGTGTCATTCACTAAACAGTAACTCACCGAAGCACTCTCATCGTAAATATAATGGCGTTGAGCAATAGACTGGCTGGCAAGGCTAACAGAGTTAGCGGTAAACACATTACTCGTGGAAACTAAACCTGAGACTGAAATCCGTTTAGTCGAACCAGCACCAAATTCAGAATAAGTGGTGGGATTAATAATGAGGTAATCGCCGGCATCTAACGTGGGCGAGTCTTGCCCGATAATAAAATCAAGCTCATCCGTCGATTCGTCAAGGTGATAAAAGCCTGAGTATTTAATAGCGTAAAAGGTGAGACATTTTTGAGTAAAAGCCGAAGCTGGCATAATGCTCGAATCAAAACTGTTAGGAACCGCGTGGCTTATCTCTCGCGACATTTTCTCTACAACGAATTGCCCTTTTATTTGTACCTTTTGTCGGTCGATAGTTTCGACATAACCTTTCATGCCATACTCAACAAAACCGGCAATTGCAAGACCGATGACGGCAACTACAACAATGGTTACGATCATTTCTATCAGAGTAAAACCACGTTGTTTCATTAGTAGTTCCCCTTATAGGCAATCACGCTGTAGCGGTTATTACCACCAAAGATCTGTACTTCAACGCGCTTCATCGTACCAATAGTATTATCGTTAGTTCCGTCCATGTTTTGATCATAAACCACCGAAATCTCAACACGAAAATTGGCATAACTGCCTTCGATATTTTCATCTAGGATATTAGCAAGCGGATACTTCGTTGATGAAACGCAAGCTGACTCAGTAGTATCTGTGTACCAACAACCGATATAGTCATCGACATCATTGAAAGCTGCGGGGGTTGCCTCTGCCCCATCCACTCCGAGTTCATTGGGAGCAGAACAAGCGGTCGCACCTGCATCCCCACAGCGCACCAGACCACCATCAAAGTCACTATGTTCGTCAAAGCCACGAGCTAAAATTTGATTCATCAAACTCTGACCTAAGGCTACGGAACGGTTTTGATATTGTGGGTCGGCCGAACTTGCCACTTGAGGTGCTAAAAAACTGGTAATCGTGACCATCGCAATACTCAGTACGATAATCACAATAATGCTCTCTATGAGAGTAAAACCACGGGAACGAATCATAGACACGCCCCTTCACGCACATAACCTTGAGAATTAATACAGACTTGAGCGCTATTGCTCGAAGTGGTGGAGTTAATCGTAATGTTAACTCCAGCGCTCACCGAAGGGTTCCCTAATAAGTCAAAATCAATAATGGTGTTGGTTGGAGAAAATGAAATATCGGATTCACGCACATAATCACTACGCGCATCGGCTTGTGATTTTTGAGCACTATTCGATAGATTCAAACTGCAAGCAGTTATTGAACCTAGACAATCACTATGAATAGCAAGACGAAAACTATCATTAGCTGCTGACACGTTAGATTGCATTCGATTAACTTGGATTTGACGTATAACGGAAATAGCCTGCTCTTGGGCAGTAAAGGTAGAAAAGCTAGAAGTGCCAACGAAGCGACTCGCAGCGAAAGTTGAAACAATACCAAGGATAATAATAACGATGATCAGCTCTACCAGAGTAAAGCCGCTGGATTTGGGGCTGTTATCCATAATGAGCCTCTAACTGCCTAGCGAATACTGATTATACAAGATAACGAAGCTTACGATCTTATGTATATGAATAGTTTTGATATTTGTGTAGCAGATGGAAAAAAGGCCAGCACAGGTGCTGGCCTCAATTTTAACTAATGTGCTAAGGAGCACAGTTTGAGTCTTCTACCATGTTTGCTGTTGCTTCAACGTTAGCAGCTGTTGCTTGGGTATATACAACACAGTTAGTAGTGTACCCATTAATACCAAACAATGCTGATGTAGCGCCGCTTGTCTTAATAAATTCAAAGTCCTCATCAGCACCAACACCTTGAACGATTGCTGAGATTGCTGTCGATGACGCTTCAGGATATCCAAAAACAGTCTGAATACTTTGAGTACCAACACCAGTGCTAACTGCACCTGAAGTAGATTCAATACCTGCGATTGCAGCCTTACCGTAAATAATACCTGAAGCACCTTGAATTGCCCCAGCTAGACCTTCAAGAGTTGCATTTTTTGCATCATCTTGCAGGTTTAGGAAACGTGGTGCCGCAGTTACAGCAAGAATACCCAGAATAACAATTACAACCACTAGTTCAATTAGGGTGAAACCGCCTTGTCTTTTCATAGTTAAGCTCTCTCTATGTTTAATTTTACGCAGACTTACTGCAAAGTTACGGTCACACGACCAGTTTTAATTTCGTAAACAAATTGGTGCTCGGTATTACCTTCTAACTGAATGTAAGTACACGTTGCATCACCTGAATTTGCTTGCGCTGAATATTTGTAATTTGAATCGCTATCAACATCTGAAACCGCACCAACTTTAGGTGGATTCTGCAGTAAGTTTTCCATCAATTCAGAACAGGTTTGGTCTGAAATATCTTGTGGCGCTACGCCAGAGTTGTCATTCAGAGTCCATGGGTAGCCGTCTCGAAAGTCGGTTTCCACATTGTTGCTGTTCTTTGATCTTGTTAACCAAAAATCAACACCATCGTAGTTTACAGTATTGTATGTTTCAACACCAATCTTCTCAGATGGTCTTGCTTCAGCTTCCCATTGTGCTCTCGCCGACAAAACTGCGGTTGCAAAACCACCAGCAACACCTTCAATGCTTGATTTTTTGGCTTCATCTGTCACGTCTAAGAAGCGAGGTAAAGCAGCTACCGCCAATAAACCAACGACGACAATAACGATGACCAATTCGACTAGGGAGAAACCCTTTTGATTTTTAAGCATTTTCTACCTACTCATCTAATTGTTAACGCGCATTATACATTTGCACACGTATAAAACCATAAAAACAGTGTCAATATTTTCACAAAGCCAAAATATTGGCTCTCACACTAAATCTTTCTTTTTTGAGTAATATATCTATCTGATACTTATCACTATAATGATAAAGGCAGTGAAATTGTATGTTATCACTTTTATCTTCAATACTGGGAGAACTTAGCCCTAAAATGCTCTGTTGAGGATACAATTGTTCCAACCAATAATCGCAATCACGATCCGCTCCTTGAATAGGCTTTACCCAACCTGTTCGGCTATAAACTCTCGATTGTCCTGAATCTTTTTTTAGCAGATTTCCCTTCAAAATATACTGTTGTTTGTACAGGTTTGCTTGCTCTAAAATCCGCTTACTCGCGACGATCAATGCCGTATTAGTCGCTTCTTCTTCGACGGTTTCCCATGCAGAAAGCAACCCTACAATTAGAAAAAGAATAACCACACTCCAAATAACAAAACGTGAGCGTTGTAGGTTATTTAGCATTCCCTAGCCTTTGATTGCATCGAGCATTCCCCACATTGGTAGGAATATACCCAAAGCCAGAATCAGTACCATGCCAGCCACAACCACTAATAAAATCGGCTCAATCCTAGCGGTTAAGGTTTTCAAATCGTAGTCAACTTCTCGATCATAAAAATCTGACACCTCGAGCAATAGCTCATCAATACGACCTGTCTCTTCACCTACCGAGATCATTTGTATCACTAAGGGTGTGAAAATTTCGCTGTTTATTGCGGTAGAAGATACGGTACTACCGGCTTCTATTGCTGCTTTCATAGCCTGAACTCGTAGTTCTAAAAAGCGGTTATCTAACGCCTCAGCCGATAGAGATAATGACTGATTCAATGGCACACCCGCTTTCAACATCAATGCGAAAGTACGAGAAAAACGCGACAACAAAGCTCGATTCACTACACCACCAATTACTGGTATTTTTAGACGCATCCTATCCCATCGTTCTAGCCCTTTATCGGTTTTAACCCATGCTTTAAAAGCAAAGATAAGACCAAAGATCACCGCAAGCATTAAGCCCCAATAATTCACAAAGAACTCAGACATACCAATTAAGATACGAGTGGGTAGCGGAAGATCCACACCAAAGCGCGAGAACATGCTCGAGAACTGTGGGATAACCTTAATGTTGAGAATAAACATCGCGATCAAGATAAAGCTGATCACGAAGGTTGGATAACGCATCGCCGTTTTGATTCGCTTACGAGTTTCAACCTCTTGTTCATAGTATCCAGCTAATTGCAGCAGTGCCTGATCTAAACGACCGGTATTTTCACCCACACTGATCATCGAAACAAATAGCGGACTAAACACATTTGGGTGCATTTGCATCGATGCCGCTAATCCACGACCATTCGTTAATTCAGCGACCACTTCTTCGAGGGCGGCTTTTAACTGCTTATTTTCACAGTTTTGGGTCAGGCCTTTCATCGACCGTAATAATGGAACACCCGCTTTTGTTAGGCTGTATAACTGTCGGCAAAACAGAACCAATACTTCCAAAGGAACATTCGGCGAAAACAAGCTAGATACGTCCATATCCAATACTGAACCGCCACTTTTCCCTAGCTTGATAGAGGTAGGAATGATCCCCTTATTCATCAGGCTTTCAGCAGCAAGATCTTCGTTATTCGCATCTAATTGACCACTGACTTGGCTACCATCAGAACTACGACCTACATAACGATATGTTGGCATATCTCTTTACCCCTACAGATAAATTGGGTCGGTTGCTCCGGAAGCGTCGCCTTCACCAAGGTGCATTATCTCATCGAGACTCACCACACCTTGCAAAGCCAATTCCATCGCAGAAGCCAATAACGGTTTGTAATTTTCAGACTGCCTTGCTGTTTGAGCGAAACCAACCGCATCATTAGCTCTAAGCGCATCCATCATGTTTTGCTCTAGTTCTAGCATTTCAAAAACACCAATACGCCCGCGGTAACCCGTCAAATTACAGTTCTGACAACCACGTCCCTTCATGAATGGGACGCCTACTTGATTAGGGAAGCGAACACTTAGCCACTGTTTGCGAGGTTCATCCAGATCATCGTCAACCTTACAATCGGCGCACACTTTACGAACCAACCGTTGTGCGACAACCGCTCTAACAGCGCTTGCCACTAGATAACCGGGAGCGCCCATATCCATCATGCGCAGCGCACTGTCTACCGCGTCGTTAGTATGTAATGTACTTAATACCAAGTGTCCGGTAAGTGCCGCTCGCAAGCCAATCTCGACGGTTTCTTGGTCACGCATCTCACCAATAAGGATAATATCGGGATCCTGACGCAAGAAAGTTCTCAAGATAGTTGAGAAGTCGAGATTGATCTTAGGGTTTACTTGAACCTGATTAACACGAGGAAGACGATATTCCACCGGGTCTTCTGCGGTAATGATCTTTTTACCCGGTTCGTTTAATTCACTTAACGCGCCATAAAGGGTGGTTGTTTTGCCTGAACCCGTCGGGCCAGTTACCAAAATCATCCCATGTGGGCGTCGTAATTGTTGACGAAGTCTAATCAGAAGATCACTCGGTATGCCTGATGCCTCTAATTTACGAAGGCCAGCTGATTGGTTAAGTAAACGCATAACTACAGATTCGCCATGCTGCACAGGCATGGTCGACATACGAATATCAACAGATTGGCCTTTCGCGCGAATATTGAAGCGGCCGTCTTGAGGAAGACGTTTCTCTGAGATATCAAGATTGGCCATCAGCTTCAAACGCAGAACCAGGGCTGACGCAATATTGACTTCATTCAACAGTGTTTCATGCAGCACGCCATCAATACGCTGACGAAGACGCAAGACATTTGAATCGGGCTCAATATGGATATCAGAAGCACCAACTTGGATTGCATCTTCAAATAACGAGTTGATAAGCTTAACGACGGTAACTTCGTCACTGTCTTCATCTGCTATATCAAAATCAAAGGCATCATTAACTTGATGCTCTGCATGCAGCTGCTCAGCGAAAGAGGCGATTTCTTTAGTTCGGCGGTAATAGCGATCAAAGCCATCGACTAATTGTCGTTCTTGAGCAACCACAAATTCTAAAGCGTAATCACCTAGCTGACCCAGTAACGATTCTTGCGCAAATAGATCAGCGGGATCACTCATCGCGACACGTAACGTATCGCCTTGACGTCCAATAACCAATGCACGAAGTCGACGAGCATGTACCTCAGGTAAAAGCTGCACCGCTTCAACATCGACAACGGCTCGGCTCAAATCAATAAGAGGAATAGCAAGCTGCTGGGATAAAAAGCTCAGCATTTGCTGCTCTGATAAGAAGCCAAGTTCAATCAGCGCATCACCTAGCTTACGACCGGTACTTTTCTGAGCGGCCAGAGCTTGTTCTACTTGAGCCTCGGTAATAATGCCTTCTTCTACAAGCAAATCACCCAATCGCTTTCTTAATCTAATTTGCATCGTCGCTCTCCTCTAGGGCATCGAGTATTTTTAACCGGTCACGCACAAAGTTTTGCGATTGAGATGAGATTCCAACTCTGGTCAAAGCGCCTTGGTATGATTCTTTTGCTGCAGTAAAATCAAGCTGTCGTTCTTGTTGAATCGCCAGGCCCAGCCACCAGCGTGCATTATCTGAATCGACTTCAACTAACTTTCGATAGCTCTCTAATGCTATCTCTTCTTGTTGCGATTTTTGACTCAAAGCCGCACGCATTGCTAAATAGTCTTTGGTTGGATTTGGCGGTAAGTGTACTAATGGACTCAAAGCGGCTTCTGCTTGATTGGCTTTGACGAGCAGTTTTGATAAACCTAGGCGTAGCTTTTCACTATTGGTATTAAGTTTGATACCTGATTGATAAAGCTCATAGGCTTTACGAGTATCACCCTTACCAAAATAGAGAATTGCGAGTTTCTGACGGACGTCCTCGTTTCTTGAGGAGTAACGCAGGGCCTCGGTATAACCTTTTAAAGCACCGTTAAGATCATTTGCATCTAGCGCTTTCTGAGCTCGCCCTTGTGCATTCTCCGATAATTGCTCTGGCGTTAGCTCTACTTGCTCAATCAGCATTTCGCTATTTTCTGAGCCTTTCAACTCATCAGAGCTAGATGTCGGACTGCTTTTCGCTACATTAGCCACATACATCGGCTTTGGAATGTCAGTATTACTCGTTTTAGCCGAACTTAACGGTTTAGGCGTGACGTGGGGTTTTGTTGCTTTAGGAGTACTAGACGTTGTCGTTGGCTTAGCTTGAACACTATTGGCCGCCACTGTGTATTCTGCCGAGCGGGGCGTTAAATCTAACGTCACTAATTTCTTGGTTGGCGATGAGAGAGTTTGAGTAACAACATCCGCCATTTCTCCCGAACTATCTACGACAGAAACCTGAACTTGTGTATCTCGAGTTGAGATTGAATGTTCAACGGCAGGACCTTGTGATATTGCCCATCCGCCCATTGCTAAGCTCAGAGTAAAACCTGCCACTAACCAAACCAATGGTGAGCGTGTTTTGATTTTAGGCACCACGGCGGCTTCAATCGAGGTTGCTGATTTTTTCTTTGCCAATTCAGACAAGGCGTTATTAATGACGCTCATAGTTAATTCCAACCCCACAGTATTGGCGTTTTAAATTTAGGCTTACACACATCGTATGTTTCATGCATGGCTGAAAATAGGTGCTGGTTGTCGATACTTTTCTTATCTTCACTGAACGAGAGCAAAAGAGCCTTATGGCATAGTTGATTTATCAATCTTGGAATACCTAACGATGAGCGACAAATCGCTTTTTTTTGATTCAAGCTGAACAACTCAGGATTACCACCAGATTTAGCGATCCGATTATCAATATACGCCACCGTTTCATCGAGAGTGAGTGGCCTCAGTGTTGAACTAAAAGTAATTCTTTGGCGAAACTGCCTAAGATGATAAGCCTCTAGCCTGACATCCAGTTCAGGTTGTCCGAGTAACACTATCTGAAGTAATTTTTTATCTTCAGTTTCAAGATTACCGAACAACCTTAATGTTTCTAACGCTTCATCCGATAGAGCTTGAGCCTCATCAAGAATCGCTACCACTCTTAAACCTGAATTGTGCAATTCAATGAGCTTATGCTGAATGTTATCAACCAAGGTTGCTTCATTCTCGATAGTCAAACCTAACTCTTTGGCGACGGCTTGACGCAGGTCTGCACCAGACAACACAGGGTTTGGCAGGTAGATTAACGCCGTACAATCCTTTAAGTGATTAACCAGCATCCGACAAACCATGGTTTTTCCCGTACCGACTTCGCCAGTAACTTTGATTACGCCCTCTCCCATCTCTAACGCCGAGATCACCGTTTGAATCGCTTCGAAATGAGGCGCTAAACCATAAAAGAAATCGGTATTCGGCGTTAAGGTAAATGGCAGCTGTTCAAAACCAAAGTGAGCTTGATACATAAGATGACCTAGCTTAGTTAGATGCTACCAATCTACATTGAGAAAGTGAGCGATTACTCTTCATCGGGGAACCACTGCTGCAATAGATCTCGAGAACGCTCTAACTCAGTTTGCCATGTGTTCACGCCGACGATTGTCGGTTTAAGCAAAATCACAAGCTCAGTTTTTTGAGTCAATTGATTGGTGTTGCGGAACAGGTGACCTAACCCTGGGATATCACCAAGGAATGGGACTTTAGAAGTGATATCACTGGTATTTGATTTCATTAATCCACCAATCACAACCACGTCGCCATCTTTTGCACGAATCACTGAGTCAGATTCACGAATAGAGCTTTTCGCCAAAGGAAGTTGCACCAAGCCTGTTGTTGAACCTAGGTTGAGCTCCTTCACTTCTTCCTCAACCTCAATAACGGCAGGGTGAACATGTAAGAATACACTGCCTTTATCATCTATCTGAGGGGTCACATCCAAAGAGATACCAGAGAAGAATGGAGTTAGCTCGACTTCAGGAGCCACATTTGCGTTATCACCACTGCCGACCGAACTTGATAAATCTGTTACGTAATACTCATCAGTACCCACTTTGATAACGGCTTTCTGGTTATTTGCAGCCGTTACTCGCGGGCTCGATAGAACATTAAGGTCACCTTGAGTATCCATAAAGCTCAAAACCGCTTCAAAGCTACCATCTGAAATCGTTACGTTGGTTTGTCCGCCTAACAAAGAGCTGATTGCATCTAATGGAGGTAATGTTCCACCTGGTCGGTCAATAACAACACCACCGCTGCCAATAGATTTAGATAAATTAGACCAACTAATCCCCTGCTGATAGCCATCACTTAAGGTGACTTCCATGATTTTTGCTTCCAAAATAACTTGGCGCTGCAAACGTTTCTGAGAAATGCCTAAGAACTCTCGCACCTCACGGATTTCATCGGGGTAAGCTCGCACCGTAATCACACTGGCTTGCGGAGTAACCACGACACTTTGTCCTTCACCAGAACCAATGAGGTGAGCAACAGCCGCTTCAAGCTGTGGCCAAAAATCGCTTTCAGAGGTCGTTTCAATCTCAGTACCACCGTTCGAGGTCGAATTCGATGAATTAGAGGAGTTAGATGAATTCGACGAGCTAGAGTTAGAACTTGAAGAACTTGATGAGTTAGAGTCTGAGTTAGAGATCGTGCCTGTGGTAATCGTCGTTAATGAACGACCAGAACGCTTAACTTGTAAGTAATCGACAGGAATCGTTACCGTTCGAAGGCCAGCAGGGTAGACCTGAATCACTTTGCCGCGCTTTTCAATATCGTAGCCATACATATCTTGAGCAACCGCAAGTACTTCGTCTAACGTCACATCGGTTAGATTTAAAGTAAGTTTTCCGGCAACGTTGGGGTGGATAGCTGCGCTATATTCGGTGCCTTTAACTAGGCTAGCAAAGAAGGTTCTTGCTTCAACACCATTAGCTTGAATACGAAAACGCTTAACTGTTTCCATATTCGGAGACATCGAGTCAGAGTCAAGTTGTGGCATGAGGTCGTCTTGAACCGACGAAGGAAGCTCATGAAGCGCTCTACTATTCGCTTCATTAATTGATTCGTTCAAAGATTCTTTTATCTCAACAGGATCTCTATGCCCCATCGAACAGCCGACTAAAGATGACACTAGAATTGCTACTACAAGTTTACGCATGTCTTCACTCTAACCTTAATTATTCTTAACATCTAAAGAGAACATCTCTAATTTCCACTGCTTAGAGCTTCTCTGCAGAGTGACGTATTCTGGATCTATATTCTTAACTCGGTACCCTCTGATCGTTTCTCCTTGGCCGAGAATCTGACCATTCATAATGGCATAGCAAGGTGTATCGCCTTTGCACACAATGCTTTCTAGAGAAGGTAAGCGGTATCGAGTTGGCGCCTTTTTAGCTGACGTTGTTTTTTGTTGTGGCGTCAACCAGCCTAATGGCGCCGTTGGGTCTTGCTCAGCCCAAGCCACTGAGCTACTAAAAAGTAAGGCAAACAATAGAGTTCTAACCACCGATAAACTCCTGTCTAGTACCTAATGTGTAAACTTCGAACACCAATCGAGCTTTTGGATACTCTTCAACTGAGTATTTAAATGTTCGCCAGTAATAACTAACAGGAAGTGATTCAAGCGCTTGAAGATAAGCGGAAATATCAAAGTAGCTGCCCGTCAATTCCATTCTCACCGGGTGAAGAAAGTAACCTGAATATTCACTGGTCTCTTGATTGTTCGAAATAGCTTCTGGTTTTAACGACTCTAGCGATTCGAGCTTAAGTCCATTTCCGGCATTGAGAACGCTCTCCAATAACTGAGACATTTGAGAAGGCGAGATCAGTCCATCGACAATCTGGGAAAGCTGAAGTGACAGATCTTGGCTCTCCACCAGCAGTTTTTTGTACTCTCGATTAATGTCTTTGTCTGGGTCTTTGTTTAACTTAGCTTGAAGAACGAGCAACTCACCTTGCTGTCTCTGGTTTGCCTGAGTCAGATTCATCGTCTTAGCATTTTTAGCCTGTAAATTAAGATAAGCAGGCTCAACCAACAAGGTGAACAACAACATGGATAGCCCAACAAAACCGCATACGAAAAGTAGCCATTTTTCTCTCTGACTTAAGGCAAGAAACTTATCGTTAAGCTGGTTCCACTGTTGCATTATTTACTCTCCCTGCGAGTACTTAACTCAAATGTCACCACATCTTGGTCATTGCGACCAATTTTTAATTTTTCAAAGGCACGCCCGACTAAATTCAGCTCACTTTTAAACTGACCGATCCAATTAGGAACGACATTTGCGTTACGAGCAAAACCACTAAGATCTAGAATATCGTGAGTCATGTAAATGTGCGAAAGCGAGATATCATTTCGACCTAATTTAGCTAAGGAATTCATGACGCCAGAATACCCGACTTGTTGTGATTCGTCGTATTGTCCAACCGCCTTTAAAGCTTCTTTTTTTGCTTGCGTCTCACGTTTGAGACGCGCAACTGCAGCCACTTTCTCCGGAGACGGTTTATGCTGAGTTAACTTACTATTCAATTGGTTAACTTGCTTGTTAAGCTGGTTCGAGTCATGTTGCAAAGCTGTGAGTTCTTTATCCAAGTTCGACGTTTGATATTGCATTACAAAGTAACCACCAAGTAGCAATATACAAACAAGCCCCCAACTCGCGGCCACATTTGTGAGGGTGAAATATTCTTTTTTAGGCTTCAGGTGTTCAGGATAAAGATTGACGTTAAAAACAGCTTTTTCAGCCGCAAGCTTAACCAACAAACTTTCTGAATTTTCGCGCTCTCCCTCAACTAATAGAGAAACCGTTGAACTCAATGTGTTGTTTAACGCGTTTTGTAATTCAGCCTCGTCTTCTTCATCACAGCAGATTTTTAACTGATGAAGTTGAGTGCCTTTAATTTGTGAAGAAAGGTAATCAATCGAGCGTTGGAGCTCTAAGGCAAGACCATCTAACTGCAGAGCACTTGATGCAACTCCCGTTAAGGGAGGGACAACACTGCGGATCGTTCTTTGGAAGCAAACCGTATTTTCAACAAATGCGCCAAGCTTAAAGTGCGAGTTAATACTCCGCTGCAACAAGATAAAATTAGAAAGTTCACCTGCGCTATAGCCCCAAATTTCGTCTTCAGGGGCGACACCACTTAACTCAACCTGCGTTGAGTTAGCAATATTCACAAGCTTATCTAACAGCTTTTTCGGTAAAACATACACTTGTAGCTTATTAGACGTAGGCAGTGCTACAGCACTCGCCGTAATCTCGGTCACTCTTTCAGAAACAAGGTCTTTCAGTAAAAAAGGCAGGGCCACCGACCATTCGCTCTCTGGAATATCCGGTTTATCAATTTGGAAAGTTTGGTAGTAGTTAGCACAGACAATTAATTGCAGGCTATTGCTAGTAAACGCCTCACTATTAAGCGATTTCTTCAGTGCGCTTTCCCAGTCCCCGTTAACGACAGGAATACTGGTTACTTGCAGTTCAGGTTCTGTTGATGACATATAAACGGCATCGTTGCCTAACATGACAACTTGAGAGCTGCCTTGATTATTCGTTGGCTTTATCTTGTCTAAAATCGCTTTAAAATTCATTTTTAACTACTACTCTTACGCCATCGATTTCTTCGTCCAACTTTTACAGCAGATTCAGTTTTCACTGTCTTTTCACCTTGGTTAGGCAAAGGGATGATCTGTTGTTCTTCGTCGAAATATCTCCCTTGATAGCCGTTAATACCTAACTCTATCAAGGTATTCTTTTCTTGCTTTGTCTCGACTCCCACCGCAATAACTTGAGTTGGGGAGTCACCACATGCCCCAATTAAACTACGGACAAACAGTTGGTTCTCATGCCTTTGATCTATTTTCTTTATTAGGCTTCGATGAAGCTTAATAAAGTTAACCTTTAAATCTTTTATATAGTGAGTACTAACAATGGTTCGCCCTGCTTGACCAACAATGACTTTACACCCTAACCCCTTCAACATCTTTGCCACCGGTCTCATATAATCGAGATGAGCAATAAGATGTCCTTCTGGAAACTCAAAAGCTAATTGGGAGCGATGCTGAGCGGAGAGCTGTAACAACTCACTTCTAAACCACTTAAAATGCTGTTTATTAGCAAACGGCGTAACGTTCAAGTTCACCGAATAGTTGGTAAGGGTTGTTGATTCTTTTAGCGACTTCAGCAACACCTTCAGAACCGATTGATCCATTTGAGCTTGATAACCAACTTGCTCTACTGCGGGCATAAATCGAGACGATTTCAATAAACCTTTATCAGGATCCTGAATTCTAGTGAATATTTCTCTATGTAATTCATTAGCTTGACCAGATTCCGGCATAAGATAACACCGCTGAGCAAAGATTACTAAATTTTCAGGGAGCAGAGCTTTATCAAGTAGTGTTCTCCAACGAACACTGCCTCTATCCAACTCATTTGTATTCTGCTTAGGGTAACGGCTCCAATTATTAATACGCTCCAACTGGGCGCTTTTTAATGCCGTTTCAGTTTCATCCATAATCTGGCTATGGCGTTCGCCTTCGGTATACATTGTCACACCGATATGACACCAATTGTCAGGTTCCAAAGGCTCCGGTGGCGTTAGTTTATCTAACTGTCTTAAACATTGAGCTGCCAACGTTGCAATATCCTTTGATCCTTGGTGAGGAATAAACACCGCAAAGTCTGCTTCGTAATAGCGAGAGAAAATAACATCAGGATAGCGCTGAACAATATTCGACAATACTTCTCCGACTTCAATAATAAAGCCGTCAGTGATTTGTTTATCATTGGCATCACGAACTGGTTCCCATTCGTCAATGCGAATCAACAATACGCCACCTCTAGCACCACTTTCATGCAGGGCCGATTCAAGCTTGTTATCAAATAAGACTCGATTGGCTGTGCCAGTAAGCTTATCTAAGAAGGTATGGGTGCGGATAAAGGTATCAAAGCGGCTTCGCTCCTGACGAGCATCTTGTAACTCCTCAATCAGTACATCAAGGGCTTCACTCGCAGTATATGGCCACTCTCGCTCATCCCCTTTTGCATGAGCTTCAACTTGCCCAGCGAGAAGCATTCTTCCTCGCTCCTCCAGCATTTCGGAGCCCATTAGCTGCTCTTTCAGCCATCGGACACCACGTACCAGACAGAAAATAATCAAAGCAACCGCTAAAGTAATCGACCACATCGCTTCCATTGAGTAGTTATAACCAATGTAAGGAGGAAGAGCTTTAAACTCGATTCGATAGCCTTCATTTCGCTCTAAAACAAAACTTCTTTCATAGAGGCGATTAGGGTCAATTTGCGGGGAAGTATCTTTGAAGCGATAAACGATGCCCGTCTTGTTCGAGAGTTTCATCTCAACAATATTGCTCGCCTGCAACATCTTAGGCATCCAACGCTGCATCGAATACGCAGCGTCTGGATCTTCCATCTCTTTATCTACAACGTCGACAATACCAACCAAATAATGGTCTAAATATTCCTGCCCAATACGCTTAAAAGACAGTGTGCCACCGATAAAAAGAATGAACATCGCACTGATAACAATCACGGTGACAAACGCCACTAAGCGAGTGCTCAATTTTAGTGTGGGGGTATATCTCATGAATAACGAAATCCTTTTCAACTCACATTATACCGTATTGCTACTTATACTATAAATTGACGTTGTAAATAAAGCGTTAAGAATTCTAGGTAACAAAAAGCCGCGATGAACGCGGCTTTTTCCAATTTAATACTGTCTTTATAATATATTAAAAACAGGGCTTAAAATGGGATGTCATCATCAAAATCCATTGGCGGCTCATTATATTGAGGTTGAGCCTGCTGAGGAGCTTGTTGAGGTGCTTTCGGCTGCTGTTGAGCAGGAGCACTGTATTGCTGTTGCTGTTGTGGTTGTTGCTGCTGTGGTTGTTGCTGCTGCTGTGGCTGTTGTGGCTGACCCCAACTACCTTGCTGTTGGTTACCCATACCACCTTGAGCAGGAGCACCACCTTGAGCACGGCCACCAAGCATTTGCATTACACCATTGAAGCCTTGAACAACCACTTCAGTTGTGTAGCGATCTTGACCGCTTTGATCTTGCCATTTACGTGTCTGAAGTTGACCTTCAATGTAAACTTGAGAACCTTTACGTAGGTATTCACCAGCAACTTCCGCCAGCTTGCCAAACAGAGCAACACGGTGCCATTCTGTTTTTTCACGCTGTTCGCCAGTTGCTTTGTCACGCCATGACTCTGACGTTGCAATGGTAATGTTCGCTACTGCACCGCCATTGGGCATGTAACGAATTTCAGGGTCATTACCTAGGTTACCCACTAATATAACTTTGTTAACTCCACGGCTAGCCATGATTTGCTCCGTCTAAATTCATAGTCTCAGAAAATTTTAGCGCACAAGAATAGCATGCTTTTCTACAGTGATAAATCGCATTCCTATTCTCGCTCTAATACAAAGAATAAAAACGTAACAAATCATGATATTCAGAGCGATGTTGCTTTTTTCTCCACTTACAAACCACTCATTTACTTTGGGAATTGATATTCAACGCAAGTCACCATTAAGGCGCTAGAGAAGCCGAAGCATGCATGACAACGTGAAATCTAACCCAAATTGAACAAGGAGTTTCAATGAGAAAATCTCGATACGCTCGCACTTTACACTTTCTGTGCATCGACCCAAGCGACACCTATCTGCATGTAAAAGAGATAGAAAAGCACTTATTTATTCCACTCTACAAGATGACAGCGGACGACTTGATGCTTTTCGATAGAAAACAGAGCAACCGTATCTTGCTCATCGATTACAAAGAGGTACCAAAGTTAGTCATGGTGTTCCCTAATTTACCCGTCATGTGGAAAAATCATGAGATCATATTGTTCAATGTCCCCCAGCAACTTACTACCTCAGAGCTACTTACCTACGGTGTCTTAAAAGGGTTGTTTTATGATTCTGAACAAAAAGTTAAAATAGCAAAAGGGCTTAAAGAGGTCATTAATGGTGACAACTGGTTACCGAGGAAGGTAACGAACCAACTTCTTTTTTATTACCGCAATATGGTCAACACCAACACGACACCCACCAATGTCGATTTAACCATTAGGGAGATCCAGGTGATTCGTTGCCTTCAATCTGGCTCATCAAACACTCAAATAGCCGATGATTTGTTTATTAGCGAATTCACCGTCAAGTCTCACCTTTATCAGATATTCCGTAAGTTAGCGGTTAAAAATAGAGTCCAAGCCATCGCCTGGGCTAATCAGAACTTACTTGCATAATTGATCAGCCTCTTAAACTGATGATAATTTTGAGGGAAACTCTAGTAAACCATACGTATTGTTGCTGAATTTTCGACATAACTTATGCTAGAGTTGCCCTCAGAAATATCAGCCATTCAGGTTGAATCAATAATTATTATAGATAAAGGGTCTTATCATGATCAAAAAGTGCCTTTTCCCGGCAGCTGGCTACGGTACACGCTTCTTACCTGCTACTAAGTCAATGCCTAAAGAAATGATGCCTGTTGTAAACAAGCCTCTAATTGAATACGGCGTTGAAGAAGCGATCGAAGCCGGTATGGACGGCATGTGCATTGTGACTGGTCGTGGTAAGCATTCTCTGATGGATCACTTCGATAAAAACTACGAACTCGAACATCAGATCAGCGGTACAAATAAAGAAGATCTACTGATCAATATCCGTGAGACGATTGAAGCAGCAAACTTCACTTACATTCGTCAACGTGAAATGAAAGGCCTTGGCCACGCTATCTTAACGGGTCGCGAACTTGTGGGTGATGAACCATTCGCAGTTGTGCTTGCCGATGACCTTTGTGTAAATGAGCAGCAGGGCGTTCTGGCTCAAATGGTTGCGCTGTACAAACAATTCCGTTGTTCAATTGTTGCAGTACAAGAAGTGCCAGAAAACGAAACACACAAATACGGTGTTATCTCTGGTGAAATGATTAAAGATGATCTTTTCCGTGTTGACGACATGGTTGAGAAGCCAGAGCCAGGCACTGCACCAAGTAATCTCGCGATCATTGGCCGTTACATTCTGACTCCAGACATCTTTGAACTTATCGAGCAGACAGAGCCAGGTAAAGGCGGCGAGATCCAGATTACTGATGCATTGTTAAAACAAGCAAAATCAGGCTGTGTATTAGCCTACAAATTTAAAGGCCAACGTTTTGACTGCGGTAGTGTAGAAGGCTATATCGAGGCAACAAACTACTGCTTTGAAAACCTATACAAAAAAGACCAGCAACAAATCGAGCTAGGTAAGCACTCAACAACAAAAGAAGCTTAATCACTGGTTTTGGCTTATTAACTAATAACAATTAACGGTTAGTTAGCTGCGTAATAAATTATTCAAAGGGTGACTCAAAAGAGTCACCCTTTTTTGTTTACTGTTTTTTTATCCAGTAAAACTTTGCACAAATCTCACTCTATGTAATACTTTATCCACTTAAAATTACATGGTCTGTTGAGATGGATAAAATAGAAATCAGAGGCGCTCGTACGCATAACCTCAAAGACATTAACCTAACCATACCTCGTGACAAACTCACTGTTATCACGGGATTATCCGGGTCAGGAAAATCGTCACTTGCGTTTGATACTCTCTACGCAGAAGGGCAGCGTCGCTATGTCGAGTCTTTGTCTGCTTATGCTCGCCAATTTCTATCTCTTATGGAAAAGCCTGATGTCGACCACATCGAAGGTTTATCTCCCGCTATCTCAATAGAACAGAAGTCGACCTCTCACAACCCTCGTTCAACCGTGGGGACCATTACGGAAGTCTATGATTACTTAAGGTTGCTCTATGCGCGAGTAGGTGAACCACGCTGTCCAGATCACAATACCCCTCTGGCTGCGCAAACCATCAGCCAAATGGTCGATAAAGTGTTGGAACTCCCTGAAGGTTCAAAGATGATGCTAATGGCGCCTATCGTCAAAGAGCGTAAAGGTGAGCATGTCAAAACACTTGAAAATTTAGCCGCTCAAGGTTTTATCCGCGCTCGAATTGACGGAGAAACTTGTGACCTATCCGATCCACCAACACTTGAGTTACATAAGAAGCACACCATCGAGGTGGTCGTTGATCGATTTAAGGTTCGCCCTGATCTTCAACAACGCCTGGCTGAATCGTTTGAAACCACATTAGAACTCTCTGGCGGCATTGCTGTTGTCGGTTGGATGGACGACACCGAACAAGAAGAGATCGTATTTTCTGCAAACTTCGCTTGTCCCAAATGTGGCTACAGCATGCAGGAACTTGAGCCTCGTCTGTTTTCATTCAACAACCCAGCAGGTGCATGTGGTACTTGTGATGGACTTGGTGTTCAACAATATTTCGACCCAAGTCGAGTGATTTTGGATGAGAACCTAAGCATTGCAGAAGGTGCTATAAAAGGCTGGGATCAAAAGAATTACTACTATTTTCAGATGCTGACGTCGCTATCGGATCATTATGGTTTTGATCTTTATGCACCATTTAATTCTTTGCCAAAGAAAACTCAAGAGATCATTCTGAAAGGATCTGGCCGCACAGAGGTCGAATTCAAATACATCAATGATCGTGGTGATATCCGAGTCAAGCGTCACCCATTTGAAGGTATTCTCAACACGTTAGAACGTCGTTACCATGACACTGAATCGAGCGCTGTACGTGAAGATTTAGCTAAATACATTTCGACGAAATCTTGCTCTAGCTGTAACGGCACGCGTTTGAGATTAGAAGCGAGAAACGTCTTTATTGGTGACACGACACTCCCTGAAATTGTTGAACTCAGCATTGCCGACGCACTGCAATTTTTCCAAGAATTAAAATTGGACGGTCAGCGTGGACAAATCGCAGACAAAGTAATGAAAGAGATCAATGACCGCCTGCATTTCTTAGTTAATGTCGGTTTGAATTACCTGAACCTATCACGCAGTGCAGAAACGCTGTCTGGTGGTGAAGCGCAAAGGATTCGTCTAGCAAGTCAAATTGGTGCTGGTTTAGTGGGTGTTATGTATGTACTCGATGAGCCTTCGATTGGCCTCCACCAGCGTGATAATGAACGTCTATTGAAAACTCTGGTTCACTTAAGAGATTTAGGTAATACCGTTCTTGTCGTTGAACATGATGAAGATGCAATCCGTTGTGCTGACCATGTTATCGATATCGGTCCAGGAGCGGGAGTTCACGGTGGCCATGTGGTCGCAGAAGGGACAATGCAAGATATTCTCGATAACCCAGAATCATTGACTGGGCAGTACCTGAGCGGCGCCAAAGAAATTTCCATACCCAAAGAAAGAACACCTATCGACAAAAAAAAGGTCGTAGAGATCATTGGAGCAACGGGTAACAACCTAAAAAATATCACCGCAACCATTCCTGTCGGCTTATTTAGTTGCATTACCGGCGTATCAGGTTCAGGTAAATCAACACTGATCAACGATACCTTCTTTAAAGTCGCCCATACCCAACTCAATGGTGCAACCACAGCGGTAGCCGCACCACATAAGAAGATTAAAGGGTTAGAACATTTTGATAAGGTAATCGACATCGATCAGAGCCCTATCGGTCGAACGCCAAGATCAAACCCTGCCACTTATACTGGGATCTTCACTCCAATCCGTGAGTTATTTGCGGGTACACAAGAGTCGCGATCTCGGGGCTATAAACCGGGACGATTCAGTTTTAACGTTCGTGGCGGACGCTGTGAAGCGTGTCAGGGTGATGGCGTAATCAAGGTAGAAATGCACTTCTTACCAGATGTGTATGTACCGTGTGATGTGTGTAAAGGTAAACGCTATAACCGTGAAACCTTAGAAGTTCGCTACAAAGGAAAAACCATTGATGAAGTGCTAGAAATGACTGTAGAAGATGCTCGCGAGTACTTCAATCCAGTTCCGGTCATTGCGCGTAAACTGCAAACTTTAATGGATGTGGGCCTTTCTTATATTCGACTAGGGCAAGCGGCGACAACCTTATCTGGCGGAGAAGCACAACGAGTCAAACTTGCGCGTGAACTTTCTAAACGAGATACAGGAAAAACCTTATACATTCTTGATGAGCCTACAACTGGGCTACACTTCCATGATATTCAGCAACTATTAACGGTATTACACAGGTTGCGTGATCACGGAAATACCGTTGTCGTGATTGAACATAACCTAGATGTTGTCAAAACTGCAGACTGGGTCCTAGATTTAGGACCTGAAGGTGGTCAAGGTGGTGGTGAAATTGTTGCAGAAGGTACACCTGAAGATGTGGCACTCGTCGAAGGCTCACACACCGCTCGCTTCCTTAAGCCTATGTTAAATTTGAAGTAGGTGTAAAATAGCGCCCTGCGAGCAGACAGAAAAATGTTAAAGTAACGGAGCTTGTTTCAAAAGGAACAAGCTCCGTTTTTATAAGGTTAGGGATTTATGGCAACAATACACACTAGCGGTACCCAGCTAGAAAATCAGAGAGCCCAACTACCGCTAAATAAGGCATTTCTAGCCTCTTTAGCTGTTGTTTTCTTATTAGCCATGCATTTTTTTATGCCTAACCCTGGCGGCTCTGGCCTTGCTTTATCTTTTAATCCGACCACTTGGTTAGCTCTTAGTTTTACATTGGCAATTGGCTTCTACCAACTCGCAACCAACCGAGTACTCAAGTATTCCAAATTAACCGTTGGCTTGCTGATTAGCTGCATCATACTCACACTGCCTATTCTATACAGTAATGCCTCACCTCAAGGAGTGTCAGGCCGCTTACTTGGATTATGGGCGGGCTTTGCCTTATTCGTAGTCCTTCAACAATTCAAATTTAGCAATAAACACAAACAACGTATATTGTGGTTCATTGTGCTCGCTGTCGTCATTCAAGCATTGTTTAGTTATGTGCAATATTTTGTATTAGAATCAGGGAACCCATTTGGTTACAACACAGCAGCCAATCGACCTTACGGAATCTTCCAGCAACCCAATGTTATGGCCAGCTTCCTAGCCACTGGATTTGTACTTTCTGCTTATCTTTTGGCGAGGCAACCTGCGAAATATAACCATAAGATTAGCGAATCGATTTTACTTTATTTAACCCCAACCTTAACCGTGCCGCTATTAATTATTATTGCATCACGAACTGGCTGGTTGGCCGCCGTAATAGGGTTGATATGTATTCTGCCTTACCTATACAAATTCTCGACTAAGAAGCGATTTTACGGATGGTGCAGTTCAGTTCTACTTGGGGTTGTTGTTGGTTTTACCATCATTAGCTTACAGTCTGTAGATAGTTTAGCGAGCCAAAAAGCCAGTCGTTCTCATTTAGAAGATGCTCGAGGATATATATTCCCACAAGCACTCGATATGATGATCGAAAAGCCATTTACAGGTTATGGCTACGGGAAATTCGAGTCCGAGTACACGCTATACACGGCTCGCCAGCATCAACTCAACTCAAATTATCATCCCGGCCTTCCTTCAATGGATCACCCGCACAATGAATTCCTGTTTTGGGGAGTTGAAGGCGGAATAGTACCAATTATCGGGATCTTAATTGCTGCGTTTTTAGTCATGTCACGTATAGCAAGCTCAACGAAGGGAACACGTCTAGCACTGCTCGCGCTATTTATCCCCATACTCTTGCACTCTCAGCTAGAGTATCCTTTTTATCATTCTGCGATTCACTGGATAACATTCATCATCTTGATTTACTGGGTTGATCAACGCTCTTCTCGGCACTATCAACAGCCGTTTAGTATCGTTAGTAAAACCCTATTTAGAGTGTCTAGCTTGGTGGTTCCGATCTTGGTGAGTTTCTATATGTTGAGCGCGCTGCATACCAATTATGTGCTGACTCAATTTGAACTGTCTAAGCCTAAGAACCCGGATATTCTTAAGCAGGTGACAAACCCGGTGGTTTGGAAAGATCGCTATGATTGGGATGTGTACAGCACCTATCTAAATATTGGCCTCTACAAAGCTGATCCTAGCCTGATCCAACCTTATGTTGATTGGTCTCTGGAAATAATAAAGAGCAAACCAAGGCCTGCTTTCTACAGCAATCTTATTCTTGCTTATCAAGGATTAGGCGATTACAGCAAGGCAGAACAAATTCGTAGCGAAGCGAGCTTTTTGTTCCCAAATAGAGACTTTTCCAAGGTTCAATATAAGAAAATATCAGAAGCTGAAAACAACATTTCTTCTGCTAAATGATGCCAAGGAATCCAGAGTAAATTCACCTTATTGACGTTTAGTCTAGACACAAAAAAGCGCACGATCTCTCGTGCGCTTTTCTTTTGAACTTCAGTTTATTACCGCTATTTTAAAACGTCTTGCAACGCTTTTAAGCACAATGCGACATTCTCTTTTCGAGCACCATAACCCATTAAACCAATACGCCAAGCCTTCCCAGCTAAAGAGCCAAGGCCTGCACCGATTTCAAGATTATACTCTTCTAACAGCTGTGTTCTTATTTTGGCTTCGTCAATCCCTTCAGGGAAGTAAAGCGCATTCAATTGAGGCAAGCGGCTCTCTTCATCAACGACAAACTTTAACCCCAAAGCTTCTACGCCAGCTTTAAGATCTTGGTGCATCGCGTAATGACGTGACCAAGCGTTGTCTAACCCTTCATTTTTCAGTAAAACCAACGACTCATGCAAAGCATACAGGCTGTTCACGGGTGCCGTGTGGTGGTAGCTACGCTTACCTTCTCCACTCCAATAACCGAGTACCAAGCTCTGATCTAGGAACCAGCTTTGTACTGGCGTTTGACGCGCCTTCATCTTCTCAACCGCACGTTGAGAGAAAGTCACAGGAGACAGACCAGGAACGCAAGATAGACATTTTTGACTGCCAGAATAAACCGCATCAAGCTGCCATTCATCAACCAAGAGTGGTACACCACCTAATGATGTCACCGCATCAACAATCGACAATGCATCAAACTGACGAGCTACTGCGGAAATAGCTTTAGCATCCGATAACGCTCCCGTCGACGTTTCTGCATGCACAAATGCGACAGCTACAGCATCAGGGTTTTCTGCCAATGCTTTTTCGACCTTTTCAACGGAAACTGACTTGCCCCACTCGTCATCAACAAGGATCGCTTCGCCACCACAGCGCACAACATTCTCTCGCATACGTTCACCAAAAACGCCATTGCGACAAACAATCACCTTCTCGCCTGGCTCTATCAGGTTAACAAAACAGGTTTCCATACCTGCGCTGCCCGGAGCTGAAACAGCAATCGTAAACTCATTTTCAGTTTGAAAAGCATATTTAAGAAGTTGTTTCAGTTGATCCATCATCGCGATAAATAACGGGTCGAGGTGACCAATGGTTGGACGGCTTAAGGCCTGTAAAACTTGAGGAGAAATGTCTGAAGGCCCCGGCCCCATTAACGTTCGGTGTGGCGGATAAAAGCTCTCGATAGCAGTAGTGAGTGTTAAATTAGACATGTACATCCCTTACGTTAATGGTGTGAACATTCCACCCTAAAGCAAATCGATCACCTCAGCAATTAGCTAAAAGTATTGAGGTCACACCAGTGTCACATAATTGTTAAAATTATTTTTTAAATATCTCCAGTTACGGATTGACATTGTTACCACAAAAACGTTCAATGAAACGGCTATCTAGCAGAAGAGGAGCACTGCCCAGGCAGATGTTTTGTGGAACCGCATTTCCAATACAAAACATTTATGGGGAGCAGTGCCGAGATAATAAAAGGATGTAGGACCTTTATTATCGGTTGAGCGGGCTGAATCCCTTCAACTGTCACCATTTCTATATGGTGAAGAGCTTCTGAGGTTACTATTCTAATAATTCCTCTCTTTTTGCTCTAAATACTCTCTTCGAAAAAACATCGGACGTTGGATTACCCAATCGTAATTTTATTTTAGGAAGTCGTGGGAGATATATCGTGAGTGCATCTAATGTAGCTGGTTCTTTTAATGTCGCTAAGTTTGGCGGAACAAGTGTTGCCAACTTTGAAGCAATGAGCCGTTGTGCTGCCATTATTGAAAATAACTCGAATACTAAACTGGTTGTGAGCAGCGCTTGCTCAGGCGTCACCAACTTGCTGGTTGAGCTAGCGAATGGTGTCCAAGACAAAACTCGTCGTCAGGAATTATTGACGCAATTGACTGACATTCATAACGCGATTCTTGATCAGCTAGCTGACCCAATTAGCATTGAAAAAGATGTGCACTGCATTCTCGATGACATTGCGAGTGCAGCCGAAGCGGCATCATTCCAAGCCAGTACCAAACTCACCGATCACCTAGTGGCATGTGGCGAACTGATGTCGACACATATCCTCGCTCAAATCATTCGCGAGCGTGGCATACCCGCTGTCCGTTTTGATATCAGAGAAGTGATGCGCACCAATGGTGACTTCGGCAAAGCAGAACCACTGTTAAAAGATATTGCAGCTTTAGCACAACAGAAATTGATTCCACTATGCCAGCAGCAAGTTGTCGTTACCCAAGGCTTTATCGGCGCCGATAGCGAAGGTAACACCACAACGTTAGGTCGTGGTGGTAGTGATTACTCAGCGGCACTGATTGCGGAGTCGGTACAAGCGATTGGTTTAGAAATCTGGACTGATGTTCCGGGCATCTACACCACGGATCCACGTATCGCATCGAAAGCATCTCCTATCCCAGAGATCAGCTTCAGCGAAGCATCGGAAATGGCAAACTTTGGCGCGAAGATCTTACACCCATCGACTCTAGTCCCGGCACTACGCCATCAAATCCCGGTATTTGTCGGCTCATCAAAAGCACCAGAGCTTGGTGGCACATGGATTCGTCAACAAGTTGAAAGCTCCCCTCTGTTCAGAGCGCTCGCCCTACGCTGCAACCAAACCATGGTTACGCTACGCAGCGCCAATATGTTCCATGCTTATGGCTTCCTCGCAAAAGTGTTCGAGATCCTGGCTAAGCATAAGATCTCTGTCGATCTTATCACTACCTCAGAGATCAGTGTCTCACTCACTCTCGATCAAACAGATACATCAGGTGGTGCTCCTCAGTTACCAGAAGCCGCTCGAATTGAGCTTGAAGAGCTGTGTTCTGTGGATATTGAACACGACCTATGCCTTGTTGCTCTTATTGGCAACAACATGAGTGAAAGCAAAGGCTATGCGAAGCAAGTATTCGGCACGCTTGAAGATTTCAACCTACGTATGATTTGTTACGGAGCGAGCCCACACAACCTGTGCTTCTTGCTTGATGAATCTGTCTCCAAGTTAGCGATTCAAAAGCTGCATCAAGAGCTGTTTGAATAAAACGATGGTTGCTCGATTAGTTTAAAATCACCAAACGACAGATACAAAAAGGGTTGCTCTTAAGCAACCCTTTTATTTTTACGAATCAAAGCCCGTCATAGATTCAAACTAGTTAATGTTTGGACCTAACCACTTCTCAGCTTCCAACATATCCCAACCTTTACGATCAGCATAGCTATCCACTTGATCCTGTTGAATCTGAGCAATCGCAAAGTATCGTGAATCAGGATGCGAGAAGTACATACCAGACACCGAAGCACCTGGCCACATCGCATAGCTAGTTGTTAGTGACATGTCGATCGCTTTTTCAACATCCATCAACTCCCACAACGAACCTTTCTCAGTATGCTCAGGACAAGCTGGATAACCCGGAGCTGGACGAATACCTTGGTACTTCTCTCGAATCAAATCGTCATTAGACAGATCCTCATCAGGCGAGTAACCCCAAATGTCCTTTCTCACTTCTTTATGCAGGTATTCAGCGAACGCTTCTGCCAATCGATCAGCCACAGCTTGAATCATAATCGCGTTGTAGTCATCACCATTGGCTTTGTATTCATCAGCAAGTTCTCTCTCACCAATACCACCCGTCACCGCAAAGCCACCAATCCAGTCCGCTTTACCGCTATCTTTCGGCGCAATGTAATCTGACAAACAGTAGTTAAAACCTTTTGGCTTTTCGGTTTGTTGACGAAGGTTGTGCAGAACCTTTAATACCTCGGTACGAGATTCATCGGTATACACTTCAATATCATCACCAACACTGTTCGCTGGGAACATAGCGCACATACCACGAGCTTCAAGCAACTTCTCTCTTTGTACTCGATCCAATAAATCATTGGCGTCTTTAAATAAGCGCTTCGCCTCTTCGCCTACTTCTTCATGATCAAAAATTGCCGGGTACTTACCAACCAAAGACCACGTCATAAAGAATGGGGTCCAGTCGATGTACTTACGTAAAGTAGCGACATCAAAACCCTTGAAGATGTGCACTCCTGGCTTAGCGGGTGCTGGCGGAGTGTAAGCATTCCAATCAATGGCCACTCTGTTAGCACGAGCTCTCTCAAGCGAGACAGGCTTGGTGCGCGGCTTCTTGCGGTTGTGTTGATCACGAACACGGTCATAATCTAGAACCAACTTCTCAACGAATGCGGGCTTCAATTCATTAGATAACAATGAGGTACATACACCAACAGCACGTGAAGCGTTATTAACATAAACAACGGGCTCAGAATAGTTCTGTTCAATTTTAACCGCTGTATGTGCCTTAGACGTGGTTGCGCCACCAATCAACAAAGGCAGTTTAAAGCCTTGTCTCCCCATCTCTTTAGCCACATGAACCATCTCATCCAATGAAGGAGTGATCAAACCCGAAAGGCCAATGATGTCGACGTTTTCTTCTTTAGCTACCTTGAGAATTTTTTCACATGAAACCATCACGCCTAGATCGATAATTTCGTAGTTATTACACTGTAAAACCACGCCAACGATATTCTTACCGATGTCGTGAACATCACCTTTCACTGTTGCTAACAGTATTTTCCCGTTAGTCGCACCGACGTCTTTAGTTGCATTAATAAATGGCTCAAGATGGGCGACAGCTTGCTTCATTACACGGGCAGATTTCACTACTTGAGGAAGGAACATTTTACCTTCACCAAATAAGTCACCGACCACATTCATACCATCCATCAAAGGACCTTCAATCACTTCAATAGGGCGAGAAGCATTAACACGAGCCTCTTCTGTGTCTTCAACGATGAAATCAGTAATACCTTTCACCAAAGAGTGCTCTAAGCGCTTTTCTACTGGCCAGGTACGCCACTCTAACGCCGATTTATCTTCAACCTTTCCAACTGCACGCTCTAAGTATGCAGTCGCAATATCCAATAAGCGCTCCGTCGAGTCATCACGACGGTTAAGCACCACGTCTTCAACAGCTTCACGTAAGTCTTCAGGCACATTATCGTAGATCTCAAGTTGACCCGCATTAACGATGCCCATATCCATACCGTTTTTAAAACAGTGATACAGGAATACCGCGTGAATAGCCTCACGAACGTAGTTATTACCGCGGAAAGAGAATGAAACATTCGACACACCACCCGAGATCATCGCATGAGGAAGATCGCGTTTGATATCACTTACCGCTTCAATGAAGTCCACCGCGTAATTGTTATGATCATCAATACCCGTAGCCACTGCGAAAATGTTCGGGTCAAAAATAATATCTTCTGGCGGGAAACCTACTTCATCAACAAGAATGTTGTAGGCATTAGTACAGATCTCAACCTTACGTTCTCGAGTATCTGCCTGACCTAGTTCGTCGAACGCCATCACGATGACTGCTGCGCCATAACGACGAACCAGTTTCGCTTGTTCGACAAACTTCTCTTTCCCTTCCTTCAATGAGATAGAGTTAACGATGCCTTTACCCTGAATACATTTCAGACCCGCTTCGATAACTTCCCATTTTGAAGAGTCGACCATGACTGGCACTTTCGAGATCTCAGGCTCAGACGCACATAGATTAAGGAATTTAACCATGCACGCCTCAGCGTCTAGCATCCCTTCATCCATGTTGATATCGATGATCTGAGCGCCGTTCTCAACTTGCTCTCGAGCAACACTCAAGGCTTCATCGTAAAGCTCTTCTTTTATCAATCGCTTAAATCGAGCAGAACCGGTAACGTTAGTACGCTCACCCACGTTCACAAATAGAGATTCTTTGGCAATCGTTAATGGTTCCAAGCCAGATAAACGGCAAGACACTGGCAAATCAGGTAGTTGACGCGGAGTTACGCCTTCAACGACATCGGCCATTTGGCGAATATGTTCTGGCGTCGTACCACAACAACCGCCAATTAAGTTCAAGAAGCCACTTTCAGCCCACTCCTTAACGTGTTCTGCCATCTCTTCCGGAGATAGGTCATATTCACCGAACGCGTTGGGTAAACCTGCATTAGGGTGAGCAGAAACATTGCATTCAGAGATACGAGACATCTCATTGACGTATTCGCGGAGTTCATCAGGACCTAACGCACAGTTCAATCCAAATGAGATAGGTCTAACATGACGAAGGGCGTTATAGAATGCTTCTGTTGTCTGCCCTGAAAGCGTACGGCCTGATGCGTCAGTTATGGTGCCGGAGATCATTACTGGCAATTTAATACCAATTTCTTCAAAAACCGATTCAACAGCAAAAGCACATGCTTTCGCGTTTAGCGTATCAAAGATAGTCTCGATAAGAATAAGATCCGAACCACCCTTGATAAGAGCACGAGTCGATTCAGAGTAAGCTTCAACCAATTCATCAAAGCTAACGTTGCGGTAACCCGGGTCATTGACATCAGGAGAGATAGAACAGGTTCGGTTAGTAGGGCCTAAAACACCGGCAACGAAACGAGGTTTGTTCGGAGTCTTTGCTGTCCACTCATCAGCAGCTTCACGTGCCAGTTGAGCAGCCGTAAAGTTAATTTCTTCGCTAAGGCTTGCCATATCGTAGTCAGCCATAGCGATGGTTGTAGAGTTAAAGGTGTTGGTCTCGAGGATGTCGGCCCCAGCTTCCAAATATTCTGAATGGATATCTTTGATAAGCTTAGGCTGTGTAAGTACTAAAAGGTCATTGTTGCCTTTTAAGTCACTATGCCAATCAGCAAAGCGTTCACCGCGATAGTCTTGCTCTTCCAATTTATAATCCTGAATCATGGTACCCATGCCACCATCGATCAGTAAAATTCGTTGCTTCAACAGAGCTTCAATCTTTTGCCTTACATTACTTCCCACAATACAACCTCATTCCTTTAATTATCCCTCCATCCTATCACACATTAAAAAGGAGTCTAGACGTCTAAAAAAGGAAATTGATTGCCGACTAATGACAAAAAAATGTTTGCTATTTGAGCATGAGACAACGAAAATTAATATTCATACTTTGTTACATGTTGGGATCCCAATGTCGGTCTACTACACCTTATGCTTCTTGTCCGCTGCTGCCATGCTTATTGCTTTCGTTAATACCAAAATTGGTAAAATGCAGACAACCATCGCGATTACAGCTGGTTCAATGATGTTATCTCTATTGATTATCATTGCGGGGCAAAACAATTGGTTTCAATTGGCTGACATCGCCTCAGAAACTGTTGCCAGTATCAACTTTGAAGATTTCCTCCTGAAAGGAATATTGGGATTCTTACTCTTTGCTGGTGGTCTTGGGATTAAGTTACCTAATCTAAAAGATCAGAAATGGGAAATAACAGTACTGGCTCTTGGCGCTACACTGTTTTCGACATTCTTTATTGGTTTTGTGCTCTATGGATTCTGTCAGTTCATCGGCATTCAATTCGATCTGATTTATTGCTTACTCTTTGGCTCTCTAATCTCACCAACCGATCCCATTGCGGTGTTAGCTATAGTCAAAAAGCTCGACGCTCCCAGACGAATCTCAACTCAAATCGAGGGAGAATCTCTATTCAACGATGGTTTTGGCTTAGTTATCTTCGTTACCCTATTTACCATTGCGTTCGGTACAGAAGCACCGACTGTAGGTAGCGTGACCATGTTATTCGTCCAAGAGGCGATTGGCGGTATCGTCTATGGCTTCGTTCTAGGTTTAATATTCCATTACCTAATTAGCAACACCGATGACCACTCGATGGAGCTGCTATTAACCATCGGTATCCCAACTGCTGGTTATGCCTTTGCTGAAGTTCTACATGTATCAGGACCATTGGCGATGGTAGTTTCAGGAATCATGATTGGTAACTGGACTCGATTTATCGGGTTCTCGAAAGAGAGTGAGGATCACTTAGACCACTTCTGGGAATTGATAGATGAATTCTTAAATGGTGTATTGTTCCTATTAATCGGTATGTCGATGCTGTTATTCAAATTTCACCAAGAAGACTGGATCTTAATGGCGTTCGCAGTACCTCTAGTACTAAGCGCACGCTACCTAAGTGTTTTCTTGTCTTATATCGGATTTAAACGCTTTAGAACTTACAACCCTTGGTCAATCAAGATCTTAACTTGGGGTGGCTTACGTGGTGGCCTAGCTCTAGCCATGGCACTTTCAATCCCTTCAGGTATCTGGGTGATAGAAGGCAAGGCAATAGATGTTAAAGAGATTATCCTTGTCATGACATACGCTGTTGTTGTGTTCTCAATCTTAGTTCAAGGTTCAACAATTACTCCGATGATAGAGAAAGCGAAACAAGCTGAGAAAGAGTTAGATTAAGATCTCCAAATATTAAACTAGGCTGCCTAATTTAGGTGGCCTTTTTTATACCTGATGAAAGTCAGATTCACCAATATCCTCACTAAAACTATAGCTGAAAGGTATATGTAACACATCGATCGTATCTCGACATTTGATGCACTATTATTAGAGTAATCAAAAACCTTATGTAGATTGAACACTGGATTTGGTTAGTACCAAAGTGAAGACAAAGGATGTTTAATCCTGATAAAGACGACATGTAAACAGCGATAGCGATCTTAGCCAGAAATTTTACTGGAATTGAAACCATGTAAAAAACCCTTTCTTCTACGTACTAGCGAGTCTCCCAATAGACCAATATTCAGTTGTATAAGCATAACTCGCAAGGGTTCAGCATCCGATGATTGAAATAAAAATAATGAGACTCAACGTCTAGCAGTAATTGATTTTGTCGTTAGCGGAAACTTCGGAGCTTGGTGAGTGTTGAACAGGAAGCTCTAGTTTTCAACTAAGTACTTAAATGCGACAAGATTGTACTAAGTAGGTATTAAAGCGGTTCGATTAAATAGGTGTAGCTAGAGGAACACTTAATATTTCTAGCGTTACGTTAAAGGTGACAGGCATAGTATTTCTACCTGGCGCGCAGGCTAGAGCCTTAAATATGGTAGGGCTGGACTGAACCGGTACTCCGGAGATTCGGCCGGGTTAGCGAACCTGGGGCTCGCCTAGTTCTACCAACATTTTCGTAGAAGCAACAGACGTAACAAAGCCCCAGAATTTCTGCTGAGGCTTTCAATATGGCAGGGGTGGACTGAGTCGGCACTCCGGAGATTCGAACTCCCAACACGCGCTATTTTGGTAAGTCGGGGAATCCGCAGCTCTGCTAATGCCGTATATTAGATTCAGAAAATAAAAAGGCCCTAGCATTTTTGCTAGAGCCTTGAATATGGCAGGGGTGGAGAGATTCGAACTCCCAACACGCGCTATTTTGGTAAGTCGGGGAATCCGCTGCTCTGCTGATGCCGTATGTTAGATTCAGAAAGTAAAAAGACCCTAGCATTTCTGCTAGAGCCTTGAATATGGCAGGGGTGGAGAGATTCGAACTCCCAACACGCGGATTTGGAATCCGCTGCTCTGCCAATTGGAGCTACACCCCTAAAACTTTATCTTGCTTCAGATTCGAAAAAACCTCGCACTAGGCGAGGTTATCGAATAAGTGGCGGAGTGGACGGGACTCGAACCCGCGACCCCCGGCGTGACAGGCCGGTATTCTAACCAACTGAACTACCACTCCGCAGTGGTCAACTCACTAAGTGAGCGTCCATATCCCCAGGTCGGTCAACCTAAAGATTTAATTTAAAGCCTGGCGATGTCCTACTCTCACATGGGGAAACCCCACACTACCATCGGCGCTATTGTGTTTCACTTCTGAGTTCGGCATGGAATCAGGTGGGTC
>NZ_CAWQUW010000055.1:0-1881 GCF_963898195.1 Vibrio sp. L3-7 | reverse complement strand
GCGGCGTGAAATGGTCTGATGATGAACGTACGGCTTACAGCAATATGAATGCCGAGCAAAAGCAGCAGCTTGAGCAAGCCACGCAGCAATACACCGAAGGGGCCAATGCCGTGACCAGTGCCGGCACACAGGTGGATAATAAAGACACCCGAACGTCGGTTGAGCAGTTTGCGCATGACTTTGCGATTAACGCCAGCAACACCAAATCTCTTGGTGTAAGTGCCATGCAAAGCCAATCGGATTTAGATGCTCTGTCGAATACTCAAACGCGCCTAAACTCTGGCAGTGCCAGCTTTACGGCCAACGCGATTCAAGGCTTCCAGAATTACTTGGAAAAAGACATAGGATTAAACCAACCAGACGTCCAACGCCTAATGACCGCTTACCAACCGGAAGATATTGCTGAGGCGAAAGAGCAATGGCAAGACTACACACGCACTGAAGCGTTCACCACCATGGCGGGACTCGATGGTGACACGGCGAAGATTGTGGCAACAATGGAGAAAGCGCATGAAACCACCACCCCAACCCAACAACCAGAACTGACACCCGAGCAAAACAACACGATGGAGAAAGGATGGGCTAGTACCGTCGATACCGTGGCACACACCCGCACCGAGATGCTGCATACCAAGGGAACGGGCGGACTGTTTAATCAAGCGCGCTTTGATGGGGTTACCGATGATGTAAAACTTCAACAAGAGGAAGCGCAGAAACCCATCATCAAACCTGAGCCGATGATTGAAATGACAGTCAAGTCGCAGGTAGAAAAGGAGATCACTAGACCCGAAAGGACGGAATACGTCACCTCCGACCAAGCCTATCCTGCGGTGCCAAGATACACACAAAATTCGAAAGAATAATACTTAACTAGGTGCATAAAAAAGAACTTTATGCACCGCCTAAATACTGGTATTATGATCAGGTATCTAAAGGGAGAATGACCATGAAAACAGTCTTACCATTGCTACTGCTTACTTGTGCGAGCGTGCAAGCTCAACCCCACTCTCCTGAGCTCACTCAACTGCTGAGTGAGATACACGAGCAGTACGAAAACCCCAAATTATCTAGCGCCCCTAGAGCAATGGCAGACATCACCAAACTGCCCTACTTCTTGCAGCACATTGACGAGACGGACACCGTGGAGTCCATACGCTTAAACGCCTACCTACAAGGTTTGCATACTGCGTATTTTGACAATGCCTATAATCAAAAACGCCTAGGTGGTGGAAGCTGGTTCTGTATGCGCGACACCATGGCACTCGATCCAAGGCGCCACCCTGAGTTCCTTGAAGATATGATCTGGATGGTACTTGAGAAAACCGCCAAAAACGATCCGCAGAAGTTCAGACGAGCAAACTATGCAGGGTCCTTCGGCGTTGATATTTCAATGATTATTAACTACGGCTTACAAACCGAATACCCTTGCTACAGCCCTATCCCTAAATCGTTACAATTTAACGGCTGGAAATATTAATCTCGGCACAGGATATCCATCGAGAGTGAATGTAATTTCAGGAACAAAGCCAGTACAAGAGAATAGAAACGGGTTAAATGTCTTTATTCTAGACTAGGTATTCATTGGCCGCTGCTTGGGCACAAAAACGTTCCTTTAACCCCTTATATAGCCCAAGAAAGTATTACGTTCCTGTTTCCATGAGTAGCAAGCAATAAAGTATCCTCTTAAAATGGCAGCGATCGCATCGGTACGCTGCTATTTGTTCTAATGAATCATTAGAGTAGTAGCTCTAGCTCATTTCTGCCCCATTATTAGTTTCGCCAAAAAGCCTACGTTCTCAGTCGGGTGAATTTTGACCAAATATAACTAATCTGACACTCAAAGCTCACAGTTTTACCATACCTTTTTCTAATGCAGCAGAG
>NZ_CAWQUW010000054.1:0-1917 GCF_963898195.1 Vibrio sp. L3-7 | reverse complement strand
ATCCCTCGGCGTTCGCGCTGTGCCGGTTCAAGTCCGGCCCGGGGCACCATCTATTTGATTGCTACTTTTAGTAGTGATTGAGAGAGTAGTTCTCTTAAAACACTCATTGAAGGCGCCTTGGCAGAGTGGCTATGCAGCGGATTGCAAATCCGTGGACCTCGGTTCGACTCCGGGAGGCGCCTCCATCATTTAGAAAAAACCAGTCCTCGTGGCTGGTTTTTTCGTTTTTGGCTTCTTACTTTTGATTCGTTTATTTCTCGCTATAAGAATTTTTAACCTAATCAACTCCTCTCGACTGACTTTATAGGCTTGTGCTCTTCTTTATGCAGTCAGCATCAACTTAATTCACTGTCTCAGTGCTTATCGAAGAAATCCTTGTTACGTATATACTTACTCATTAGATGATAAGAAAAGGGTCTTATCAGCCAACTAAAAATAGAACGGCCGAGACGAATAAGTGTCGGTGTATTTTCGTAGATTCTTCCGTTGTAAAGCCAAAGCACTTTTCCGACGTGCCAATATAATAAAGGGACGGGCGGCATGAAGGTCACGATGTCGATGTCACAACAGATACGGTAGGTTTTCTTACTTAAACGGTAGTTCTTTTTAAAACTCCAATCACCAATTGCAGGTTGCCCAAAGGTCACAATTCGTTTTATGCAACCTGGATATCTTTGCTCGAAGTAATCAGCAAATACACAACCAATAGCGCCGCCAGAAGAGTGCCCGGTGATAGAAATCCTTTTCCCTTGTTCTAACAAAGGCATCAGCGTGGCTTCTAAGCGTTCGATAACGGTCTGCCCAAGTTTGTCTTCGTTGCGGCTTGGTTGACTTTCTTGGAACATAAGATGGTAGAAACCAGCATGTATACGGTAGTTCAACCCAATCCTTTTACAACTTCTGGTCCACAGTGCAAAAGTGAGTAGCCAGTCAGAAACACTGTGTGAACCTTTAATAACGACAACTACTTCGTCCTTGTCGCTGCTCCATAAGACTCGAATCATGGTTTTACCAAACTGATTCTTTATGATGCGTTGCCCATTGGGATCAAACCCATAACGTGTTTGTTTAAAAACTCTAGGGTAGGCGAGGTTGCAGAGCACGGCATAGCGTTCATATTGGTATCGTTTTAGTGGCTTCACATTTTTACTTCATAATAAGAGTCACTTAAAACTCTAGTCGTTGAATGTGAAACGCACATTAAAACGGCTTAGTATTTCGTTTTTCACTTAAAATAAACGGAATAAGTGGAGTACAAAAGTTGAGTCTCGCTCTTAAAGTTTGATTCTTGCTGGCGAGTCGCAATTGAAAATCAAAATCTACGTATAAGAACCGTACAAGCTGCACTAAATTCATTCGTTTGAGTTCGATAATTAATCACTTGAATTAAAAGATAAAATTTATTGTTGACGAATTTTTTTCATCCGTTAAAGTACACCTCGTTCTCACGGCTTAGGTCGCTGAGAGATGGTGTTTTACTCTTCAGTAATCAGCATCGCATGATTGCGTTGCCCTGGTGGTGGAATTGGTAGACACAAGGGATTTAAAATCCCTCGGCGTTCGCGCTGTGCCGGTTCAAGTCCGGCCCGGGGCACCATCTATCTAGTTTCTACTTTGAGTAGAGTGTTGAACAAAGAGTGGTTCTCTTTAAACACTTCAATATATTTTTATGTTGATAAAGGCGCCTTGGCAGAGTGGCTATGCAGCGGATTGCAAATCCGTGGACCTCGGTTCGACTCCGGGAGGCGCCTCCATTCTCTTTCTTCTTTTTGTTTATGTGAAGGGATGAGTAGAAGAATGAAAATGCGATACTAGCTCAGTTGGTAGAGCGCAACCTTGCCAAGGTTGAGGTCATCGGTTCGAACCCGATGTATCGCTCCAAAATTTGTAATGTTGATTCATTTTGACATTAAGATG
>NZ_CAWQUW010000053.1:0-2238 GCF_963898195.1 Vibrio sp. L3-7 | reverse complement strand
AGCCTTTGGTGGTGTATTGCCCTTTGTGACTGAGTCCTATCAAGTCGCCCTGCTTAATCATTTCATCCGCGACTTTTTTGATATCAAGGGCGTTGAGTTGCACGCCGCCTTTGGTGAACTCTGAGGCGGTGAGTTCAATGATTTTTTCAAGGTGTAACGCGGTGCTGTATTGCCCTAGATGGTCAATGGCTCTGCTGATGGCGGCTTTGGTTTCACCAAGTGGTGGGGTGTTTTGCGCTTCTTTTACTTGTTGCGCCATGGTGACAAGCTCTGCGGGTTCATACCCTTGCTCTTTTACGGTGCTTTGCCACTGTTTGTTGAGGTTGTCGTTACTCTGGTGGGTTTTGCTTTTACGAGTGTCGAGGGTCGCGACATCTCGCGCGGCGCGAGAGTCAAAGCCTAAATCGAGTGTGCGTTGATCAATTTGCTGTTTGCGAGTGGATGACGCATCAAGAATGGGTTGAGGGACACCGCTGACTTCGAACTGACCGTTGCCAACGCCTCGCGTAGAAAAACCTAGCGCTTGTGCATCTTTAGCCAATTGGCTCTGGTACAAGATACCGTAGTATTTTTGGAAGTTGTAGATGCGCTCGCCTGTGCCGTTAATGACGCCCCCTTTTTGTTTTAAGCTGGTTGATAAAGCGCGTAAATCCCCTTCTTGGTCTCGAGTCATGTTAGCTGCGAGAGCGTGCGAGTGCACTTGCATGTCGTTTTCACGGCTGGTCTTGTGGCGCACGACCGCAAATATCATCGAATCCGTATTTTCGTATTCTTGAACGCCTTTCTTATGAGTGACTTTGACTTGTGCAACGTCTTTTTCAAGCTCTGTTAAGGCGAACTTCACTGCGTTGTTATGCGCTTCTATTAGGCGGGTGTCCCCGCCAATAAGCGCGAGAACACTGATGGATTTAGGCGCAGAAAACGTCAGGTCGAAGCCTGATTTGTGTTTCCCCCTTTTCCCTTTAATAGTTTCATCACCAAGACTGCCTGAGAGGACCGATTCTAAGGTGGCTTGCTCTACGGGTTTGCCAGCCAGCCCCGCTTCGATGGCCAGCTTGCCATGCCAGAAGGTGTTTTCTTCTTGGTCTTTTTCTTTGAGGTAATAGTTATCACCGGCATCTTTTTCTAAAGAGACGTCAGGTAGGTCTTTGGGGGTTTCTTCGCTTAGGTAGTACTTTGCAGCGCCAGAAGCGGATTTAAGAGGGCTGATAGAAAGCATGACGGTGTTCCCTTGTGTAATGCCAATCACCAATGAGGGCGATGAATTGAGTGGTGGGTGCTGTTACTGCGGTTACAAAATGATCCCAACACAAGCAAATGAATTGCTAGCGGTTAACGTTCTTTCTTCGTGAATGGTGACGCCATTTTCATCAATGTGAATGGACGTAATGCCCGCTTTAAATCGGTCTAACGCTATTATTTCTTCCTTGGTTAAATGCTTGCCATGAGTCAGGCATTCTAGACGGTTAAAGCTATATTCATCGGCGGCCATTGCTGGTTTCGAAGAATCAGAATGCTTCATGCACTCATTGCCATACAGCCAATCTTGAGCACACTCTATATTTGGCTCTAACTGGTAAGTAATATTATGGGTGACTCTTGAAAAAGAATGGGACCGGCTTGTCCATTTGTAGCTCACTTGAAAGCAATCAACCTCATCGGGAATGACGGCATACCAACCTCGACTTTTGGGGGAGGTATCTAAATAAACAGACACGTAGCGTTTGTTTGGCCAAAAGCGCTTTGTTTTTGGATTGCCGTTTGGTTTAGCCCAGTCGGGTCCTATAAATTCAAAATGAATGTCTGTTACCTTGTTGCTGGTAAGCTCAGGTGTCAGAAATATTCTGGGCGTAAATTGCAGGTATCGTTCTTTGGGATACAGAGGTAAGTTGATGTTGAGTTGGTGTTTAAGAGCGGAGCGGATCTCAGAGTGCGCTTGAGTGTAGCATTCTGACCATTCAAGATTTTTTGCCGCCTCAATGGGGGACATTCCACGTGAATATAAATAGATATAGGGTGTCCAATCTATTTTGATGTATCGGTATGGGATTTTTTTGATATGAGCTACAAACGCCTTAAACCATCCTTTCCATTCAGAGTCATATTCGTTGTGTAGTGGTCTAATGATCCCGGACACCAAATTAGGTGGTAAAGTCTCCACCATAAATGAGGTGTTCAATGACAAAACGACAACGACGTACATTTTCTACTGAGTTCAAACTAGATGCTGCAAGTTTG
>NZ_CAWQUW010000052.1:0-3040 GCF_963898195.1 Vibrio sp. L3-7 | reverse complement strand
ATCTGCCTTATTGGCAAGTGGGTGTACATAGTACGCCTTCGCGGAGGCTTGAGCCCAGTGCAGTGAAAGTTGCACGCTGGGTTCTTAGGAGAGCGGCACCTGGTAACAGGTGTCGCTTATCCGACCATTGTTAGATAGACCTTTTACTCATTCACATCCTGTTAATGGGGTTTTGCCCTACTAGAAGTTATCCATTCTTCGAATGCTGTTCGTCGTTAATCCCCGTGTTGTATCACGGGGGTATCACGGGGGTAAATTCGACCTATCTATCAGCACCCACACAACCCTGCTCTAGTTGCAAGCTTGCGCGCTAGTCTCTTAGTTCGTACTATACGGAGAAATTCAATTTTTTATATTAAATGAGTTTGTTTATATCAGTAAGTGATTGTTAGTAATTGGGATTTGTATACAGTTAAGCTAAAGGTTGTTTGGCTTTAAATTTATAGTTGGAGAGAGTTTTGAGTAGCGATACATTGAACATTTTGACAATGCTTGGCACTTGGTTTTCAGGTTTAGGCGCATTTAGTGCTGTATTATTTGCTCTGCACTCCAATAAACCTAGATTAGACATCAAGTTTGGTGGGCATTTTAAACTCGATATAATTAACAAGCGTCCGGTAAATGCTCACATTAGCTATGTTTATCGTGAAATTTCTGGTGCACCAAAAATATTCGGTAACTTTAGCCCTTATCGAATACTTTTAAACTACAGCACCAGAGAAGACGAGGCACTCGATAAGACTATAGCTTCAGGGGAGTTTTCAGTTCTTCACCTTGATAGCGATCAGATCTATAAATCTTATGTAAAGCAATGTGATTATGGCAAAATTGAGTTTCCCAAGTATATGCCTAAAATGAAAATTTGCGTTCGCTTAACGACTGGAAAGGTCTATAAAATTAATGTTCCTCAATCATTTTATAAAGATATCCAACAAATAAATATTTATAGCCCCGAACAAAAACTTATGTCGCTACTAGACCCTAATACAATAAACAATTTCCGTTCCATGCCTATGCGCCTGTCCTATAGCTCTCAAACGCTTGCACGCTATATAAGTGCATATAAAGCGGATATGCTATGGAAATTGCCGAAAGAAAGCACACATATAAAACGATTACGATCCATTCTCGAAGCTAAGCGTTTTTAGTTATGTTAAAGCTGTATTAGGCATCATCAAGGATTATTAATGGAAAATTTATCTAACAACATTATCGTACTGTTGCAGTACTTACTCCCCGGCTTTGTTGCTGCTTGGATGTTTTACAGTCTCACGTCTTACCCAAAACCATCTCAATTTGAGCGTATTGTCCAAGCTCTAATATTTACGATATTTATTCAAGCTATTGTCAAGTCAATGGAGATAAGTGTCAGTTACTTAAAAACTCAAGGTTTTGACCTATTACTTCCCGAACAATTTGGTTTAGTGGGTTCAGTAACAACTGCACTGGTTCTAGGTTTCTTGTTTGTATTTTTCGCAAATAATGATTATCTGCACGGATTATTGCGAAAAGCTAATATTACTAGGGAAACATCATACCCGTCAGAATGGTTTGGGGCTTTTCTAAAGGATATAACTTATGTTGTCTTACACTTAGAAGATGAAAGACGACTTTATGGATGGCCAAAAGAATGGCCGTCAGAACCTACTAGTGGATACTTTGTCATAACAGATCCAACTTGGTTGAACGAAGATGGTTCAGAAATATCGATACCCGGTGTTAAACATATTTTAATTGATGCAAATGACGTAAAATGGGTAGAGTTCATGGAAAAAAATTGGGAGTAAACAATGTCTAAGAAAGGTTCCAATCCTCCACCACCTTCCCGTCCTAGTTGGCGCGGAAATGAGGGCGCAAATGCAAACCCAAACCCTCCAACAAATGTTAGACCGCCTGCACCGCCTGCACCACCGCGTCCAAAAACTATCTAACTAGATTTTTATAAAGTCTAGATTAAAAAAGCCGAACTCAATGAGTCCGGCTTCTTTCTCCTTGATATGACCAAAAAGGAGGACTGGCTACTTAAACAAGGAATTTCAATGTTCCAGTCGCAGTTACTTTACCAATAAAAATCACATCACGTTAATTTTGTCCATTAACCTCAGAACTCGCTCTATAAAAACCATACTTTCCTAATACTATTTCTTGATATTCGCAATTGCTCTTGCAAGGCCAAGTAAGTGTGTTGAGGTTTTAATCTCTAGTTCAGATTGAATTCCAAGTAGTGCTATCCCTGCCAATATTTGTTGTGGCCTCACCACTTGGCCTGTCGGCAGCTCCATACTGTCATATAACATTTTGAACTGTTCCCAATCCTCACTTACGCTGAGTTCCCGACCTTTTGCCATACGCATAAGCCTTTTACATTCGGGTGGCATCGGTTTTCCTTCATCCCAACCCGTGACAGTCCTCACAGATTTAAAACAGAGTTCAGCGACCTCTTCTTTGGTCATTTGGCACTCTAACTCTCGAAAAATGTAATTCTTACTCATTTCGCGATACTTCAATGATAAAACTTCTAAATACAAGAGGTTGCACTGATTCAAGGAAATATGCACGATTGAACATAAGCAGACAAAGTGCGCACTGTACAAAGGCGTATTAATTGGCAAACTTGCCTTATAAAAAGTTATTCATGAATCACTAATATTAGAATTCCTAAAACTCATTTTTGTCCAAAAGCTTCTCAGATTGAATTTTTACCCGTGGCACTTCGTAACTCAGAAGTGCCCCATTCCGTGCTTCGAGAGTCAAGGAAGTGAACTATTTAACTCAATTAAATCATTTACGTCGTCCACTCATATTTTTCTTGAACGATCAGTTAATTCGCTTTTAGTGCATTATACCTGTTCTTTATTTTATGGATTCCTGCTATGTCACGAAGTCAACGCCTTCTAGATTTACTCCAACTTTTTCGACGCTATAAATATCCAGTCTCAGCTGAGGATCTAGCAAATAAGCTAGATGTTAGTGTAAGAACAATCTATCGAGATATAGCAACTTTGCAATCGCAAGGCGCAGAGGTCGAGGGGGAAGCTGG
>NZ_CAWQUW010000051.1:0-3676 GCF_963898195.1 Vibrio sp. L3-7 | reverse complement strand
GGTTGTATTGCTTCCAGTTGGTTGTTTTGTAACGAGGCTTAGGCATAGGGCTACGAGAGAGAGTGGACGTAGCTGATCAGATCGTAGGTTCTTGATTTAGTTCCATTGAATTACGCAACAAAGCCTTAGTGATTTATCCTATAGAAAGAACAATAAACTACTGCTCGCTGTTTGATTTGTAATTAACTTTCGATAAATATAACGTTGATGATTCGATTATAATTAACAGTTATAACTGTATAAATTAAATTGATTGGGATTCTGTGAGGTTTTTAAATAACATTTAACAATGATTATTTTAACCTGAGTTTTATTCGTGACTTTTATTAATATCTCATTAAAGACGTTGATGTTATATCTCTTACTTGGTTTTTTCTACATTAATGCAAGTCAAGTAGAATATAGATACAATCTACGTGGAGAATTAATCAATGAAAAAGCCGGTCAAGAATTTAACTACCATGCAGTTGATGCTCTTGGTAATCGTCTTAGTGTAAGCAAAGTTGAAGTTTCTTCAAACCTTAATCCTGTCACATTGACTGCTCCGGATAATTATTCGATAAAAAACTTGTCACATTCCGTAACTTTTACTTGGTTACCAATTAAAGGCGCTTCCTATTACGATTTTTGGTTTGGTGATGAACCAGGAAAATTACGTCAATTTAAAACTGGTATCACAGCTACTTCACTAAAGTTGGATTTGTCTCATATTTCAGATAGCCATTCTAGATATTGGAACGTTGTCGCGCATGATGGAAAAGGCGCTAGCTCCAAAAGTCCAATTTATACTTCTTCTGCACTAGATAGTGATCGAGACCAATTGCCCGATCACATCGAAGACAAGCTATGCATGTCTTCGCAAAACCCCGATTCTGATAGTGATGGTCTTTTAGATGGTCAAGAAATACATTTTGGAGAATCAATAATTATGACCTCACTTCCTTGCTTACAAGATGGTGATTTTGATGGAATCGAAGACGCGTATGAAGTTGAAGCTGGCAGTGATCCTATGGTGGTACTCATGATCCACACTGGGATGTACAGCATCCTGATGGGAGTAATACGCCAGTTTATCCACTTTAGCGTAATAACTGATAAAGAGATAATATGAAAAAGGTCAGAATCATTACCTTTCACGGCTTAAAAAAAGAGAAAAAGCATGAGGCTGAGTTGGGAACATATTGGGATTTAATTGATCTATGTGGAACGATTGTTAGTCCTAAGCCTAGAATACACCCAGCGTATCCAGAGAAGGGGTATCAGGTGCTGGTACAATTCGATACCCAATTGTCCTCAATCGGTATAGATAGCCACAATGATGTTCCCAACAGTTTGTGGATCTTCGAGTCTGATTTGAAGGTATTGTAAGAATAAAAGAGTCAGAACTTTACGCAACCTCAACAACTTATTCTTCTGAGGTCATACATTTGATGTATCGAATATATGACCTCTTTCCAATGTTGTTTAGTGAGCTTTAATCGCCGCTCTTGAGCAAGGCCAACGTGTCAGCCAACATGCTTAACCAAATTTCCTCGTGGGATGGCGACAGCAGCGCTTTTGTTTATGATGCTGATGGAAACTTAGTACAAGGCTTATTGCCAGGTGAGACTCCTTTTGAAGCAGACTATGACGCTGAAAACAGACTGACCGCGATTCGTTTTGAGAAAAGTGGCACTCAGATTGAGGAATGATTTGAGTATGGTCACGATCATTTTCTAAGAGTGTATCAGCGTTTTGAAAGCAATATTAAAACCTTAGAGAAACGCTTTGTTCGCTTAGGCCTGATTGAGCTGCAAGAGCATGACAGCGAGAACAACGTATTAGCAAACAATATATGGCGACCAGATAGAAAAGGCGGTGTCGCTGGCTTATTAATGCGTCAGCAGAGCCAGCAAAATATCTACTACATGACTAACCATCTTGGTCACGTCTACGGTGTGTTTGACCAGGCTGGCGAAAGACTCAGCCAACGAGGTTATTCGCCTTACGGGCAAGTAAGTGGTGATGGTTTCACTCTACAGCCGTTTGGTATGTCGACCAAACGCTCAGATTTTGAAAGTGGATTAGTTTATTTTGGTTATCGCTTCTATATGCCAAACTTGGGCCGCTGGCTAAACCGCGACCCACTGCAAGAGCAAGGCGGGATTAACCTCTATGCGTATGTAAATGGTGACCCGTTAGGGTATGTGGATCCGGATGGGCGTTATAAGTCCAGGCCATACAATCCGAGTCCTACCGACCACTTGATATATCCACCTCAAAAAAATAGCCAATGTTATTATGATTGTTATGAAAAGGCAAAGGCAGCGATGTCACCAAGGTCTGCAGTAATGGATCAAGCACCACACAATAAATCTCTTTCATGTAAACAGCCAACGCAAAAGTGGAATGTATTTGATAAAGAAAAGAGGTCAGCAGTTCAGGAGCTTATCGAAGAACTATATGCAGAAGTATCTTGTGATATTGAATGTTCATTAAATACATTATATTGAAGGACTAAAATGAAATTAGAGTATATGAATTTGAGCAGGAACTTCAAACCAAGAGTGAAATCATGCAGAGTCTTTCTGTGCAGTTATTTAATTAGGGATTATGTAAATGAAATTTAAACAATTCATTCAAGTTGCAATGATGTTGTCATTTGTAGAAGCAACTTACAACTTTATTTATGACTTTTTGTATATTGAATTTACAAATGATAATTTGGTTTTGCTCGGCATACCATTTGTTAACTTTATATCTATTCCACTACAGTATTTAGTGATTTCATGCATTGCTTGGCCTATTTATTCATGGCTTATATTGAAAGACATTGAATAGAGTGATGCCTTGTTTTTGCTTCAAGACAAAAGGCTTTGTCTCTGAATTATTATGTGATGTTACTTTCGTACAACCACAACTAGAAATTGTAGTAAATAAGGCGGTGTCGCTGGGTTATTAATGCGTCAGCAGAGCCAGCAAAATATCTACTTCATGACTAACCATCTCGGTCATGTCTATGGTGTGTTTGACCAGGCTGGCGAAAGACTCAGCCAGCGAGGTTATTCGCCTTGCGGTCAAGTAAGTGGTGATGATTTCACTCTACAGCCGTTTGGTATGTCGCCCAAACGCTCAGATTTTACCAGTGGGTTGGTTTACTTTGGTTATCGCTTCTATATGCCCAACTTGGGCCGCTGGCTAAACCGCGACCCACTGCAAGAGCAAGGCGGGATTAACCTTTATGCGTATGTGGATGGTGACCCGTTAGGGTATGTAGATCCGGATGGCAGATTCGCAGTAGCAATGCTTCACCCTGCAGTTGCTATTCCTGTCAGTGCTTATTTGGTGTGCAGGGCTATCGGTGGGTGTGATGAAATACCTAACTTACCTGATTGGCCGAGTTGGCAAAATAGTGAAGAGGGCTCAGGAACCGAAACCGAAAGTTGCCCTTCAAATGATCACGACAACTGGGAGAAGATTCCGCGTTCAAATCAGGCCTACAGGCCTACAGGCCTAAAGGTGCGAAGGAGCCCATTTTTGGACGCGACCAAGCAAAGGGCAGTGGTCATGGAGGCTTTGTTGCGTAATTCAATGGAACTAAATCAAGAACCTACGATCTGATCAGCTACGTCCACTCTCTCTCGTAGCCCTATGCCTAAGCCTCGTTACAAAACAACCAACTGGAAGCAATACAACC
>NZ_CAWQUW010000050.1:0-3864 GCF_963898195.1 Vibrio sp. L3-7 | reverse complement strand
ACAACATGGCTGAAAGCTTAATACTTGAAGGGCGAAGGGAAAGGACATTCCCTAGAACAGTTAAACCCAGACCACAACGGTATGCTAAGAACAAAAATGCCGTTCACTCTTAAGTGAACGGCATTAGGGCATATAGGCGGCTTTGTTGCGTAATTAAATTTAGAGATAGAGCCACCCCGTTTCGCGTATTTCTTAGTCAATACGAGAACATAGCAGCTACGCTGCAATTGGGCACGTGATAGGTTTATCTGTATAATCAAACTCTCCATTCGCTATCATGACGCTCCGATAACCTTCACTGACCATGGCTACTCGCACTTCTGTTAATACACCCTATCAACCCAGACCACTTAACTTTCTACTTGGCAACATATGGTGGCGACTGACTCAACGCTACGAGATATCGAAATCATTGAAGTCACTAAAATGCTCGCCTGCGGCAAACCGGCTTTAGGTTGTAAAGAGCTACATTGTGAAAACAAAGACTGCACCCACTCCAAAAATATCTGGTTTACTTGCTCTAGTCGAGCCTGCTCTCGTTGTGGCAAAAAGTCGACCGATAACTGGATAATCCAACAGATAGAGCGAATGCCGTATTGTCCTTGGATGCACATGACATTCACTTTCCCTGACGTTTTATGGCCCCTGTTTCGCACCAATCGATGGTTACTCGATAAACTTTGCCAACTCGCCGTCGACAATCTCCTTTATGCGGCAAAGCAGGTAGGGTTAGAAATTGGAATTTTCTGCGCACTGCATACCTTTGGGAGACGCTTAACTTGGCACCCTCATGTTCATGTATCAGTGACCCTTGGTGGGGTAAATTCACATGGCGATTGGAAGGCGCTCTCCTATTGCCATGAAAAAGTCGAACAACGTTGGCGGCATGGGCTCTGCGATTTACTGTTATCTGAGTATGATTCTCTCAATATTGACGACTCAGATACTCACTGCCGTGACTTTGATGAATTTCGACGTTTCATTAACGCTCAACGTCAACGCTTTTGGCATGTACACTTTGCGCGGAAAACCCAACACCCAAAAGCGACCATCAACTATCTTGGTCGCTACCTAAAACGCCCACCGATTTCTGGGGCAAAACTGGCTCATTATCGCGGGGAAGCCAACCTTTCTTTCCGTTATCTCGACCATCACACGGGGAAATATGAAACTGAGGAGGTCAGCCAGCTTGAGTTAATTAAACGTCTCATTCAGCACATTCCAGAGAGAAACTTTCGCATGATGCGCTACTTTGGTTTTCTGGCCAATCGTGTGATTGGAGATAAGTTGCCTAAAGTGCGTGACGCTCTGGGTATGGATAGACATCCCCATCCTACGCCACCACTCCGATATGGTCAGATGATGAAATCCTTTTTAAAAGTGGATCCGTTTGAATGCATTCTGTGTGGCCACCGAATGCGACTTACGGCTTTCCATGCAGGAACTGGTCGGAAAAACATCGTCAATGAAGCTTTGAGTTGGCGTGGTGAAGGTGTCGCATAGGAAAGATCTATCCAAAATTAGGGTTATCTACAATTTCACTGATATATGGCACGCCTATCATCTGCTTAAGTGATTGGTAAATTAATATTCCCGAAAAATTAGCCCCCCCAACCTTCAGAAAACTCCGTATTAGAGACTTTGAAATCGCTAAACATCAAGCTACCGAGCTTCTACCTCTACCATCACAGGCTAGTCTATGCCACTGAAGCCGTTTTAGTTGTTGGCTCTTCCTCTTTCGAGTTGGCTTCAGCAGTCGTTGCTACGTCAACTACATTCAACATATCTTTCTCTTTCTGCTCGATTTTATTTCTTTCTTTAGCATTTAGGTGTCGTAACAGTGGGCTGACCAAAGGCACGTTATCTAAACGATTAATCGCGTCGGCTAATTTTGAACTTTTGTCAATCGCATCAATAATCGGATGATCTGAGTTGTTATAATCAGATATTAACTTGCCTGGGTTTTCGCTGTTAACTTGAAGCAAGTTGAAAAGCAATTTAGTTCTTAACTCACCACTAGTGTCATCTTCGCCAATTGTGTCAATTTGATTTGACAAGCCTTCAAATGTTCGGCTCGAAACTTCTTTATGTGTGTACTCTTCAATTAGTCGTTTACTAAGCTTATAGCTCTTGTTTGATGAGTAAGCGACCCATAGGATAGGAGCGTAAACAGGTAACATCATAGAGTAAATCATCGGAGCATCTTGAATAACGGAAGCAAACTGCTCACTCAAAAATATTACTCGAACCATACTGAATGCAACTGGCAACAAAGAACATACTATCAACCAGCGAATAGCTTTATTGAACGAAACCTCATGTTTATCTAATTGTTCTTTTTCAACTTTAATTTTGTCGATATATGCACCAGAAAGACCAGCCGTAAGCGCATCGGGAAGAAGTGACTTTATCTGTGCAATAATTGAACTATATTGCTTTTCACCTTTTGATATGAACGACTCTAACCCTTCTTGGTATTGGCCTTCAATAGAGTCTAATTTTTCATTGTATCTTTGCTCTACGCTCGAAACTTCTTCGTTTAACGATGCAACATCATTTTTGATTTTAGAATAAGCATCTTTAAGTTCTTCTTTTAAGCCACCTTGTTCTACTTCTTCACCGTTGTCATCTTCATATGTAAAGCCAAAGACTTCACCATGAAGGGTGTCAAATTCACTTTTCTGTTTAGTTGCATTACTCAGCAAAGATTTCAACTTACCTGCAACCAATTCGGTATTGGTTACTTGTTCTGATAACGACTCGACTTTCACCGCCAAGCGATCTTTCTCAGTAACTAAACGACTAAGCTCCTGTAGAGCTTCGTCAATTTCTGCTTTAGATTCTAAGTATTGTTCATGGTATTGAGCTATTGATTCTGATTTCTCAGAAGCACTAGACCCATACTCTTTGATAGTTGCCAGATTCGAGTCTGATTCATCTTTCAATGAAATGACAAGTTCATGAGTATCTTCAACACTTTTGTAAATGGCATCAATCTCACCCAAGCGTTCTTCAGCTTTGTTTTTTACTTCGGTGGCTTTGTTTCTAGCTCCCAAAGCTTTGGAATAATGCTTTGGTGCGCTCTGCTCTAGCAATTCAAGCTGTTGATTAGTCGTTTCTAATTTTGCTTTAAGAGCATTCATCTCTGTCCAGAGATACTCTTTCTCTTTGTTTAGCTTTTCTGTTAGTCGGTCTTCTGTAGTCAAAAACAAAGCTATTACCCACCCTATGCCACCACGTTAGTATTGATGTATTTTCCACCAAATCACTTTTAAAATCAAAAGCATGAACAAATGAGCACCAAAAACTAAGACCACGTTCTCTTTAGGCAAGGTGATAGACTCGTTTTTCTGTCTCAAATTTTTGCATAACGCCAATACACCCATAAATATCTCCAAAACGGAGATGAAAATGAAACTTAGACCACGCCAATCACATACCCTAGATGTTTATCTGGCAGAAGCGAATACGCTAGCCGTTAAAAAGCTATTGAAAATGCACTCAAAAACCACTGCCAAGGTAATCAATCGTAAACTCAGTTCATTACTGACACATATACTCGTTAGTCTGTTTGAACCGAGAGAAGCCACCCTACAACTACTACAGCTAATGGGGTCGCGTCTTGCCTTTTACTTCCATTAGTTAAATTATTGCAAATACTGAAATTGAAGAATGAGGCGGATGTCGAGTTAACTGATCTTGGGGCAATTTCGCGTTACGAATCGAAACAACACCAATGTGATCACCAAGCGATTCTGTCGTATCGTAACTACCAAGCGACTTTGTCATTCGCTTAATTACCGAGGGAAATTGACGGTCTCTATTTTTACGTAATCCTTTGACTAGTGCTACGAATTAGTCAGG
>NZ_CAWQUW010000049.1:0-5066 GCF_963898195.1 Vibrio sp. L3-7 | reverse complement strand
TTGCCGCCGATGGAAGCTGCACTTTGCAAAGAAAACGGCCAACGTGACGCCCACCATGACTTACCTCGGCCGATACCTAAAACGCCCACCTATATCGGCGTCGCGTTTACGACATAACTTCCAGGGAAGCTTGGTGACATTTGATTACCTCAACCATAGGAATGGTCGGACGGAATCCCTCATTTTGAGTCCAGAAGCACTGATAGAGCGCATGATTGAGCATATTCCAGATAAGCACTTAAAAATGATTCGATACTTCGGTTTTCTATCAAACCGACGTCGTGGTGAGATGCTCCCTAAGGTCTACGATGCCTTAGGCATCGCCCCTAAAGACGCACCTGAAATGCCCGGCTACGCCGCCATGTTGAAAGGATATGTGAAGGTTGATCCGTTTGAATGCATTCTTTGTGGGCACCGTTTAACGTTTCTTCGCTTTAGGGCTGGGGAGCCGCTGTCAGAGCTGGTCCACCATGCTCTGGTTCAATCCCAAATCAGGTCAATTTAGGCATTTCGCAGGATGAGTGTATCTAAAATCCCGAAAACAGCATGAAAGTGTTCAACAAACACCCGTGTTTAGATTGTAGAGCAGAAGTTAGGTCAGTCAGGGACTTATTCTGACGAGAGTTAAGTTGCGATTGTTCAGGTAAGGAATCATTCAGATTCCTTACCTTCAAGTTTAGCAATGAATGTGTGAAAAAATTGACCTAATGGGGTTAATTCGCTTCAAAGCGCTGCATGACAAATTCGATAAATAGGCGTACCCGCATCGGCAGATGATCCCGATCGCGATAGAGCATAAACAGTGTGCGTTCTTTGCTACGCCAGTTGGGCAATACATGGCTCATTTCACCCTGAGCGATCATTGGTAACGCAAGATAATCCGGTACATACCCAATCCCCAAACCCGTCTTTATAACGTGAGTTAGCATCACAATTTCATCCAATTCCAGTCTGACGTTTTTTTGCGAGTGATAGTTAAATTCTTCGCCACTCTCTTTGTGTATCAGTTGCCATGGTGTCATCGGATTGCAAATGATGGTTGGATGATCGCATAATTTGTCAGGTGTGGTTATTGTCGAAATATCGTAATCAGGATGAGAGCACAAGATGAAGTGAACGTGTTTTAACTGCCGAGCAATCCAGTTATCGACTACTACGTTTCCGACACGAAAAACCACATCCATTCCTTCGGCTTCGATATCAATCAATGAATTTGATAGGTTCAGATCCAGCTTAATATCCGGATACTGAAGTAGGAAATCATAAAAAATCGTGGGCAGAAATTGCGAACCTGCGTTGATTGGCGCGGATATACGAATTTTTCCCTGTGGTTGATGTTTATCTCGATGCAGGTCTTCGTCGATATTATCAAGTTCATCAAATAATAAGGCTGAACGTTGAAAGTATTGCTCGCCAGTACTGGTCAGGACAATACGGTGTGCGTCGCGGTTGAGCAGGCGAAGTTGCAAATCGGCCTCTAACTGACGGATGCGGCGGCTTAAGGTTGAGAGCGGAATACCCAAAGATAGGGCTGCGTTTTTAAAACTGCCTGAACGTGCTACAGCACAAAAACAACGCAGATCGTCTAACGAACAATTAGGTTTCATAAATGGCATTTACCGTCTTATTTTTGCTTGTTTATCTAACTATTGAAATCAATACACTAGGGAACACATTTTGACAAGTCATTCGGAGTGACGATGAAATCTGATTCAACTTTTAAAGCCGCTGTTCTTCTCATCATCTGTACTTTCTTTTGGGGCAGTTGTTTTCCTATTGGTAAGCTCGCATTAAACGAAGTGCACGCGCTTACACTAGTGTTCTGGCGTTTTATAATTGCGGCTTCGTGTCTGGCGATATACCTCAAAGCGGCGCGGATGCCCAAGCTTTACTTGAGTTCGCGGCAATGGTGCTGGGTCATCGCCGTTAGCGTTGTGGGCGTGGGTGGGCTCAATCTTTGCTTATTTACCGGATTAGTTTACACCAGTGCGACAAATGGCTCATTAATCATGGCGCTCAGCCCACTGATGACTTCGCTGATTACGTGTATTGCTCTTCGAACGCTGCCGTCTTTCGCCCAGTGTTTTAGTCTGCTAGTTAGCTTGACCGGCGTACTGATCGTAATCACCAATGGGCATCCGAAAGAACTGCTCTCAATGCAGATCAACCACGGTGATAAACTCTTCTTTTGCGGCATGTTGACTTGGAGTTTGTACACTTACTTCAGTCAGGGTATCAGTCGCTGGATACCTGTTATTTCTTATACTTTTGTCGGTATGCTAAGCGGAGCGGCGGTGATTGGTGCGATGTGTCTGGCATCGCCAGAAGTACTTCCGTTCACTGAGCTTTGGAATAGTAGCGCGTTGGGAGTGTCAGAAGTGGTGTATATCGGAGTGTTTGGTACGGTTGCCGGTTATTTACTGTGGTTAAATGGTGTGCGTCACCTCGGCTCGGCGAATGCTGCACTGTTCTATAACTTTGTACCGATTTTCTCTGTGCTGACTTCATTTATGCTCGGACAGGCAGTCACGCCGTTACAATTGATCGGCATTGCGATTGTTATTGCAGGCCTACTGCTACCAGGTATTCAAAATTTTAAACGCACGTCGCGAACCTGCGCTTAATTTTAAATCAGGGACTTAATCTATCAATATACAAAGGCAGGAGTTCTCTTTTCCTTACCAAAATCTATACGAAATTCTCGAATTATCTGCATCTTGATTGTGTAAGTGGTGCTATCTGAGCGTGAAGTTCTGCTCTAAGCTGTTTAGCTTGAGTTCTAATAATTATAATTTAAATGAAAGCATAAGAATGGTGTTATTTGAGGGCTTTAGATATTGAGGCTTAATTGCTCTCTTGTATTAGAATCAGGTGAGCTATTTTTCGATGGCTTGAAAGTATCGGATAGGGTGTGAACAACACTGGATACTGTCGAGTCGACCACTAAGCGGGTGAGACAGGTTTCATCGAGACAGTCACAATAGAGAACCTGGTACTCTGCACTCATCCGTCTACTTGTTCTTATTGTTGTCCAAAAATGAGTTAGTAATCTTTAAACAACTCCCTCACACCCCAACACCGCCACAAATGCATCCAAATATTGCTCGATAGTCAAATCAGCAGACACTGGTGGTAGTTCTACAGTAATGCACGGCAGGTTTCTTTCTTGGCACCATGTGCCGAATGAGCCTGGGGTTTCGTAATCCACGTCTTCGACGAGCGGTAGGTTGAACTGCTTGCTTAGCCAAGTGGCAAGTTCCGATTGAGCTGGGTCGTCGACCATGGCGAGAGGTTCGTGGAACGAGATGACGAATTTGGGTTTGCGCTGCTCAATGAGGTTGATGAGTGACTGTACTTCAGGTTCAAGTTGGTTGGCTTGTCCCGTTTTCACTTTTACGTCTCTGACCGGTGTGTGAGAACTCCAGCGATAGACAGTGCCGTTTTCTGTCCAATTTTGCGTTGGGAAGGCGCGGTTTAAATCGACTTGATTGGCGTTAGCGCGAGTGCCTAACTGATTGCCGTCTGGGTTCATCGACAGAATCACATCGTGTCGTAAATTGGCGGCTGAGAACATAGCAGCTACGCTGCAATTGGGCGCGTGATAGGTTTATGCGTATAATCAGTATTTTCATTTGCTGCAATCACGATACGATTACCTTTACTGACCATGGCTGCTCGAACTTCTGTCAATACCCCCTATCAACCTAGACCGCTTAACTTTCTCCTTCAGTACAACAAAGCTTGGGATACCATGGTGGCGACTGATTCAACACTTCGAGATATCGAAATCATTGAAGTCACTAAAATGCTCACCTGTGGCAAACCAGCCTTGGGAGGGATAGAGCGACACTGTGAAAGCAAAGAATGCATCCACTCTAACAACACCTGGTTTACTTGCTCTAGTCGAGCCTGCTCTCGTTGTGGTAAAAAATCGACCGATAACTGGATAATTCAGCAGGTAGAACGAATGCCACATTGTCCTTGGATGCATATGACATTCACTTTTCCTGATGTTTTATGGTCTCTGTTTCGTAACAACCGCTGGTTACTCGATAAACTTTGCCAACTCGCTGTCGACAATCTCCTTTATGCGGCAAAACAGGCAGGACTAAAAATTGGAATTTTCTGCGCACTGCATACCTTTGGAAGACGTTTAACTTGGCACCCTCATGTTCATGTATCTGTTACCCTTGGGGTGAAGTGGCATAGTTAATTTGGCCACCTGATTAAGAGGTGATGTATGATCATCTCGACACTAAAACAGGTGACATTATGACTAAGCGTGAAAGACGTATTTTTAACCCAGAGTTTAAGCTTGAATGCGCTCAGCTAGTACTTGACCAGGGACGTACCTACAAAGAAACCTGCGAAACGATGGGCATAGGAAAAACAACGTTAGAAAGCTGGGTAAGGCAACTCAAAGTGGAAAGAGCTGGCAAGGCTCCCAACGCATCGCCGCTGACTCCAGAGCAAAGAGAAATCCGTGACCTTAAAAAAAGAATCAAACGCATTGAAGAAGAAAAGGAAATTCTAAAAAAGGCTACAGCTCTCTTGATGTCAGACTCCCTGAACGGTTCTCGATGATCGAGAAACTCAAGAAGAGCTATGCGGTGAAACAGCTTTGCGAAGTGTTCGGAGTTCATCGCAGTAGTTATCGTTATTGGGAAAATAAAGATAAAGCTCTAGCGTCAGAGTGTGTGCTTATTCGTGCCGAAGTTCGACGAGCTCATGAGATTAGCAATGGTTCCGCAGGAGCGAGAACCATTGCTGGCATAGTGACAACAAGAGGTATTCCCCTGAGTCGTTACCGTGCAAGTAAATTCATGAAAGAACTCGATTTAGTCAGTTGCCAATCCCCAAAACATACGTACAAAAAAACACAGCAGGAGCATGTACATATACCTAATCATCTTAATCGTCAGTTCGCTGTAACGGAGCCGAACCGGCGACGGTGTCGCCTGAGCGGCCTTCGGCCGAAAACAAAGAGACTCAACCTACTAGGATGCTTTGCATAAATCATTTATCCTATAGACCATGTTTCCGAATAAGCCCATCAAACAGCTCTT
>NZ_CAWQUW010000048.1:0-5165 GCF_963898195.1 Vibrio sp. L3-7 | reverse complement strand
AGCCTTTGGTGGTGTATTGCCCTTTGTGACTGAGTCCTATCAAGTCGCCCTGCTTAATCATTTCATCCGCGACTTTTTTGATATCAAGGGCGTTGAGTTGCACGCCGCCTTTGGTGAACTCTGAGGCAGTCAGTTCAATGATTTTTTCTAGGTGTAACGCGGTGCTGTATTGCCCTAGATGGTCAATGGCTCTGCTGATGGCGGCTTGGGTTTCACCAAGTGGTGGGGTGTTTTGCGCTTCTTTCACTTGTTGCGCCATGGTGACAAGCTCTGCGGGCTCATACCCTTGCTCTTTTACGGTGCTTTGCCACTGTTTGTTGAGGCTGTCACTGCTCTGGTAGGTTTTGCTTTTACGAGTATCGAGGTTTGCTACGTCTTTCGACGCGCGAGAGTCAAAGCCTAAATCGAGTGTGCGTTGGTCAATTTGTTGTTTGCGAGTGGATGACGCATCAAGAATAGGCTGAGGGACACCGCTGATTTCGAACTGACCGTTGCCGACGCCTCGCGTGGAATAACCGAGTGCTTGTGCATCTTTAGCTAATTGGCTCTGGTACAAGATACCGTAGTATTTTTGGAAGTTGTAAATGCGCTCGCCAGTCCCGTTAATCACGCCCCCTTTTTGTTTTAGGCTGGATGCAAGCGTGCGAAGTTTTCCTTCTTGGTCGCGTGTCATGTTAGCGGCTAGCGCGTGCGAGTGGACTTGTGGGTCGTTTTCACGGCTTGTCTTATGGCGCACGACCGCAAATATCATCGAGTCGGTGTTGTGAAACTCGCGCGCTCCCTCTTTGTTGATGGTAGTGAATTGTGCCACGTCTCTTTCAAGCTCAGTTAAGGCGAATTTTACGGCGTTATTGTGTGCTTCAATGAGTCGATTATCGCCACTTACAAGCGCAAGAACACTGACGGTTTTAGGTGCAGAAAAGGTCAGGTCGAAGCCCGATTTATGATCATCTCGTTTTCCTTTAATGGTTTCACCGCCAAGACTGCCTGAGAGTACCGATTCTAGGGTGGCTTGCTCTACGGGTTTACCCGCCAGTCCCGCTTCGATGGCCAGCTTGCCATGCCAGAAGGTGTTTTCTTCTTGGTCTTTTTCCTTGAGGTAATAGTTATCGCCCGCGTTTTTTTCTAAAGAGACGTCAGGTAGGTCTTTGGGGTTTTCTTCGCTGAGATAATATTTGGCAGCGCCAGAAGCGGATTTTAATGGGCTAATAGAAAGCATGAGTATTTTCCTTATGCAACGCAAATTGCCGCTAGCAGCAAAACTGAGCGGTGAGTGGAGGTTAAGGGGGAAGTGGAATTAAAAGAGGTGTGGTTACAAAATGATCCCAACACAAGCAAAGGAATTGCTAGCGGTTAACGTTCGTTCTTCGTGAATGATGACGCCATTTTCATCAATGTGAATGGATGTAATGCCCGCTTTAAATCGGTCTAACGCTACAATTTCTTCCTTGGTTAAATGCTTGCCATGAGTCAGGCATTCTAGATGGTTAAAGCTGTATTCATCGGCGGCCATCGCTAGTTTCGAAGAATCAGAATGCTTCATGCACTCATTGCCATACAGCCAATCTTGAGCACACTCTATATTTGGCTCTAACTGGTAAGTCATATGGTGGGTGACGCTTGCAAAAGAATGGGACTGGCTTGTCCATTTGTAGCTCACTTGAAAACAATCAACCTCATCGGGAATGACGGCATACCAACCTCGACTTTTGGGGGAGGTATCTAAATAAACAGACACGTAGCGTTTGTTTGGCCAAAAGCGCTTTGTTTTTGGATTGCCGTTTGGTTTAGCCCAGTCGGGTCCTATAAATTCAAAATGAATGTCTGTTACCTTGTTGCTGGTCAGCTCAGGTGTCAGAAATATTCTAGGCGTAAATTGAAGGTATCGTTCCTTGGGGTATAGAGGCAGATGGATGTCGAGTTGGTGTTTAATGGCCGATTGGATCTCTGAGTGTGCTTGAGTGTAGCATTCTGACCATTCAAGACTTTTTGCCGCCTCAATGGGTGACATGCCCCGGGCATATAAATCGATATAGGGTGTCCAATCTATCTTGATGTATCGGTATGGGATTTTTTTGAGATGCGCTGCAAATGCCTTAAACCATTCTTTCCATTGGTCGTCATATTCGTGGGTCATTTTTCCGTTGAGATAATTAAGACCTTTGCGAGTAAAAGTGACGCACCTTTGATCATCGTTGAGTTCTAGGTAATTTTCTGAAATCAGTTGCTCTAAGATGTCTCTGATTAGCATGCCAGAGTGTGGGTAAACATCCAAAGCGCGCTCTTTTGCTTGAGACTTGCTCAAGCTCATTCGCTTTTCTTTCATGTGCGCTAGATACTGAGTGTTGATAGGGTCTACTTGGTAATTTTTTGTTCTTGGCCACAGCCAATCTAAAAGGTCGCGGGCATAGGCCGTATTCGGTCCTAATTCTAACGTATAGGACGTTGGCGCTTTGGGTAGGGGGGGAAGCTCTTCTTTATTGCCATTCATGGCGTTTAACTCTTCGGTAGTTAAGTTTCTTAGTATGACATGGGTAAAGCCTTCAATATTGTCGATGTGCTCCCCCAAGCTGACTCTGACACTTTGGATGAAAGGAATGATGGATGCTTGGTTAAATAGAATGTTGTGGGTTGGCTCGTGGTGCGTGACTGCTTGCGCTTTTAAGTCGTCCCAGTCGCCATAACCTACCGCTTGAGCGCAAATCGATAACCATGTGTTTTTTTCGGTGGCGTTGCCCTGAATGATTTCAGCGAAGGTAAGTTGATCGAATATAGTGTGTAATTGTTTCTTTAATATCGGTAGATGGTCAGAATTAAAGAGGGTCTTATTTGACATGGTAATTCCTTGATGAATGAACGTAAAAAAGCCTTGCCATTGCAAGGCTTGGAAGAGTGGTTGAGTGATTATTCGAGATGATGAGGCCCTAGGGTGTCGTCTCTATGGGGCGTTACGCTTTTCATCGATTTTCCTTTAATGAATCTCATCAATGATAGGGCTTACGTTATGGTGCACTATAACTAAATATCTAGTCATGACTAAGATTGAATCAGTGCACTTTTTGACACGCTGGGTGCCAAGTACATGAAAGTCAGGCCTATCGAATTCAATAAACCAAATAACGAGTACTTCATGCTGATGCTCAGGAGTAAAGCGAATACTGCAAAGGTGAGTACGATGTAGTGAGGAGTGTTGGGGCGTTTTTTAACAAAAAAACCACGATGCGCTTCAAACCATACAGTGATAAAAAGCCAGTGGACGCGATGAAAAGTTGCGTCCACTGAAATTGACTCTCGGTGATCTGCATAAGACAAAGTGCAAAAAATAAGAGTGAGACGACCAAGGTCTCGAAGATTAATGTAGACAAACTCGGTAACATAAAAATACCTAATACATTTGGTTTGCAATGACCTATTTCTGTCTTGTGTGGCTATCGACTATTTGATGCGCTATTCAACCATATCACCCGCTTCCATCTCTATATCTTGAGATATCGCCGACTCGTCGAGCTCTTGATGCGCGCGATCTGGAGGGGCATTGTCTGATTTGAGCTTTTCCGACTCCTTGCTGGCTAACGCTTTGACTGTCTCACTTCGTTGTGCTTGTTGGATTTGGTCGGTTTCCAGCTTCATCTCTTCCGGCGTTTCAAATTGCTTGGCTTGGATTTCTGTGAGTGCGTTACGCTCTTCTTCGTTGAGGAGCATACCTGGGGCGACACACTCAAAGTAAATCGCTTTTTGATACGCTTTGGTCATGGCGGGCGATGGGGTGTAATCACGTTTTATAAAGGCCGGTGTCACATCTCGCATCTTATCAAAGTGCAAATCCAGTCGAGTGATAAAGCTGCTTCCTGGTACGCGAAGGTAACATTGCAAATCATCCATGGCTTGGATTTCACTGCTAGAGATAACCGGTCGTGTCACCGTCTGGTGGCCAATCGATACCCCATCACGGAGTGCATTTGCACCGTAAGAAATGTGCTCTCTTGAGACATCCACCTCTTGCTCACCCAAATCTTTGGATGAGATTTGCGCCATCTGCGCTGATGGGGCGCGAAAGTAAAAGCGAGAGTTGAGTAAATCAAAAATAACGTCCGCGGTATTTTTTCCGTAGGTTTTCACGAGCTGCGCATAAGACTGGAGACCAATCACATAACAGCCCCCAAACTTACGCACTTCGGCAATGATGGTGTCAAGCTCAGGCAGTTTATGCAGACTTGGCATTTCATCCATAATCACCCAGATGCGGCGGTCTTCATCGTCTTTGAGTCCCAAGATAGCGTTAGAAGCAATGGCAAGCCAAGTCGAAATCAAAGGACGCAATGAGGCGTGTTGCTGCGCGTTACTCGATAAAAACAAAAAGCCTTTTTGTTTGTCATCTTGTACCCAATCGGTGATAGAAAACGGTTTACGTTTGGGCTCTCCTTTCGCGTCTTTATCATCCAAGCCATCTAAAAAGCGTAGGCTCTTAATGTAGGTGGCGAGCACCGACTTAATGGAGATGGCCGTCTTTTTGATGTCTTTCGAGACCAGGGAAGCAGACTCTGTGCCTTGCAGGAAATTACCCAGGGTTTCAAGTTCAGACGTGAGTATCAGGCTAAGCAGCCTTGCGGTCGAGCAGGGCTTGTCATCTTGGCTCATGCGATACGCCGCACTTGAAAAGATAGTCCGGGCGGAATCGACCCAGAATGGGTCACCTTCGCCATGCTGCGGGATAAGGGCGCTGGCTATATTTTCAAAGTCAGGGGCTTCCTTTGCATCGCACCACACATCCCAATTGGCGCAGCGTTCATCGAAGGGGTTGAGTAAGGTATCTTGGCTAGGGTCAAAGAACTTACTGGTAAAGGTGCAGCCTTTATCATAAATAATCGCTTTATCCCCACGTTTGCGTATCCAGCGCAGCAGTTTCCGCAGCATGACGGATTTACCGGCCCCTGTGGTGCCGTCAATCAGCATGTGCTGCACTTCAAACTCACGTTTAAATAAGGCCAGCCCATCCACTTTGAAATCAGAAATTCGTCCGTTGCCTACACCCTGTTTCTTGAGTTTCTTTGCCCGTTTTTTCAAATCATTTGTGAGCACTTTGGGTTCGGCGTATTGAAAGCCTCGAACGTGGAAATCTTCACTTTGCTTTTCGCCTTGTCGTTTAAAGAAACTCATGGCGAGCA
>NZ_CAWQUW010000047.1:0-5741 GCF_963898195.1 Vibrio sp. L3-7 | reverse complement strand
TGCTCGCCATGAGTTTCTTTAAACGACAAGGCGAAAAGCAAAGTGAAGATTTCCACGTTCGAGGCTTTCAATACGCCGAACCCAAAGTGCTCACAAATGATTTGAAAAAACGGGCAAAGAAACTCAAAAGACAGGGTGTAGGCAACGGACGGATTTCTGATTTCAAAGTGGATGGGCTGGCCTTGTTTAAGCGTGAGTTTGAAGTTCAGCATATGCTCATCGACGGCACCACAGGGGCAGGTAAATCCGTCATGCTTCGTAAACTCCTGCGCTGGATACGTAAACGTGGGGATAAAGCCATTATTTATGATAAAGGCTGCACCTTTACCAGTAAGTTCTTTGACCCTAGCCAAGATACCTTACTCAACCCCTTCGATGAACGCTGCGCCAATTGGGATGTCTGGTGTGATGCTAAGGATGCCCCTGATTTTGAAAACATTGCGAACGCGCTTATCCCGCAACATGGTGAAGGTGATCCGTTCTGGGTTGATTCCGCACGGACTATCTTTTCAAGTGCGGCGTATCGCATGAGCCAAGATGACAAGCCCTGCTCGACCGCAAGGCTGCTTAGCCTGATACTCACGTCTGAACTTGAAACCCTGGGTAATTTCCTGCAAGGCACAGAGTCTGCTTCCCTGGTCTCTAAAGACATCAAAAAGACGGCCATCTCCATTAAGTCGGTGCTCGCCACCTACATTAAGAGCCTACGCTTTTTAGATGGCTTGGATGATAAAGACGCGAAAGGAGAGCCCAAACGCAAACCGTTTTCCATCACCGATTGGGTACAAGATGATAAACAAAAAGGCTTTTTGTTCTTATCGAGTAACGCGCAGCAACACGCTTCACTGCGTCCTTTAATTTCAACTTGGCTTGCCATTGCCTCTAACGCTATTTTGGGACTCAAAGCCGATGAAGACCGCCGTATCTGGGTGATTATGGATGAGATGCCTAGTCTGCATAAACTGCCTGAGCTGGATAACATCATTTCAGAAGTGCGTAAGTTTGGGGGCTGTTATGTGATTGGTCTCCAGTCTTATGCGCAGCTCGTGAAAACCTACGGAAAAAATACCGCGGACGTTATTTTTGATTTACTCAACTCTCGCTTTTACTTTCGCGCCCCATCAGCGCAGATGGCGCAAATCTCATCCAAAGATTTGGGTGAGCAAGAGGTGGACGTCTCAAGAGAGAACATTTCTTACGGTGCAAATGCGTTGCGTGATGGGGTATCGATTGGTCACCAAACCGTCACCCGCCCTGTTGTCTCTAGCAGTGAAATCCAAGCCATGGATGATTTACAATGTTACCTTCGCGTACCAGGAAGCAGCTTTATCACTCAATTAGAGTTGCACTTTGATAAGATGCGAGATGTGACACCAGCCTTTATCAAACGTGAACACACCCTATCTCCAGCGATGATTAAAGCATACCAAGAAGCCGTTTACTGTGAGTGTGTTGCTCCAGGGCTTTTCCTTAGTGAAGAAGAGCGTAATGCTCTCTCAACCCGCCAATCAGAGCAATTTGACACTGCAGAAGAGATGAAGCTCGAGACAGCCCAAATCAAAGAAGCCACGCAAAGCAAAACAGTCAAAAATCTTGTCAATGATGATGCAGAAAATCTCAAATCAGACGGTCACTATCAAAAGCGCGCTCAACAAGATCTCGAAGAGTCGGCGATATCTCAAGATATCGGGATGGACGATATATCTGAATGATGAAAGGGAAAATAGCTAAATATTACCATGAGATGATAGAAGAGCAATTTATATAAATAATGAATAATTTAATATATAAGATTATTTTTAAGGCGTCTAAATAGGGGTAATTATATTTTCTATAAATCATAAACCACCTTAAATCTAACCTCAGTCAGAGTACAGGGTAAATTATAGAGAGGTCTTTATATGGAAAAGCAAAGAGAACGACGTCAATGGGGAACTTGGATAAAGAGTGTTTTCATCTTTTTTATCGGAGGGTTAATTTTTAGTTCACAAACCTATGCCCAAGGGAAAAAAACCTACACTTGGTTTATCAATAAGCCAAATAATGCAACCTCGTCAGTTCCTTCCTTGAAGGATCTAACTGTAAATGACATCTTGAGTGATGAAGATTACTTGAGTAAAAATACGAAAGAAAGACAGACTGGTATTCTCGTTGATGGGGTTATTCAACCTTGGGTTTATCATTGGGCTAGAATAGAAGATCGTCTAGATCCAGATACTGCCTTAAACAAGCTAAATCATCGTTATACCGCCCTAGTCCGTCCTAGGGCTACATTAGAAAGAATTCCTGACGCTATCACTAGCCCTGACCGTGTTCGATTTGATTATTGGGATTATCTTGAAGGAATGGTCTTTTGGGGAGGAAGCTCTCAAGAAGGCACAATTTTAGCCCCTGACCCTCAATGGATTGAAGAAGCTCATGTGAAAGGAGTCAAGATTTATGGCAGCGTCTTTTTGCCTAGTCTCTCCCATGGAGGAAATTTTCAAGATTGTCGAGATTTAGGGACAGTCAGTTTGATGACAAAGCTCATTGAATTGGCTGACGGACTGAATTTTGAAGGATGGTTTTTAAATGTTGAAAGTTTTTCTGGGGAGCAACAGCGAGAAACCTGTATTAATCAAATTGATTCAGCGCTAAGTGACAGTAGGATTACTACATTACAACAAGAAAAAAATATAGAATTTATAAAATATATTGGTTCAGAGGGCTATAGTGGTTGGATATCAGACGCCGATATTACTCCAAATGGCTTTATAGAACCAAGAATGAAAGCATCTCCTCATAGTAATGAAGTCGATTATTATCTCATTAGTGAATATGGTGCAGAAGCTTTAAACGAGATCAGAAATCCTGCTAAGTTCAATTCAAATAAGCAATATCTTATGTTTCCCAATGCTTCTTATTGGGGGCAGTTAGATCAGACAACTAAGTATACTATAAAAGTAGGTGCCCGAAACAATGCGGAACAAGTCGCCAAGCAATATTGGGAAGGAATGTTGGGTAACGATGAGCGTAAAGAATCAGAGGAGTATAATTGGAATGGTGTTTCTCAATATACTAAGAAGCGGAGTACAGATGCCCAGCTAGAACGTTTTCCTGTTCTTGCCTATCAGGATATTAATTTTCAAGGATCCTTGACCCATCTTAATTACGGAAGGTCTTCTGCTGAAGAGATAAATGCTATAGGAGAGATTTCGTCGATTAAGGTAGGGCCAAAAAGTTACGTTCGCTTATGTAAAAGTACTGATTATTCAAATTGTTTGACTGTATGGGGGCTGGATCTTGATTTTGTGGGCGAAGAAATGAACGATTCTATTGTCCATCTTGAGGTTGGTCCGCTTGAACTATACCCAGAAAATGTTGTTTTCTATACTGATCAGTACTTTCAAGGCCAAAAGTTGACTCTTGATCGAACTAACGCATTCTACGATACAACTGACATTTACGACAGGGCATTCTATCGATCAATTTCATCTTTGGTTGTGCCTCCAGGGAAAAAAGTACTCCTTTGTAATACAAGGACGGAAGACAGTTGTCAATTTCCCTATACTGGTACGGTAAAACTCGTAGCTGCCTCTGACAATGACGTCACACGTGGGGTTAAGATAATTGACCAACCGCAATTAACTTTAGCGACACTCTTTGCTCATCGAGACCAACAGCCTCCATTGTTTGAAATGCTCCAGCTTAACCATGTTTACAATGCTTCAGAGCTAGGGGATGTAGGTATTACTAGTTCTTCTCTTAGGTTGCACGATAAACAATATCAAGTGAAAGCTTGCCTTCAATCTAACCTAGGGGGCACATGTGATATCTACTATGCTGATAGTAATTATTTTGGTGATTTAAGAAATGACTCTTATCGCTCTTTTGTTATTGAAAAGCGTGATTTGAATAATGTTATAGGCCTCGCTTACATGGACCTTCAGTTACATGGACCTCAATATCCTTTGCTGACAGGGACGAATGAGAACTTCCCTGATATTTTTAGGGGAGGGATCTCTTCAATAAAGCTGCTCCTACCCGGCTATGAGTTTTCTTATTGCCTTACCGATAATCAACAAAATTTGGAATGTACTGGTTATAGGAGCAATGATTCTCTTGGTTTATCATCTGATTATGATGATAACAGAACCTTATCTATACGTATTCGTGAATAATTTTTTTAGGGTCAAGAAGGACTTTAAATTGAAATTTAAGGGATCCCAATAAGGTTAGCAATTTCGCCTTATATCCTCGCTCGATCGGGCGGGGATATAAGGCGTCAGTCGCGATAGCGGCTTAATCTGGTGTTAGGTGTTATTGGCTTTCTACATATGCTTTAAGAGTTTCTATTGTTGCCCCTCCTGCTGTACAAGCAAAGTAATATCGCGACCATAAGCAGCGCTTTTGCTTTGCCTTGTTAGGTGGGTATCCTGCAATCTAAGCATTCTTGATGATATGGATTTGAGGTTATTCACCATCACGCTAATTGACAACTTTGGCGGATATGATAACAAGACTAATAGGGAAAATTTGCAGAATGGAACGATCAAAAACACTGCATTTTAATAACTTAAATTTCCAACGCTAGTACTACTTGGAGAGCCTCACCCACTCTTGCCTCACGTTGTTTCCCTCAATGGAGAGCACCAATGAAACCAAGATTCCGACACAAACGTCAACACAGTGCGCGATTAAAAAACTAAAACACCCACCATGATATGTCCCCTGAAAAACAACCCGAATCACTCTTTGTTCTCGATATGCTCGACGGCAACGACTGGTGACCCCTTGTACTCACTAATCCAGCTTACGCAACATAGAGGTTACACCCTAGAGCCTTATCATCACGATTAATCACTCAACCCCCGTCCCAAGCCTTGCCATTGCAAGGCTTTTTTACGTTCATTTATCAAGGAATTACCATGTCAAGTAAGACCATCTTGAATTCTGACCATTTACCGATATTAAAAAAACAATTACACACTATTCTCAATCAACTTACCGATGCTGAAATTATTTCAAACAGCCCAATTGAAAAAAACACATGGTTATCGATTTGTGCTCAAGCGATAGGTTATAGCGACTGGGACGACTTAAAAGCGCAGACAGTAACGCACCACGTCTCAGCCCATAACATTGTATTTAACCAAGTGTCCATTATCCCTTTTATTCAGAGCGTGAGGGTAAGTCTAGGAGAGCACATCGACAACATTGAAGGATTTGCCTGTGTCATTCTAAGGAACTTAACTCCCGAAGAGCGAAACGCCATGAACGGCAAGGAAGGTGATCTTCCACCCTTACCCAAAGCCCCGACGTCCTATACATTAGAACTAGGTCCCAATACTGTTTATGCTTCCGACCTTTTAGATTGGCTCTGGCCTACCACCAAAAATCACCAAGTGGCCCCTATAAATAATCACTATTTAGAGCACGTGAAAGAAAAGCGAATTAACTTGAGTAAGCCACAAGTAAAAAAGCGCTCATTAGATGTTTACCCGCGCTCTGGCATGTTAGTAAGGGACATCTTAGGACAACTGGTTTCAGAGGGGTATCTAGAATTCAACGACACGCAAACATGCGTATCTTTTACACAAAAAGGTTTCAATTATTTAAATGGAAAAATGACCAATGTAGTGGTCAACAAATACCGGACACTGACTTAAGCCGATTTTCGGCATTTACTGGCGACAGCCCATCATTTGCTTGATGAGGCCGTTGCCGATTATAGTAACTCATCAGGTAATGGCTGATGTCTT
>NZ_CAWQUW010000046.1:0-8202 GCF_963898195.1 Vibrio sp. L3-7 | reverse complement strand
TCCCTGCAATTAACAGCACCGAGTTAGATAGCTTATTTGAAAAGTGGAAAGAGCAAGGAGTGAATTTTGCTCAAGAGCGCGAAGAGTCTGTATATGGTATCAATTTTGTTGCGTTAGACCTTGATGGGCATCGATTGCGAGTATTTGCTTAACGTTACCTTGTTTTTCTTAAAAGCCATTAACTTCATGAAAATGTCCTAGTGAAATACGTAAAGTAATCGGTGAATGATAACTCCGCGTTTTTAGTAGGTATATTAATCAATATCAATCTGTTAACTATGTCACTGGTTTGATATAAGAAACAGGTGAATCTCCAAAACAACTTACACAATCAAAACTGAACTGTAAGAAAATCGCTGTTAAGCTGTCTAGATAATGCCAATAGAATCAACGCTAACATGACAGCTAGAACGTTTGTGTCCAAAAACTTCTCAGATTGAATTTTTACCCGTGGCATTTTCTAGCTCGAAAATGCCCCAAAGCTCGTTAGGGAAGTAGGTTGTAGATGTAACAAAGAAAGATAAGCAGCTATATCTGTTCAGTTTAGACATAACTGCTTTTTGAGGGTGAGAGGGTAACGCTATTTCACTTCGTACCTAAGTAGAACTTCATTATCTAATACAACATTTGTTGACCAAATGAAGCTTGCTCCAGCACCGCTGAATTTTTCAATAAAATTCATGTAAGATTTCTTATTATTCACACCAATTTCATCTTCTGAGTATTCAGTCGCTTGTGGCCATGAAATTGCGTCAAAATCTTCTGCCATCCAGTTACTTGGAGTCTCCCAGTGAGCAGCATAAGCATTTTCACCATTATCTGTACCTTGTGTTGTACAGTTCTCCGATAATCGCTTACCATCAACTTCACTCAGGCAACTTAAATCATAGATTGGTGCAGTATAAAATGTCTGTGCTTGCCAGTCGGAACCCGTCACAGTACCGTCACTAAAGCTTGCGATAAAGCCACCATCACCTGGGTGGTATGCCTTGCCTCGGTTATCTTCTGTACCTAAACCTAAGTTTTCTTCCCAATCGATTACTTTTACGGCAATAGTGTATGGCTTATTTACCTTAAACTTTACGATACTAGAGTTAAACGGTGTAAAAGGTACTGTATCTACTGCAACGAGCTGACCATTAATATATAACTCAAAATAGTTGTCAGCAAAGATGTAACCAGTGATCTCTTTACCATCTGAATCAATAATAGCCACAGGGACAGAGTCTTCATCCACATCGGCTATGCTTTCGGGTGCGATGTTAGAGCACTCTTCATAAAGATCGACCGCTTTTGGCGCAGTTGTGAAATGGTTTTGAGCAGGGACTGTCCACACTTTTCCATCAGCGTCAGCAATTTCACCGATGCCTGCAACACGACTTCGACCATTCGCACACTCAAAAAGATTCGCTTCTACTGTTTTTGCAAGACCTTGGGTAATGCTAGCTGAACCTTTGTAGTCACTAGTGGTTCCGCTTACTGTTAGGTCGGAGGATGGAGAGCAGCCAGCCAACAGTAAGGCAATAGACGAAAGAGCGAATACTTGATTATTTGTAGTAACCATCAATAAAAATCCAGTAGTAAGTATGAAGTTTAAGTGTAGTTTTTAGCCTCAACAAATCAATATGTTGAGCTACTTAAATAGTTGGGACATATATTAGGCTATGTACTGTAAATGAACGTAAACGATGTGTGATTTTAAGTAAATGGACTTCTACTCCGTTCTTTCACAGATAGCACTTCGTAACTTAGAAATGTCCAAAAATGTGTTAAAGGGTAGTCTCCTACCCTGTTTCAATCAGCGGCCATAAGCCGCTTTTTTAAATCCAGCCTCGCTCAGAAAAAGACACCACACACTCAAATGAAACCACAAAGTGGTCCAGTACTCGGATATCAACCAATGCCAACGCATCCGTCAGTTGACGGGTAATGCGTCGGTCAGCTTGACTTGGGGTGGCGTCGCCACTTGGGTGGTTATGATAGAGAATAACCGCACTCGCGTTCGCGGCCAGCGACGCTTTCACGACTTCACGCGGATAGACCGAAGCGGCATTAACGGTACCGTAGAACATCTCTTTGGTGCGCAACACTCGATGTTGATTATCGAGGAAGATAATCCCAAACACTTCAGACTCACAAGCGGCCAAGGACGTTTGACAGAACGATTTCACCAATTCAGGCGAGGTTAATGGCGTTTGTTCTGAGATAAACAGTTTGGATTTGAGAATGCTTGCGGCCTGGTCAAGGATGCCCTTTTCTTCTGATGTGAATAACGAAACATTTGAGTATTGAACATGTGCTGACATGGTATTTCCTTTCGGTCTTGGTGAGCGTCTGACTGTCCGTACCCAGTTGCAGGTTCTGCAGCGCAAGGGCGCGCAGCGGCGAAGCCTCCCTTGCGTGAGGGTTCTCAAATGGGACGGTTTAAAGGAAGTCGCGACAACAAGCCAAAAGGACAGCCTAAGCCAATATCTCAACCCAAAGTACGTCGCCCAGGTAGAAATGTCCCTTCCCCACCAAGAGAGCGCCCTGCTGGTTACTCGACTTGCGCCACTCGATAACCTTGGCTACTTAGGACAAGACCGAACAGGGCGTTGCTCGTCTAAAAACACAAACCGCTTGAATACCGCAAACAGTTGGAATATCGAAACAAAATTCAGACAGATTGATGATCTGATGAGTATTTGAGCCGTCACGCATCTGCCGACTTTAGTCGTCATACAGACAAGAGAGTAAAGCCTTAGCCGACGTGCGATGCTCAGAGGTTGTTCCTATCGTCCTTTCTGCTTTCTTTGCGTAGCCGTAGTCTTCTCGCATCTGTTTAATGGTGGTAGTCAGGTCACACACACTGATACTCACCCCCTTGCCTCGGTTGCCTTACTCTAGTATTAAGGCGTCGGTATACCCAAACTCATTCACCAAAATTTCATGAACCTTGACGGCCTTTACGGTGGAATCAAAGTCGGTCGAATTCACCCAAATCACGTGCATGGATATGTCAGCGGATACTGTAGAACGCACTTTCATGTGACCCCCTAAGCGCCAAAACGCACATCAAAACAAAACCCTGAGCACTTAAACGTCCCCTCTCCCGTTGTCACAAATCGCAACGCGGGAAACACAGAACCGTAAGTGGTGTAAAGAATGATGTGATCCACTCGCTCGTGAAGAAACCATTCACCAAAGCCAGCACCATTTAATTCGATGAAAAATTCACGGATTTCATGGAAAGCAAAACGACGCGACACCAATTGCGGAAACTGCTGCTTAATAGCTTCAACGAACCCTTGGTCTTTTAACGCTGCGATATCAGCCTGTTGCTCTGGCGACTGACGGCGACTGAACATTTTCAAACGCTGGATTTTGGAAACAAAATCAGATTTTCTTTTCGTCTCATCACGACAATTTTTGACTTGAGAGCGCAACTTCAATACCACCAAAGGACTAGAGACATCATTTTTTGGTGAGCTTTCGTGCCCCAGCGGCGAAACGCTGGTCGATGAATTTGAATTAGAGAGAGTTGGGGTTGAGTTTTGTTGCGCCATGAGAGTTTCCTTTCTGTTTGAGTATCACTTTTCGGAGCCGCTTGGCTGTCCGCTCTCTCAACATCGTTCTGCTTTGCAAGGGCGCGCAGCGGCGAAGCCTCCCTTGTAAAGCAGGTTGTGGGGAGAAACGGTTAACAGCCTGCATGCCCGAAAATGATGCGAGTGAAAGAAAATCGGCGCATAAGAAAACAAGCCCTTACACGAACTTATTCAAAGACAGAGAGAACAACGAGGAGGGAACGACAAGGCGCTATGACTCTTGGGACAATAACGGGGTTCAAACAAAGCCTAGCCGCAGTGGAACCAAGGCAACGATAGAGTCATGATTAAAGACACGTTTACAGTGTTAGTCTTTACAAGGAGAGAAGGCCCAGAACAGGTAATAAGACGCTTCAAGTGTGATGTTCATTCGTGCTAGAAGTTAAGTCCAAACTAAGGCTCTATGAAATGTCTTAAAATAGATACAGAGCCTGAAAAACAAATATGTATTACATAGGTAATACATATTCAATTCATTTTATTAATCAACTCAACGAGCTCTTCATCATCTATCTTGTCTCGATATAAAGCCAAAGCTCGGTACAGTTTCGCTGCAGACACATTTCTCTCTGTCTGCTCTTGCAGATTTGCTACCCAATCGGTTATCCGTTCTTTATCAGTAAGTGACATTCTAAGAGTCAGAGGAGGCACCATATAAGATGTCGTCACTTTCTTTTTGACAGTCGTAATTCCAGTCGACTTACTTGAACCTTCGTTCTTGTCAGTAGAGATAGCTGTTATAGCTCCTCGTTTTTTCAACTTGCTCATATGTATTACCTATGTATTACATCAAATTCAAAAGAAACGCAGCCAGTTTTCGGTAATCGTTATTAACAAGAGAGCCCGATTTATAAAAGCGCACAGGAGAGGAAACGGCATTAGCTTGTCCGACATGCTCAGAACGACGGACAGATACTGGTAGCAATTTATCTTGTACCACCTCCAATTCCTCATCAATGAACTCATTAATAATAGTGTTTCTTGAGTCGACCTCGTTCCTCAGGATCAGATAATTGCCTTCATCCTCCTTAATTTCATAGACAGCTTCGAGTAAAGAGCTAATGCCGTCTAATGAAAATGCACCTGAATCTACAGGGATCAAGATAAGGTCCGAAGCCTGGATTGCGTTAAGAGTCGTTAGGGATAAGTTTGGTGGAGTATCAAGAAGAATGAAATCATAGGTATCACCTAACTTCGCTAATTGCTTTTCTAAAATTCGTTCACGATTAATCTTTGTCAGTGATGTTTCGATGACACGTGACAACTGAACATCAGCGGGAACGACATAGAGGTTTTCAATAGAGTTCCCATTAATCTGTGCAGGTTGAATTAAATCGACAATGGACACAACTTTAGGCTTGTCAAACAAAGCAGCCACCGTCTCTTCAAACTTAAAATCACGTTGTCCGGTTAACGTTTTAGAGCAGTTCCCTTGAGGATCGAGGTCAATAACTAACACTTTTCGTTTTCGTGCAAGCTCAGCCCCTAAATTGACAAGAGTCGTGGTTTTTCCAACGCCACCTTTTTGGTTCGCCGCGCTGATGATCTTAGTTTTCATAATAAACACCTCATGTATTACATGTGTAATACACAATAAAAAACAAAAAGCACACTGTCAATGTATTACATATGTAATACACTTTTTCTATCAACACTTAAAGTTATTCCCCCGTTACCAGTCGATGATGTCAAGACACTAAAAATCCCAAAGAAAGTGACACCAGCCGCGAGATCACCATCCGTAGGAATCAAGTTATTAGGCTCCTCACCACCCAAAACTTCTTGGTTAAGTTAATCCCAACACTAGAATCAAAGTCAGTTCTGAAATTGAAAATATTGTGACTACAACGGGGGACACTGTTTAAGCATGAATCGGATTCATCAAGTCCCGACGCGCCATCGATATTTGGAGCGATCTGACTCACACCAGAAAGACGCGAATTTAAACCCAAAGAATGGCTAAGTTTTGCCTACTGGCGTGATGAGCAGCGCCAACTGGTTGAACGCCACGACAAGATTGAGTCACCCATTGGGCAGAGTCATGAAAGTGAAATCCCACTGTTCATTGCGGCTGTTGCAGATTGCCAAGAAAAAGGAATAAGCCTCCTACACTATAGATTTAACGACCGAACTCGGGAATGGCTGGCTGAGCCATTAAGCGCCATCGATTTATCATCTCGGTTATTAAGACGACGGAATTGCAAAGAATAGGAAAATGGGAGGGAGATGGTAAAGAAACGCATTGAACGTTTGGACAACCCACACCCGTCTCTGGTGCTGAGATCGTCTACGTATAAGTCTAGACAAGTTGCAGAAAACATTTTTTGAAAGACACTCAAGGCCGAACAGAGAGCTCAGCTTCGAGTGTCTTCGACTGGATCCTGAGACTTCCTAGCGTGTTATGGCTTGCTCGACACGCAACTGGCCCCAAGCGACACCCCACTTTTATGAACTAATCCCGATCGTCCATTAACCAATCCCACTCGATAAAATTTAGACGGCTCTGCCAAGGATCGTGTGGAGGTCCAATAAACGATGTTGTTTACAAAGCCAAATTGTGCAAACAAATCCCCCTGCTCACCAAGGGCCGACAATTCCTTTTCTGTTGCTCGACGCCAATCGTTTTTTCCCAAAAAGTTGAGTTGTGCTAGATTTTTGCAATACCGATCATATTGCCCACCGGATCCGTCTGGCAGCGAATAACGACCATCTTGACGAAAATTGACAAAGTGTTCATGTCTTGTTGCATACTTCCCGCGCCCTAAAAAACGGGTTGAGAACGCCTTCCCAGTAGAGACACTATTATTTTCTTGGGAGTAATTCAGTGCATTTAAAAAACGGATGGATGGTGTGGCCGTAAAATACTTATTCTCGGCCTCTCCCAGGGTTCCTTTAATAACTTTTAAACATGCCCCTCCTGGGGTGTTTTTGTCGGTACTATTAACCTCACCGCACGAGGTTAATTCCGGTAAGACCTCAATCGTCAGCGGCTCACTCTGTACGCCTCTAAAATGGGCGTAAACAGTCACCGTGCCTTTCTTTCGAGCCAATCCTGTCAGCTCAGTCTTGGGAATGTATAAGATCTCGGGATCACTGGATTCCAACGTAAGCTCAGACAGTGCTGAGATATTCACTCGCGACTTGTTATTAGGCGCGGCGATATCAAACAAGGCTTCCGTTTCTGCGACGACATCGAACGTGAGCGTGCTGTTTACGGGTAAGGTTTCAGTGTCCGGCGTAATGAGTACTCCACTGACCTGAAGTGGCCGTGTTTTGACTTCGCTCTCTTCAACCAGGGCACCTTCGTTACAACCAGCCAAGAACATCCCGACGAGCAGCAAGGTGCTTTTCAATATTTTAATAGAACTGGGGGGGGGGGTCATCCTTAATTTCCTCATGACATTTTTAATTAGTGACGAGGAATATATATCTTATGATCGCTGCGCGTTTTTGCTCTACCCTCTTTTTTGAAATTAATTAAGCTTAAATTAGAATTGAGTAAACACTCAGAGGGGCTTAATTTGAAGTAACCTTAAAAATTTAACACTAATATTCGATAAGTTAGATATTAGAAAGGTGTTCCCAAAAGAAAATACCCTAATGAATGAGAAGCCCATTTAGTCTTCTACTCTTAACACGACATCGCCCTGCTCTAATAACTCGCCAATCGCTTGTTGGTAAGCTTCTTCGACGATGGTTTGTTCCCAAATACGCTCGTATTCGGATAAGACTTGTTGTCTAGAGATGGTCGACACCCCGAAGCTTAATACGCCCTCGATACGATGTCGTCGGCTGGTGATCAGTTTAACCTCCGTCCATGAAAGTACTGGTTTGGCGAGGCGCCTAGATTGGAGTTCCTTTTTCTTTTTCGCCATACTCGAGTCTTAACGGATGTAGACCATCAGCTTATCAGAGGTGGCACAGACGCTTGACTGTTTGCTCATACAAAAATCAACATAAACCTTGCTCCGCGCGCATCACAAACAAGATGTACACCTTGTCCCCGTCTTGCTTGCAAAAAACACGACAAGGGTTGACCACAACTTCGCGGTAATTGAGGTGTTCAACTTTGTCGAAAATATTTTGAATCATCTGCTTGGCCGCAACCAGATATTCAAGGGCAATGTATTTCGCGATATCCTTGAGGTCCGATCACGCGGCTCACTCCAAATCACTTCAGCCATTTTGACATCTTGTCCTTAGCTTCATCCTGACTCAAGGACTTGCCTTGTGAAATGGCGCGCTCACCACATGCGATCCCTTCAAAGATAACCAAACGGTTTTGCATAAAATGATAGTCGTCCACATCAACCAAATACGCAGAAGGTTTACCGTGTTCGGTGATTAGCACAGGTTCTTTGGTGTCGTGTAAGTCCGCTAGGATTTGGGACGCTTGACGCTTGAGGGAAGTAACGATCTCGACTTTCATAAGAGTAACTCCAAAATAAGAGTAATAAAGTGATACTGTCGTATCACTTTCAAGGTGCCAGGTGTAGTGGTCAACAAATACCGGACACTGACTTAAGCCGATTTTCGGCATTTACTGGCGACAGCCCATCATTTGCTTGATGAGGCCGTTGCCGATTATAGTAACTCATCAGGTAATGGCTGATGTCTT
>NZ_CAWQUW010000045.1:271860-307303 GCF_963898195.1 Vibrio sp. L3-7 | reverse complement strand
CAATTAAAAGAGATCAATCTTTTGAGGCATTATTCATATAGCTCATATTCGTTTTAACCCGTTCAGGCTGAAACACTTTTGTCCACCTTCGATTCAGCAAGGTCTTTGCTGAGTCATCTTTGCCCCATTCTGGGTTACCTGTCGAAGTTTGAGCAAAGATCATCGGATAGTTTTGATATAGAAAAGCTAATGATTGGCAAAAGGCAAGACCTGACCCCATTTACTGTGCAATTCAGACTTCCCCAACTTGCCATCCCTACAGTATGCAACTAGTATCACCCTGAGCATTGCTTTACGAGCATAACAAAGACTTGGTATTTCGCGTCTTATTGTCACTTTTAGCAATCCATTTGAATACTCACTGATTGTAAGTCTGCAACAACCAAGGCTATTTTGAGATCCTAGACCTGACAAGTGAATTCCAAATGCGATAAGTATGGCCGGTATGTCCCCTATTTTATTAGTGGAAGACAATCAAGATGACTAAGGGGCAGCGATACATGGCCTCAATTAATCCCCAGGCTCTTATTCTACCTATGTAGTCATTAGGTGTTTAAAGCATTAGAAACATTGAATATACATAAGGACTAATCATGTCAATACAAAATCTAAATACCTCATTTATAGCCATCAATCAATTCATGGCAAAAAGTTCGCTCGATTTAACCAATACTGAGTGGAATAACCAAGTCACAAGTTCTACTGCGGACATGACAGTGATTGAAAAAGATCAATATCTTTACGTTGGCACCAATGGTTATGTCTATCAGCTCAATGCCAAAACAGGCAATTTAATCGACACCAACAGTTTACACAAAACCCATCACAACAATATTCTGATGGCCATTTCTGATGACGGTAAATACCTTTACATCGGCACTGATGGTTATGCGATTTGTATCGATACTAATGATTTTACTAATGAAGTTTGGCGCAACGAAATCAGTGGTACCAGCAAAGATGTCACTATGGCCTGTCACGGTGACAAAGTTTATGCTGCCTGTAATGGTTATGCCTATCAATTAAATGCAGGCAACGGAAAAACCATAGCAACCAACAAACTCAAGCGCACACACAATCACGGCGTCAACCTCGCCATCAGCGACGATGGCAGCGCATTATATGTCGGTACTGATGGCTATGCCATTCGCATCAACACCAATGATTTCAGTCACGAAGCATGGCGCGAAGAAGTCAACAGTTCATCTGATATCGTTACCTTGTTATTAAAAGATGACATTCTTTATACCGCTTGTCACAACAATGCCCATAAACTGGATATCAGTAGCGGTAAACAGCTTGACCATTTGAGTATTTCTGACGCACACAGCAAACCGTTGAGCCTCGCCATCACTCCAGACGGCAAACGCTTGTTTATTGGCGTTAGTGGTGATGTGATAAGTGTTAAAACCGACCAATTTTCGACGCAAAGTTGGCGTATCAGCTTAACCGATGAAAAAAGCCAAGTGGCACTATTAGTAGATAGTGAAACTATCAATACTGGCTGTCGCGGCTACCTGCAACAACTTGATATCGATACCGGTAAAACTGTATTCAAAAATAGCTTTGCCGGCATCGGTAAAAACAATGTCGCCATGGTGCAAAATGAAGCGCAAAACCAACTCTACTTCGCCTCTGGTGGTTATGTGATTGCAATGGATTCCGTTCAACAACTCAATGCTGGCTGGGATATTGTTTTAGCTGAAAAGCTAACCCCAATGAATGAACAACTACAAGCGCTTTATGACGCGCAAAAATTACCAAAGCAAGTGGCAGACATTGAATTAGGTTGTCCACAAGTCGAGGCTGTTAATAGCCAAAACCAACAACAAGTGACACTATCGATTAGTGCTAAAGGTAAAATGAAAAAGCTATTTAGTGTTGATGGCATCCTTGCTGCAACCCTAGATTTAAGCCAAGTCGACTTAAATTTGGTTAAGCAAAGTGATCACCGTTATCAATTGCAGATTAATCTTGGTGCCAAAGTGATAAAAGACATTGACTTATCTCAACTCAAAGTCAAATTCATCGGTAAACCAATCGATATTGAGCAACAACACCAACATATTACCGAGTTACTCAATCAAGTGATTGAACAAATAGGCACAATCGAGCTTCCAATTAACATTGCCCTGCCTTTAGATACCGATAAAATCAAAACTGGGCTAGCGTATGTCTACAATCAAGAAGATCAAAACAACAGCTTTGTAGCCCTCATGCTTGCTAATGATGATACCTCATCTACCAGCCCATTATCGGCAAACACCATCTATCCAGCATCGGATTGTGATACCGCGCTAATCATTTCAAATCTCACCATCATGACATTTGTTCAAAATTTGCTTTATCAACAACTTGAAAACCAAGACTTATTCGTCGGTGATAATTTTATTAGCCTAGATGCCGACGTTTATCCAGCACGAGTGAGTAACAACGAAACCTCGCAAGAATCTAAGTATGACTGCGGCGCAGCAGTCAAAATCGAAAAAGGCCAGTTAAACAGTCAATTTTCATCCAGCAGTGAATTGGTCACTCATTTGAACTTACGTTACAAAGAGATCATCGTCAAAGTCAGCCATACTTACCACATCACAGTTAGCATTGGCTTAAGTGCAGAAGATGGCAAACTTCATCTGGCATTCAGTAATGATTACGATAGCTGTAGCGGCGGCACCACCTGCCATTACATCAAAAAAGCCGTCAAAGAAGCCTTAAGCGAATTCGAAGACTTATTCAGCCATGGTTTAACCATCAGCTTACCGGCAATTGATGTTCATCAAGTGCAATCACCAGGATTTATTCAAATCTGTGGTGCAATCAAAAACTAACTAAATCCCCCTCGCGCGACTCAATCGGTCGCGCATTTTCACCACCAGGATAAAACATGAAACCTTATATCGAAATACTCAACGACCAACAATGGCAAAATTGGCATCGCACCTTACATACAGGTGGCGAAGTCACTAAATTACTAAAACCCTACAACCAATTTGAACAACAAGCGGTATCACCAGACAGACCGTTTATCGCTGGCATGGCAGGATTACAAGCCATAATCGCCAAAGCCAAGCAAGCGCAAACCAAAGTGCGTGCTTATGGTTCAAAATGGTCACTCAATAACATCGCTTTTACTCAAGATTATATCGTCGATAGTAATCAACTCGACTATAGTTTGATTGGTATTGAAGACAATAACTATGTACAAAAAGACTACCAGGGTATCAAAGACCAGTTAGCTTTTGTTCAATGTGGCGTTATGGTCAAAACCCTCAACCAAAGACTTCAAGAGAAAAATCTTGCCTTACCAACCTCTGGGGCCAGCGATGGTCAAACCTTCATTGGCGCTGTATCTACTGGTACTCATGGTTCAGCCCATGCCATTGGCGCAATGGAAAACTATGTCCGTGGTATTCATTTAGTCACCTTAGATGAACAACTGGTATTTTTACAGCGAGCGTCAGATCCGGTGATCACCGATGAATTTTGTGATTGGCTCACTAACACCAAACTGATTAATGACGATGAGCTATTCAATGCCGCCCTCGTTGGATTTGGCTCTTTCGGCCTAGTTCACGGTCTGTTAATTCAAACCGAACCACTCTACTTGCTAGAAAAGTTCGTGAAAAAAATGCAATTCACACCAAAGGTAAAACACGCCATCTGTACCATGGACGTGGAAGGCTTAGGGCTGCCCAAAGGTAATGAATTACCCTTTCATTTTGAAGTCGTACTTAACCCATATTACCTCAAAAAAGGTGAAGAAGGCGCGTTCATACGTGTGTTATACAAAAGCAAACTTCCAACAACTGACTTTTCAGTCCAACAATACCAAGAAGCCGCAGAGCAAAGTACAGATTTGTTTGATGCCAGCTATGGTATCAACCCAGAATCGTTCATTATTAAAAAAGTGCTAGCCAAGGCCATTCAAGTAGTGCTCGAAGAAGAAGTCAAACCAACCGATGGCAAGTTGATCCCAGGATTGCCAGGGCAACAATTTGGTAGTGATAATCCACCGGATCCGACTTCCCCCGCCCCACTGCCTGGCACAAGCATAGAAATAAGCGTACCGCTTGATAGAGTTGGCGATGCCATGGATTTAATACTCAAAATCACCAAGAAACATCCATTTGGTGCACCGTTAGCATTCCGTTATGTGAAAAACTCACGCGCGAGCTTAGCATTCACCCAATACGGCCCAATTTCAGTCGCCATGGAGATGCCAGGTTTAGACGACCCGCTAAACTTTGCCAGTAAAGGCCATCAAGCCATATTCGATGCTTTAGCAGAAAGCGATATTCCACATGCATACCATTGGGGTCAGGCACTACCACAAAACAATCAATGGGTAGATCAAAGCTACGATACGAAAAGACTCAACAACTGGAAAGCAAGCCGCTTGAAATTACTAGGTGAACAAGGCTGCAAAATGTTTAGTAATAAACTAACTGAAAAAATAGGTCTATGGGCCCACCACCAGATGAAACGTGACACCTCACCCTCTGTGCGACATTCAGGTGCTGCATAAATATATTGTGATTACCGAAGGAGGTTGACGGTCTAATTACCGAAGGACTCTGTCATAGTCTTATTAATAGTAGTCAACTATGACAGGTCTGCTTCTATTCGATAATTGATGCCTCGGCACGAGCTTCCCGTAGCTCTCTTGTATTCAGCTTTTCTTCAAGCCAGATGTTCCTTACTGTTGAGTGGCTAATCGAGATGTTAAAACGCTTTCTCATCTCACCACTGATCCTGATCGATGTTAGGTGAGGTAAATTGAGCGTTAATGAGATGACGACATTTTGAGTCTTTTCATCGATGCGGTTACTGTGCCTTGGTTGGCCATACAAGCGTTTAAGGTTTCAAGATACTTATTCTAATCTAGAACGAGTGCGTTAGACCTTAAACTCTAACGCGTTTATGTCCAGAGGCGTGTCAGCATGATCGTCGCTGGCATGCCCCCAGTTTTTATGTTCAGCAAGGGATCGGATATCCCGTGCCTTCAAGTATGTTGTCATATGAGTTCAGTAAAACGGAACTGTACTGCAGAAAGGTGCTTGGGCGCATACTTCGAGTTAACTCTTCAGAAGTACAACATGCTTGGTTATTTACCTTTGCTGAGCCAAATCTAATTGAGTTTGCAGAGCGAATTGAAGATGACATTCAGGAGTCATGTCTTTATGCCCACATGAGAGAGCAAAACAAACCTCAGATTCCCATTCAGCGTAATGCTTCTAGTAATTCTCGCTCTTTGCTGAAGAGAGTAACGGCTCGAATGTTACTTGGGGAAGTAACGGTGCCCATGTCTATGAAGACGGTTTCGGAGGGAGTCTAAGAGTATTTGATGAGCTTCAGCTTGGGGCATTTTGGAAAGGGTTATTTCGGCTTTTTCATCTATATAGTTGAACACTGCATCGTTAGATTCTTTTGCTAATATCAGATTTGAATTGCTATAATGCTGTGCAAATACACAGTGCAAAGGTGTTGAAAAAGGTTTATGCACCTAAACCATTCAAAAACATCGATTAAAGTATGCGAAAAATAATTCACATTGATCTCGACAGTTACTATGTCTCTGTAGAAGCAAGGGACAACCCCTCTTTACGTGGAATTCCTCTAGCAGTTGGAGGGAAAAATGGTCGCGGTGTTATTGCAACTTGTAGTTATGAGGCGAGAGCTTTTGGTGTGCGTTCGGCTATGTCTACAACAAAAGCGTTACAACTTTGCCCAAGCTTAACAGTAGTGTCTGGAAATATGGAAAAGTATAAGGCGGTATCTAGGCAAATCCATGAAATATTTAGACGGTATACGGATGTAATAGAGCCACTATCCTTAGACGAGGCGTATTTAGATGTCACAGGTTCTAAGCTGTTTCAAGGTTCAGCAACTTTAATTGCAGAAGACATACGCAAGTCTATTCAAACTGAATTGAATTTAACGGCTTCGGCAGGAGTTTCCCCATTAAAGTTTGTTTCTAAAGTCGCTTCAGATGTGAATAAACCTAATGGTATATGTATTGTCCCACCTTCTGAGATCCAAACTTTTATAGACGAATTAGAATTAGGGAAAATAAATGGTGTTGGGAAGGTGACGTTAGAGAAATTAAACAAACTCGGCTTATATAAAGGGGATGATGTTAAGAATTTCGATAAAAACACTTTGATTTCAAAATTTGGCAAATTCGGACATACACTTTGGCAAAGGTGCAATGGTATTGATGATAGAGATATTGTTGTCGAAAGGATTAGAAAGTCAGTAGGGGTTGAACGGACATATTTAAATGATATTCATAGTTTGGATGAATGCATACTAGCAATAAAGCCTTTGTATGTCGAATTAGAGCAAAGGTTAGAAAAAGCGCTTGCAGATAAAGTGATCACGAAACTCGGTGTAAAGTTAAAGTTCAACGATTTTCAACAAACAACGGTTGAACATAAGTATGATGAAATGGATATGCAGTTTTTTATCAAGTTATGTGAAGAAGCCGTTGCTAGAAGTCATGGACGAAGTATACGTTTAGTCGGATTAAGTGTTGGTATTGAACCCAAGAAATCAACGGATCAATTACAACTCCCTTTGTGATTTTTGTAAGTGGATTTTTAAGAAAATGCCAGTTTTTTACATAAATTTCTCGGATTTTTTTGTAAGGTTTTTTTGTTAGTAAGAATTTTTATCTAAACCTATGTTATAAAAACGAATTCACTTACTCAGCCAGTCAAACTTACATTTTTCACCTAAGGGTTCTTCAACGCAGCTGTAGAAATGCGAGACAACCCGTCTTACCGAAATCGTCCGCTTGCGGTCGGCGGGCATGAAAAGCAACGAGGTGTGTTGAGTACGTGTAATTATGAAGCTCGCAAGTTTGGGGTTCGTTCTGCCATGCCGACGGGGAAAGCGCTCCAACTCTGCCCCAGTTTGTTGGTTGTGCCTGGACGAATGTCGGTCTATGTCGAGATATCTAAAAAGATCCGCGAAATTTTTTCTCGATACACATCAGTCATTGAACCTCTCTCTTTAGATGAAGCTTTTCTTGATGTCACAGATTCTAAGTTGTGTCACGGCTCGGCCACACTTATTGCAGAATCGATTCGTCGTGATATCTGGAATGAACTCAATTTGACGGCTTCGGCTGGCGTTGCTCCGATTAAATTCTTGGCTAAAGTGGCCTCCGATATGAATAAGCCTAACGGACAATTTGTTATCCCTCCACAAGATGTACAAGGAGTCATTGATGAATTGCCTCTCGAAAAGATTCCCGGCGTGGGTAAAGTGAGTATTGAAAAATTGCATCAGGCGGGCTTTTTTACTTGTCAGGATATTAAAGCATCTGACTACCGCGATTTGTTGCTCAGATTTGGCCGTCAAGGTGCGTCGTTATGGAAGCGCAGCCATGGCATTGATGATCGAGAAGTGATCATTGAGCGTGAGCGAAAATCGGTAGGGGTAGAGCGAACGTTTACTCAAAATATTTCTACTTACGCGGAGTGCTGGCAGGTGATAGAGGAGAAGCTGTTTCCTGAGCTTGAAACTCGTTTAGAAAAAGCCAGCCCAAGTAAAGCGATCATCAAGCAAGGCATTAAACTTAAATTCGCTGATTTTCAACAAACAACGATCGAGCACATACACGTCTCTCTCGATCGTGAATATTTTAAAGAGCTTTTGAGTGAGATATTAAAAAGGCAGCAGGGGAGAGAAATTCGACTACTTGGTTTGAGCGTGATGCTGCAACCTAAAGATAAGATGCGTCAGTTGAGCTTCTTTTAAATTACCTTGCTTAGAGCTTAGAGCTTAGAGCTTAGAGCTTAGAGCTTAGAGCTTGATTCGAAATACTGTTATATGAAAGCCAACTAGGCTTACTCTGCCTAGTTGGTTTCGATTCAATTGAGGTCGGCGGGTTATCTAGGGAGTTGCTTTACTCGTGTTAGGGTTTCACTGAATGGCTGTTGCTCTAACTTGCCGTAACCGACCATTTTACTTGCTTTGAGTTTGGTTGAAAGCGGGGTTGCGATTCCGCATAGAAAGCGAGTAATGGCTTCGTCGGTAATCAGTTGTTGGCTTTTAGATACAAATTCATGAATCCATGTCATCACGGTTTCGTCATCAATTGGTTCAACATCGACGGTTGGCAAGATTGCAACCTTCCCTCGACATACCGAGCAATGTCCACAGTTTTTCGGGGCCTTGTCGTCGGCAAAGTAGCTTGCAAGGCGTGAGCTTAGGCAAGTCTCAGCTTCGAAGAAGCTTAGCATTTGGTTTAGGCGGTTTATTTCATTGTTCTCTTTTTCCTTAAACAATTCAGTTAGACGTTCCGATAACTGCATCATGTCTTCAGAGGTATTGTGGATCGCATACACATCTGTGATTTGTTTACTTTCTAGCTCAATCCAACCTTGTTCATTGAAGTAATCGATCGCTGTGATAACACGCTGACGATCAGCTTGGAAGTGTGTCCAAAGCGCGTCGAAATCGACTTGACACCATACTCTTGCTTGAGGGGAGCATTGAAAAATCGCTTCAACAAAACCACGACGCTCTCCCTGGAACTGTTCTGTGATCTGTTGCTTAGGTCGGATAAACTTAAATTTATAATCAGCAAAGTAGCTGTATTTTGGTTCAATAACCCCTTCGATTTCTAGATAAACCAGAAGCGTTTTTAGCGGAAGCTGACGAATGTTGGATTCACGCGATAGTTGATTAAGCATGATTTCCCACTGGTTCGATCCAGAAGCGCCAAGGTTATGATTCTCGTAGATCTCTTTCAATACTGCTTGAATCGATATGCTGTCTGGCGTATCGCCAAAGACGAAGTTCTCTAGAGTACTTAGACCATGCTTGTTAGCGAGTAAGATGCATTCTGATGGTTGCCCATCTCGGCCTGCTCGTCCTATCTCTTGTGAGTAATTCTCTATTGATTTTGGCAAGTCGAAGTGAATCACTCGGCGAATGTTTGATTTGTCGACACCCATACCAAAGGCAATCGTTGCCACAATACAATTTACTTCGTCATTCATGAATTGATGTTGGATAACATCTCTGTTTTCTGGCTTAAGACCCGCATGGTAAGCCATGGCATCAACCCCAGCATTACGTAACTGTTGAGCGACCATTTCTGCTGTCTGTTGAAGGGTCACATAGACAATTGTGGGAGCTTGAGAGGCTTTATTTACCAATGTACATAAAGTTTCTAACTTGACGGCTTGCGTACAAGGTTGAATAGAGAGGTCAAGGTTTTCACGGTAGAAACCGGTAACGACAACTCGATCTTCATCGATTGAAAATTTAGACTTCATATCTTGAATAACCGATGTTGTCGCGGTTGCCGTTAGCAGTAATACTTGAGGAATATTAAGCTGTTTTTGGTATTGGGGAAGTTTCAGGTAATCAGGTCTAAAATTGTGTCCCCATTCTGAGATACAGTGCGCTTCATCGACGACAAGCATAGAGATTGGTACTTGGGAGATAAACTGGCGAAAGCGTTCGTTCTTAAGACGCTCAACCGAGATCATCAGGATCTTGGTGTCTCCGTTACGTACAGATTGCATCACCTGCTGCGTCGTTTGCCTGTCTTGACTTGATTCTATTGCTGCTGCGCTGATCCCTTTGCTGTGTAGAAAGCTGAGCTGGTCTTTCATTAAAGCTAACAGTGGCGATATGACTAAAGTTAAATGTGGTAATTCTAGTGCTGGTAATTGATAACAAAGTGACTTACCTGAGCCTGTAGGGAATATGGCTGCAGTAGAGTGACCAGATAAAACATTGTCGATGACTTGCTTTTGGCCATGACGCAGTGAATCGAATCCGAATACTTGTTTTAGCTTCTGCTCAATCATTTATGTTCTACCTGAGTTATTAAGTGTCGTATTGATGCTAAATCGGGCGCCTTTTGATGATAGCGCTGCTTGATGAATCAAATGTCTTGCACCTGATTGTACCTAATTCTATTCTGTAGCTCCTATAGAAAAGCACCCCAAAAGTATGAATAAGCCTGAGCTTCGACAAATAATCATAGAGCAACTCGAATCCCGATTAGGTATCGCACAATCTGCGACTCAGCGTGCCATAGATGCTGCGACTGATGAAGAGACAGTACCAGAACATAAGTACGATACATTGGCATTAGAAGCCTCGTACCTTGCACATGGTCAAGCTGTAAGAGTGCAAGAGTGTGAAGACGACATTCAGTGTTATCGCAACTTAGTGTTACGCGATAGTGAGCGAATTACGGTGAGCAGTTACGTTGTGGTTGTTGACGAGCATGATAAATATAAACACTTTTTTATGGGGCCGAGAGTCGGCGGACTTTCTGTCACGTGGAATGATAATGAAGTCGCTATCGTGACGGCGAATGCACCTTTTGGCCAGGCTCTAATGGGTAAAGAAGTCGGTGATGAAGTTGAGTTTAAGGTCGCAGATAAACAGTTTTGCTACGAAGTAATATCTATCGACTAACTGAGTAACGGATATATATAAAACGTTTCTCTGACAAAGAAGCATATACCAAGGGTATAGTAATCGGTCAGATTGATGAGAGGATGTTATGAAAAACAATGTATTTATGAAAAACAAAATATTTATTAAAAACAATGTATTAATCGCATCGTTAACAGCGGTAATCTCTTTTGTGAGCCTGCCAACTTTTGCTGCTCAGTGTCGAGTTGATTTGAAAAATGAATTGCGAATCGATGACCAAAAAGTCGAAATCCATCAAGTGAATGGTGATACTGCCGTTTTCGATGGCAACAACGACTTATATATTCATGGTGAGAAGGTTGAGCTTGATGCCGACCAACAAGCGGCGATTGAAAAATACCGCGAAAGCATGAGTGAGTACTTACCACGAGCGAAACAAATGGCGAACGATAGCCTAGCGTTAGCTAATGACGTGATTGATGATATTGCGGCTAGCCTCGATTCACCTGAGTCATTTGATAATGTAAAAGAATCAATGAAAACTTACTTTGCTGAACTGGAAGCTCGTTACTACAAAGATGGCGAGTTAGTGTTACCAGCAGACAGTTTTGATTCGATGGCCAATGGTTGGTCTGAAGATTTCGAGAAAGCGAAAGAAATCTTTAATCAAGAATTTATCTCCAGCGCTTTTAATGCGATGTCAGAAAAAATGAAACAAGACGGTGGTCTAAACCTGACTGAATTGGCTGATAGCATGGCTGAATTAAAGCTTAAAGTTGAAGAGCGAATGAAAGAACACTCTCAACAAGTGCAAGAGGAAGCGAATGAGTTCTGTGATTCGCTTGATGAGATGGCAGAACAAGAGCAAGAGCTGCATGAAATCATTCCGAACCTAAAAGACTATCAAGTATTCACGATCTAATCTGAATCGACTGATGAATCACAAGAGCACCGTTTGGTGCTCTTTTCGTATGTATGTGCTTATGGATGTAGGTATTTATGGATCTATAGGTTCAGCCGCACGAGTATTTAATCCGATACATACTCTTTATTTTTTAGGTCTATATCTTGATTGGTCGTTATTTGGCAAACGATAAGATCAGTTAGTTGTTAATTATGTGGTTCTAAATAGCGTATCGATTGTAAAAATAAGAGAATTATTCATTTATTGGTTGTGCCTATCATTGCTTTTTATTACTGTACTTCCCAACTAGTTCACTGATTTTTGATGCGGGCAATATGAACCAACAATCTTCCTCTTCAAGAGAGCACTTTAGCTCTCGTTTAGGTTTTATTTTAGCAGCGGCGGGTGCAGCGGTTGGCTTGGGTAATATTTGGGGCTTCCCAACTCAAGTTGCCAGTAACGGTGGTGGCGCTTTTCTCTTAGTCTATTTGATCATGATCTTCGTGGTCGCTTTCCCAATGCTGGTGGTTGAGATGGCTATTGGTCGTCACGGTCAAGCAAACCCTGTCGATAGCATGCGTTCTTTGACTACGAACCCTTTGGGTAAGAAAGTCGGTGAGTTTGTCGGTTGGGTCGGATTGAGTGTGCCAAGCGCCGTGTTGGCATTTTATAGTATTGTTGGTGGCTGGTTGATCTGCTTCCTCATTGGTGCTGTCGCTGATCTGATTGGTCTAGAGACGATTGCTGATTGGTTTAAAGGCTTCAGTGTTGAACGAAACGTATTTGGTACTGTTGTGTTTTATGTACTGACTATCTTGATTGTGCAGGGCGGTGTTAAGCAAGGTATCGAGAAATGGTCGACTCGTTTGATGCCTGCGCTGTTTGTTTTGTTTGGCTTACTGTTTGTTTACATCATGACCCAAGCTGGCGCGATGGAAGGCCTGAAACATTACCTAGTTCCAGACTTTGAGAAAGTTTGGGATAGAAAACTGATTCTAGCGGCAATGGGGCAAGGTTTCTTCTCGCTGACTATTGGTGGTTGCTCGATGTTGGTTTATGGCTCTTACTTAAGTAAGAAAGAGAACCTGCCAAAAATGGCAATGAACGTTACCTTAGTCGATACCGCTGTTGCGTTTATTGCGGGTTTAGTCGTCATGCCTGCAATGTTTGTTGCGATGCAAAAAGGTGTTCAAATCTACGCTGAAGATGGCTCATTATTAAGCTCTGACACGCTAGTATTTACGGTTCTGCCGTTGATGTTTGATAGCTTAGGCGTGCTTGGCCAGATCTTCGCGATTGTCTTCTTTTTGTTGCTAACGATTGCCGCGCTAACTTCATCGATTTCGATGCTGGAAGGGCCTGTAGCGCTAGTGAGCGAGCGTTTCAATACCAGACGAACACCAACGAGTTGGGTAATTGGTAGTGTTATCGCGTTGTTTAGTGTGGTGATTGTCTACAACTTTGCCGCGATGTTTGGATTGGTTGCGATGATAGCGACTCAGTACCTTCAACCGGTTGCTGCACTGATGTTCTGCCTATTTGGTGGCTGGGTATGGAGCCGAGCTTCAAAAGTGAAAGAGCTTGAGCAAGGTTGCCCTGATTTCCAATTGGGTTGGTTTGGTAAAGTGTGGCCAATGTATGTGAAGTTCGTGTGCCCAATCTTAGTGGCGACGGTTCTCTGGGCTTCATTTGGTTAACGCAGAGCCCATCTGGACTCTCTGAACCTAAACACTCAGAACTTGAAATGTTAAGCACAAAGCCACTCATAAGGAGTGGCTTTGTTGTTTCGATGTGAAGGTATAGCTGAACTTGCAAGATAGAAAAAAGGCGCTGAACATAATAGTCAGCGCCTTTGTATTTTTAGTTAAGTAATCGTGACTACTTAATTTCCATACCTTGCGCTTGTAGATCTGCATGGTAAGAAGAACGTACAAACGGGCCACAAGCTGCGTGAGTGAAGCCTAGTTCTAGAGCAATCTCTTTCAGCTCATCAAACTCTGAAGGCGGCACGTAGCGTTCTACTGGTAAATGGTGGCGGCTTGGCGCTAGGTATTGGCCAAGTGTCAGCATAGTTACACCATGCTCACGAAGGTCTTTCAGTACTTGAACGATCTCTTCTTTCGTCTCACCAAGACCCATCATCACACCTGATTTAGTTGGGATGTTTGGGTGCTGCTCTTTGAATTTTCTCAACAGATCAAGAGACCACTTGTAGTTTGCGCCTGGACGCGCTTTACGGTATAGGCGTGGCGCTGTCTCTAGGTTGTGGTTGAAAACATCTGGCGGGTTATTTTTCATTAGATCAAGTGCCACATCCATACGACCGCGGAAGTCAGGAACCAGTGTTTCGATACGAATATTTGGATTTTGCTCGCGAATTTCACGGTTACAGTCAGCAAAGTGCTGAGCACCGCCATCACGCAGGTCATCACGGTCTACTGAAGTGATTACAACGTACTTCAGTTTCATGTCTTTAATCGTCTTAGCCAGTTTCTTCGGCTCTTCTGATTCAGGAGCAACAGGGCGACCATGGGCAACATCACAGAACGGGCAGCGACGAGTACAGATAGCGCCAAGAATCATAAACGTTGCCGTACCGTGGTTAAAACACTCGGCTAGGTTAGGGCAAGACGCTTCTTCACAAACTGAGTGCAGGTTGTTTTTACGCATTGCTGATTTGATTTCTTGAATACGATGGCTGTCTGAAGGAAGTTTAATCTTCATCCATGCAGGTTTACGTAGAACTTCTTTCTGTTCAGCAGGCATATTCTTTACGGGAATTAATGCCATTTTGTCAGCGTCACGATATTTAACGCCTTTTTCCATTTGGATTGGTTTGCTCATGATTTTATGCTTCTGCTGTAATGTTACTGGTGGCTTGAATGTCTACTTGGTCATAGCCGAGTAGTTCTACTAGCTCTTGTATTAACTGTTGCTCAACGTTTTCTAGTTCACTTGGTCCGCCGAGTTGGCTTACCTGCGCCATTTCCATGCCTTGGTAACCGCATGGGTTAATGCGTAGGAATGGAGACAGGTCCATATCGACGTTGAGTGCTAGCCCGTGGAATGAGCAGCCACGTCGAATTCGTAATCCGAGTGAACAGATTTTCTTGCCATCGACATAAACACCAGGAGCGTCAGGTCGGGCAGCTGAATCTATATTGTAAGCTTTCAGAGTATTGATTACGAGGTTCTCGATATGAGTCACCAAATCACGCACTCCGAACTTCTTGCGGCGGATGTTAATCAGAAAGTAAGCAACTAATTGGCCTGGGCCGTGGTAAGTCACTTGGCCACCGCGGTCGCTTTGTATCACAGGGATGTCACCGGCATTTAATACATGCTCAGCTTTGCCTGCTTGTCCTTGAGTGAAGACTGGATTGTGCTCAACCAACCAAACTTGGTCTACGTCTTCTTCCGTGCGTTCGTCTGTGAACTTATGCATGGCTTTCCATACAGGTTCGTAATCCTGACGGCCTAATTTTTTTACGATTAGCTTATTTTGCAAAGCAGCACTCCCTCAAGGATTAATAAAGTGAACGCATTATAAACGCGAAATAGGTTTCTAACTACAGACGGACTGCAAGGTTTTTCAACTTTCTTTGTATTTATTGAAAATTAAGTTGAATGCTTTTGTCAGTAATCCGGTGTTTCAAACAAAAACAGCGGCAATAAGCCGCTGTTTTCATGTTCAATTGTAGATTACAGAACCATACGAACGATTTCGATGTCGCCTAGTTCTTTGTATAAAGTTTCTACTTGCTCAATTGAAGTCGCTGTAATGTTGATAGAAACAGAGTGGTAGTTTCCTTTCGCACTCGGTTTTAGTGTTGGGCTATAGTCACCAGGAGCATGACGCTGGATCACTTCTAGCACTAGCTCAGTAAGTTCTGGCTTCGCGTAGCCCATTACTTTGTAAGTGAATGAACAAGGGAACTCTAAGAGATCTTTTAGTTTTGCATCAGAATTGATGTTCATGGTTAGCTCCAAAAGGCTAGACTCTCGCTAATTGGCGAAATGTCGATAAAAGCGTGTTCGGTCAACAGACACGAATAATAAGGCGGAATATTACGTGTAAATATCATCGAACTCAAGATCAACAAAAGCCGCACATAGCGGCTTTTGTTTAACTGAAGAGTAAATAGTTAACTTACTCATCAGGTTAGCTTTGCAAGAAGCGAATGTGTTGCTTAGAACAAACTTTTGACTTGTTTAAAATAAACCTTTGAACAGCAGTACTAGGTAGTCCCACAGGCGGCTAAATAGGCTGCCTTGGTCTACATTTTCAAGTGCAAGTAGTGGGTATTCAGCAACGTCTTCACCATCAACTTGGTAGAATAGTTTACCGACAACATCGCCTTTGCTGATTGGTGCTTCCAGTTCTTTCTCAAGAACAAAGCTTGCCTTCAGGTTCTTAGCTTGGCCACGAGGCAGAGTAACGAACGTATCTTCGTCGACACCTAGTGCAACCGTATCTTGGCTACCCATCCAGATTTTTTCTTCTACGAAGGTTTCACCCGCTGTGTGTGGTGCCACTGTTTCGAAGAAACGGAAACCGTAGCTTAATAGCTTTTTGCTTTCTGTTTTACGAGCATTAGCATTTTTAGTTCCCATCACAACCGCAACTAGGCGCATTTTGCCTTCTGTCGCTGAACTTACTAGGCTGTAGCCAGCATTGCTCGTGTGACCCGTTTTGATGCCATCAACGTTCATGCTCTTATCCCATAACAGACCATTACGGTTGTACTGGGTGATGCCGTTGTAAGTGAATTTTTTCTGTGAGTAGATACGGTATTCATCAGGAACGTCGCGAATCAATGCCTGACCAAGTAGAGCCATATCGTAAGGTGTAGAGTATAGATTCGGGTTATCTAGACCGTGCACATTAGCAAAGTGCGTGTCTTTCATGCCGATAGAGCTTGCCCATGCGTTCATTAGGTCAACAAATGCGTCTTCAGAACCCGCAATGTGTTCTGCCATTGCAACACAAGCATCGTTACCTGATTGAATGATGATGCCACGGTTTAGTTCTTCAACTTTAACCGTTGTACCAACTTCAATAAACATCTTAGATGAGTCAGGGAAGTTTTTAGCCCAAGCATTTTCACTGATAACAACGTCATCAGTTAGATTGATGTTGCCACGATCTAGCTCTTGGCCGATCACGTAGCTCGTCATCATCTTAGTTAAACTTGCTGGAGAAAGCTGAGTGTTCATCTCTTTCTCAGCTAGTATTTTGCCTGAATGGTAATCCATCAGAACAAAACCTTTAGCGGCGATTTGTGGTGCATCAGGAACAACAATTGGAGCGGCGAATGACGATGTAGCTATCGTTGCAGAAAGAGCAACAGAAGTAGCAAAAATCGATTTAACAAGTTTATTAGATTTAATCATTTTGAATGCAATTATTTGGTGAACTATTCATATATTAACAGAATCACTCTGTCACACCAGAGCGCTGATTACCAGAAGTAACTGTTAGATTAATTAGCGAGTTAACGTGTGTTTCTTTATATAAGCTGACGGGTAACCCATTAGCCTAACCTGTTCCAGTTTCTCTTGAGTCAGAGCATAGTCATGAAATGGCCCAAGCATTAATCGGTAGTTGTCATCATTTGGCTGCAAGAACGTTGCTACAGCTAGCTTTTCACCTAGATCTTGGGCTAACTTCTCAGTTCTATCTTCATGTGGAGATGTGGCTACCTGAATAATAAATTGCGGTAAAGCAGCCTTTTTATTCGCGTCGGTTGGCATAGCTACAGTGATAACTTCTATTTCAACATTTGCTGTGCCTGTTCTCAATACATCGAGCTTGTAAGCCGCCGCATAACTAAGGTCAATGATTCGTCCTTCATGGAATGGACCTCGGTCATTGATACGAACAATCGTCGTCTTGTCGTTGTCGGTGTTAGTTACTTTTACATAGCTTGGAATAGGTAATGTTTTGTGAGCTGCAGACATAGAATACATGTCGTAGATCTCACCGTTTGACGTTAAATGGCCATGAAACTTTTTACCGTACCAAGATGCTTTGCCTTTCTCGGTAAATCCTTCCGTTTTTTTGACGATTTTGTAGTCTTCACCACGCAAAGTGTAATTACTGTTACCGCCTAAGCTATAAGGTTCATACTGCGGGTGAGCGTCTTCTAGGTGCTCGACTGATATTGGCGTATCTGGCGCAATATCAGAATCAATGTCGTAGCGACCTTTTTGTTCTTGGGAAGAACAGCCATTAATCAAAACCGCCAAGCCGACGATAGACAGCATTTTTTTGATTGGCAGTTCATTGACCAAAGATGTTTTTAGGGGAAATGCTTTAATAGACATCAATTAGGTCGCCTTTGAGAATGCTTTTCTGTGTGTATGGATCGACATTAAAATACCAAAACCAGCCATTAGGGTAACCATGGATGTACCGCCATAACTGACCAAAGGCAGGGGTACCCCAACCACTGGCAGAATGCCACTTACCATGCCAATATTTACGAATATATAGACGAAGAAGCTCAGTACAATACTGCCGCCCATCATTCGACCAAATGCGGTTTGTGCTTGGCTCGCAAGAACTAAACCACGCCCAATGATAAATAGGTAGATAGCGAGTAAAAACAGAATGCCGATCATGCCCCATTCTTCGGCAATTACCGCAAAAATAAAGTCTGTGTGCCGCTCTGGAATGAACTCCAATTGAGATTGAGTACCTTGCAACCAGCCTTTTCCTGATATACCACCAGAACCTATCGCAATTTTACTTTGAATTATGTGGTAGCCCGCACCTAATGGATCTGATTCAGGATCAAAAAGGGTTCTTACACGTACTTTTTGATACTCACGCATCAAGAAGAACCACAAAATTGGAATAAAACCACCCAGCGCAATCGCTGCACTGGCAATGATTTTCCAACTGATCCCAGCCAGAAATATAACAAAGATACCTGACGCAGCGATGAGTATTGACGTACCTAAATCGGGTTGTTTAGCAATAAGGATCGTAGGGACAAACACCATCACTAGTGAAATGGCTAAGGTTTGGAAAGTCGGCGGGAGAGAGCGCTTACCAATGAATCGAGCCAGCATCAAAGGCACTGCTAGTTTCAATAACTCGGAGGGTTGGAATCGTACAAAACCAAAGTTTAACCACCGCTGTGCACCTTTCGAGGCTTCACCAAAAAACAATACGCCTAATAGCAAGATGACACCGCCAATAAATAGTAGCGGAGCTAAAGTCTCATAGGTACGAGGTGAAATTTGAGCTAAGAAGATCATGACGCCTAACGATAGAACCATACGCATAGCTTGACGATCCATCATCGCAAGGCTTTGTCCACTGGCGCTATACATGATCAATAAAGCGAAGCCCATTAAAACCAGAATGCCGAGTAACAGCGGTAGGTCTATATGTAGCCTTTCAAATAAGGCTCTATTTCGCCCAGTAGAGGGATCAAGTTTCATTATTTTATAGCCTTACTTTCATCATCTTCTGCAAGAATAATATGGTCGAAAATCTTTCTTACTACTGGACCACCATTTGATGAACCGCCACCTGCATTCTCTAATACAATGGTGACGACCGCTTCAGGATTTTCAAAAGGAGCGTAGCCGGTGAACAGCGCGTGATCGCGCAGATGCTCAGCAATTTCGTCGGCGTTGTATTCTTCATCTTCCTTCAAACCAAAGACTTGCGCAGTGCCTGATTTACCAGCAGAGGTGTAAGACATCTTCTGGAATGAGCGTCTTGCTGTTCCTTTTTTACCGTGGTTTACGAGTTTCATTCCTTCCTGGGCGATATCCCAGTATCTCTGTTTTACGCCTGTTATGGGTGGATATGTCTCGATTTCCGAAATAATTTGTTCATCGAATGGTCGCCCGTTTTCAATCGTTGAGCGTAATAGGTGAGGGGCTGTCACTTCGCCTTCATTGACTAATACTGAGGTCGCTTTGGCTATCTGCATAGGTGTTGCTGTCCAATAGCCTTGGCCAATGCCGACAGGGATGGTATCACCTTGATACCAAGGCACGCGGTGTCTTGCCATCTTCCATTCACGGGTTGGCATATTAGCTTTACTTTCTTCATAAATATCAATGCCAGTGTAGTCGCCAAAGCCGAATAGCATCATCCATTGAGATAAGCGGTCAATACCCAAATCAAAGGATATTTGGTAGAAGAAAGTATCGACGGACTCTTCAATGGCCTTCACGATATCAACTTTACCGTGACCCCAACGTAACCAGTCACGGAAAGGCTTAGTTTTGGAGTTCGGTATTTTCCAGTAACCAGGGTCGTTACGTGTTGTATTTGGCGTTATCACACCTTCTTGTAATGCAGCAACGGCAATGAAGGGCTTGATCGTAGACGCTGGTGGGTAAATACCTAGGGTTGCCCGGTTTACCAAAGGTCGGTCTTTGTTTTGAAGTAGAGCGTTATAACCTTTAGATGAAATACCATGCACAAACGCATTAGGGTCATAGCTTGGGCTAGATACCATTGCTAACACACCATTGTCTTTCGGATCCAGAACCACAGCCGATCCACGGCGCCCGTCGAGCAGTTTATGTACGTATAGTTGTAGGTTGATCTCTAAGTTGAGTACGATATCTTTGCCCGGAATAGAAGGGACAAATTTGAGAGTGCGAATAACTCGTCCACGACTGTTTACTTCGACTTCTTGATAACCAGCCGTGCCGTGCAACATGTCTTCGTAGTAGCGTTCAATACCAAGCTTACCAATATCGCGAGTGGCTTGATAATTAGCGTCTTTTTCTTCTCGGACTAAACGTTTCATGTCACGGTCGTTGATGCGAGATACATAACCGATTACGTGAGTAAGCACATCACCATAAGGGTAGAAGCGTTTCAACGTCCCGGTAACTTCAACGCCAGGGAATTTATGTTGGTTTACAGAAAAGACGGCAACTTGCTCTTCAGTGAGCTGATTTAGGATAGGTACTGATTTAAAGCGTCGAGAATTGCGACGATCACGATTAAAGCGCTCGATACGTTCTGGTGGAATCTCGATTAATGCTTGAAGACGGACGAGCGTATCATCCATATCTTTGATTTTTTCAGGTATGATCTCTAGGTTGAAAACGGGGCGGTTTTCGGCCAGAAGTACACCGTTGCGATCGTAAATCAAACCGCGATTGGGTGCGATTGGAACGACCTTGATACGGTTGTCGTTTGAGCGAGTTTTATAGTCCTGATATTGATTGACCTGAATGTTATACAGGTTAACAACCAACATCGACATCATCACTATGATCCCCATAAACGCAACAAAAGCACGGCTAGTAAATAGTCGTGCTTCTGCTTTGTAATCACGGATTTGGCTACGTTTACGTAACATTAACGCTTATTCTCGATGATAAGGGTGGTTAGCTGTGATGCTCCAAGCTCGATACAAGCTTTCAGCCATGATAACGCGAACTAATGGGTGAGGGAGAGTAAGTGCAGACAGAGACCAACTTTGGTCTGCCGCTGCTTTACATGCAGGCGCTAATCCCTCAGGCCCACCAATAAGGATAGAAACGTCACGTCCATCTAATTTCCAACTTTCTAATTGCTCAGCAAGTTGTGGTGTATCCCATTTTTTACCTGGGATATCGAGCGTGACAATTCGATTGCCTTTTGGAACCGCAGCCAACATTGCTTCGCCTTCTTTCTGAAGAATTCGTGCAATATCAGCATTTTTACCACGTTTTCCCGCAGTGATCTCAATAAGTTCTAATGGCATATCATGAGGGAAGCGGCGTTTATATTCTTTAAACCCTTCTTCAACCCATTTTGGCATTTTTGTACCAACTGCGATTAACTGGATCTTCAAAGCTTAGCCCCAAAGTTTTTCTAGTTGGTACAGCTCACGATGCTCTTCTTGCATAACGTGAAGCATACTTGTACCCATATCTAGAACAACCCATTCACCTTCTTGTTGACCGTCCATACCTAATGGTTGCATACCAACTTTGCGCACTTCATCTGCGACATGTTGTGCAATAGACGCAACATGGCGTTTAGATGTACCAGTACAAACAATCATGTAATCAGTGACACTTGATTTGCCTTCTACATCAATAGTAACAATTGATTCGGCTTTCATATCGTCGGCTTTGTCTGCAAGAAAATCTTTTAGTTCTTCACGTAACACGGGGTGTTCCTTTAATCTGAAATTAGCTTTGTTTAGGATCTATTGACCCTAGAATATAACACGCTTTTATGCGTGAAATGGTATTGAAGCTGTAGGGAGACAAAACTCTACACCTAACTGATGAATTAGTGGCCAAGGCGACTGTTCATATTGAGTTTTTGTCATCAATTCGGCTTGAGTGAGCAACGCAAAAAGAGAGTGTAATTGAGAAATCGAAACTCTTGTTAGCGCGGCGTTATAAAGAGGCTTCTTAGATTGCCAGATACGGTGTTTTTCGAATACCTGACCGATCGGCATCTGTTTCAACTGTTGCTGCATTTGTAACAGTAAGGCAAGTTCACGTTGCACACTGCGTAATAAAATAACCGGCTCTACACCTTCCACTTCTAATTGTCTTAGAACTCGCTGTGCTCGGTTACCTTTGCCTGCGAGCAATGCATCAATCCAATGGAACGGAGTAAAATGGTTGTGGCGACTCAAAGACTCTTCTAGTCGTACTAACGTGAGCTTTCCATCTGGGTACTGAAGCGTCAGCTTTTCTAAGCTTTGAGTGAGTGCAAATAGGTTACCTTCATGCCATTGTGCCAGCATTTGAATGGCTTCAGGGTCTGGCGATAAACCGATTTGACGACAACGTGTTTGCACAAACTGAGGTAAGCGGCTGACATCTGGCGTTAGGCAACTGACCCAGTGCCCCTGATTAGACAGTGCCTTAAACCACTTAGCACTCTCTTGAGCTTTGTTTAGCTTAGTGCCAACCAGTACCAGTAAGATATCACTGTGGATATGCTCAGAGATTGCGAGTAATTCTTTCGCTATCGCCGCGTTCACACCAGATTCCGGTAGCTCTAACTCAATTATTTGACGGCTAGAGAACAGACTTAGAGCTTGAGTGCAGTCGTAGACTTGATTCCAGTCCAGATTATTATCTATAGCAAAGCGGTGACGTTCTTCGAAACCTTGTTGTTTTGCAGCCTTTTGAATCGCTTCTCGACTCTCTTGCAGTAGCAGGGGCTCGTTACCAAAAATGAGATAAACATTACCCAGCTGTTTAGCAAGTTGTTCTGACAAGCGGTCGGCAAAAATACGCATCAAATAAACCTATTATTCAACAGATTCAGTTGGCTGTGATTGTTCTGTTGAGCTCGGAGTGATCTCAACGTCGTCGATTTCGATGTTTTTGATGTTGTACTGCTTCTCAAGCTCTTTAACTTGAACATGCTCTAGAGTTTCTAGATCCATGCTATCTGCGGCAATGTTCGCTTTTAATCGAGCCATTTGACGAAGAATTTGACTTGTTGCAAGCTTGCGCATTTCATCTTCAATCATATCTCGCTCAACTGATTTTGCTAATGCAGTTAACGGGTTGTCTAGGTAACTACGGGTTACGCTCGTTGAGAATGTCTTCGAACCAATCTCAGGGATGGTTACGCGGTACGAAGCACGAAACGTTAACTCTTTTTCTGCTGCACGAGTATTTTGATAAAGAGATAGAGTACGTTCACCAACGCTTTCGCTAATAATATGCAAGTTCGGTGTGTTTTCCGCTGGTGGCACAATTTCTACATCATTCATTCGCAGCTGACCTTTCATCATACGTGTAAACATACTGTATTGGTCGTAACTGGTCACAGAGATTTTGTTGAGCTCTTCAGGTACCGAGTAATCGCCACGTAGGTGGAAACCACAGGCACTCAATAGGCTAACGGTTAAAATAACAATAGTAACTTTCAATGAAGATAGTGAAATCAGGCGCATTATTTGATGGCTCTCATGAAGGTAGAATACTTATTTAAAGGCTTTAGTACGTTCGAATTGCTAATGAATCCAAAGCGCTTAAATAAGTAGACAGGGTGTTTTATTCACCCTGTCTAAAGACTGCTTTTAAGGAATTAAGTTCGTTAATTCTGTAGCAATTTAATTGTGTTAACTAAGCTTTTAGCCTGTAACTGTTAGTTAGCAACGATGTTTAGAAGCTTACCAGGTACAAAGATAACTTTACGAATCGTTAAACCATCTAGGAATTTCTTAGTGTTTTCATCGTTTAGGCCAAGCTCACGAACTTGATCTTCCGTTGCGTCAGCTGTAACGGTTAGTTTCGCACGTAGCTTACCGTTGATCATAACAACGATAGTCTTCTCGTCCTCAACTAGCGCTTTCTCGTCAAATGTAGGCCATGTTGCTGAATCTACGTTTGACTCACCAAGAGCAATCCACATTTCGTAAGAGATGTGAGGAGTCATTGGGTAAAGCATGCGAACCACTGCTTTTAGTGCTTCATCAAGAATTGCACGATCTTGTACAGACTCTTGAGGCGCTTTCGCAAGTTTGTTCATCAATTCCATGATCGCAGCGATTGCTGTGTTGAACGTTTGGCGACGGCCGATATCGTCAGTTACTTTTGCGATAGTTTTGTGGATATCACGACGAAGTGCCTTTTGGTTGCCAGATAGAGCTGAAGTATCAACAGACTCAGCAGCACCTTTAGCAGAGTGTGCGTGAACCAGCTTCCAAACACGTTTAAGGAAACGGTTTGCGCCTTCAACGCCAGACTCTTGCCACTCAAGCGTCATGTCTGCAGGTGATGCAAACATCATGAATAGACGCACTGTATCAGCACCGTACTTGTCTACCATCTCTTGTGGGTCGATACCGTTGTTCTTAGACTTAGACATTTTGATCATGCCTGAGTGTTCAACATTGCGGCCTTCTTGATCTACAGCCGTTTCGATACGACCTTTACCATCACGCTCGATAGTCACGTCAGTTGGAGCAATCCATTCTTTCGTGCCTTTCTCGTTCGTGTGGTAGAACGCGTCAGCTAGAACCATGCCTTGACATAGAAGCTGCTTGAACGGTTCGTCAGACGTTACGTAACCTGCGTCGCGTAGCAACTTGTGGAAGAAGCGAGAGTAAAGTAAGTGCATACAAGCGTGCTCAATACCACCAACGTATTGGTCAACTGGTAGCCAGTAGTTTGCTTTCTCTGGATCTAGAATGTCATCAGCTTGCGGTGAACAGTAACGTGCGTAGTACCAAGACGATTCCATGAACGTATCGAACGTGTCAGTTTCACGTAGAGCTGGCTCGCCATTGAATGTTGTTTCAGCCCAAGACTTGTCCGCTTTGATAGGGCTAGTTACGCCATCCATCACCACATCTTCAGGAAGAATTACGGGCAGTTGGTCTGCTGGTACTGGGTGAACTTCACCGTCTTCGGTCGTTACCATTGGGATTGGAGCGCCCCAGTAACGCTGACGAGATACACCCCAGTCACGTAGACGGAAGTTTACTGTCTTCTTACCTTTGCCTTCAGCTTCAAGCTTCGCAGCGATTGCATCGAATGCTTCTTGGAACGCAAGGCCATCGAATTCACCAGAATCGAACAGTACACCTTTCTCTGTGTAAGCCGCTTCAGATACATCTAATTCAGAGCCGTCTTCTGGCTTGATTACTGGAATGATATCGATGCCGTACTTAGTTGCGAATTCGTAGTCACGTTGATCGTGAGCAGGAACCGCCATTACCGCACCTGTGCCGTAATCCATAAGAACGAAGTTTGCTACGTATACAGGCACAACACGACCGTTAAGAGGGTGGATAGCCGTTAGGCCAGTATCCATACCTTTCTTTTCCATCGTTGCAAGTTCAGCTTCAGCCACTTTAGTGTTACGACACTCTTCAACGAATGCAGCAAGCTCAGGGTTGTTCTTAGATGCTTTCTCCGCAAGAGGGTGACCTGCTGCGATACCAACGTAAGAAACACCCATTAGTGTGTCTGGACGAGTTGTGTACACTTCTAGTGGCGCTTCTTCACCGTTAACAGCGAAAGACAGCTCAACACCTTCAGAGCGGCCGATCCAGTTACGCTGCATGGTTTTCACCATTTCAGGCCAACCTTCAAGGTTGTCTAGGTCGTCTAGTAGCTCTTGAGCGTACTCAGTGATCTTAATGAACCACTGTGGAATCTTCTTTTGTTCTACTGGAGTATCACAACGCCAGCAGCAACCGTCTTCTACTTGCTCGTTAGCCAGTACAGTTTGGTCGTTTGGACACCAGTTAACAGAAGATGTCTTCTTGTAAACTAGGCCTTTTTCGTAAAGCTTAGTGAAGAACTCTTGTTCCCAACGGTAGTACTCTGGAGTACACGTCGCGAATTCACGTTTCCAGTCGTAACCAAAACCTAAAAGTTTAAGCTGGTTTTTCATGTATTCGATGTTTTCGTAAGTCCACGGTGCAGGCGCGGTGTTGTTTTTAACCGCTGCGTTTTCTGCTGGTAGGCCGAATGCATCCCAACCGATTGGCTGCATTACATTTTTGCCTTGTAGACGTTGGAAACGAGATACCACATCACCGATGGTGTAATTACGCACGTGACCCATGTGCAGTCGGCCACTTGGGTAAGGGAACATAGAAAGACAGTAGAATTTTTCTTTGTTTGGGTCTTCACTTACAACGAAAGTTTCGCTGTCATCCCAGTGTTGTTGAACCTTTTGTTCAATCTCTTGCGGGTTATATTGTTCTTGCATCGATGGTATCCGGTTATCTTGGAATTTGTGAGTTCGGTTAGAACAGAATCTTACAGATCGTCATAGAATACCTAAAGGAGCTTAGTTCAACAATAGCTATACCCTTCATACTTGCAGTTGCAGCATGGTTGATTGCGTAAATTCAAGTTAATTACTCAGGACAGCTATACTTAAGGGTATGAATTGCATTTGTTTGTTAGGAACTGGTCGTTTAACAGCGGCCCCGTTCACTAAGATAAAGCTTGGTCATCTTAAGGAGGTCGTTATGCCGAAGAAAAAAGCACTCTATGAAGAAGTCGTAGAAGAGGTTATTGAAACGCTGAAGCATAGTCCTGAAGAGATCAACAACAAAATTGAAACGTCAGGTAAGTATGCGAAAGCAGCCAATGACATGACTAAAGACGAACTGTCATTGATTTCAGCTTACGTGAAGTCGGACTTGAAAGAGTTTTCCGAAAGCTATGAAGAGAGTAAAGGCGGTCCATTTTATTTGATGATCACAGATTCTATTTGGCAAGGTCTGTTGGATATCACAGATCGTACGAAAGTCGAATGGGTTGAACTGTTCCAAGATTTAGAACATCAAGGTCTGTACCAAGCTGACGAAGTTATCGGATTAGGGACACTTGTCTGTGATAAATGTGGGCATCAAACCGAGTACAACCATCCAACGACGATTATTCCATGTATTAAATGTGGCTCGACAGGGTTTAGCCGCAAGGCATTAAAACCTTAACCGTTCTCTTCTAAATAGTTTAAGCACCATAAAACAAAAGGTTGACGCTCTCACGTCAACCTAGAATTTTTTACGCATTACGCATTACGCATTACGCATTACGCATCAGTTTTTGGTCTTCTCACAATCCAGCCTGCAATTAAACTCAGCAATGCCCAGATATACAGTGGCCAAGTGCCAACTACTCTATAAGGGGTTTGACCATCCGTTGAAATGAGCTCAGCTTTTAAAATAGCAGTTTCAAACTGAGGTATTTGCTTGATGATCTTACCCTTGTGATCTGTCACCGCTGTGACACCATTGTTCGTTGAGCGAATAAGCGGCTTACCAAGTTCCAGAGCACGCATTTGTGCGATCTCCATATGCTGCAATGGCCCGATCGAACGTCCAAACCACGCATCGTTAGAGAGCGTTAAAATGAAGTCGGTCTCATCCGTCACATTTTGTCTAACTTGATCATTAAAGATGATTTCGTAACACAACGCAGGAGCTAAATGGCGACCATTTGCCACTATATTGGGTTGAACAAAATCACCACGGCTGAATGATGACATTGGCAAATTAAAAAATGGAGCTAAAGGACGCAAGATAGCTTCAAATGGTACAAACTCACCAAATGGCAATAAGTGATGTTTATGGTAGCGCTCATTTGGATCGTAGTTGTACTCACCATATGGATTAACACCTAAAGATAGAACACTGTTGTAGTACTTCTTATCTTCAGATTGATTCAACACACCCGTGATAATCGCACTGTTGTTCATCTTCGCTGCGCTGTCTAGGTTGCGTAGGAAAGATGGAATCTCAACCTCGAAAGCGGGAATAGCAGCTTCAGGCCAGATGATAATATCAGCATCCCAGTTTTCTCTGCTTAGGTCGGTGTATTTCATCATGGTCGGCCAGCGATGGCTTGGTAGCCATTTGCTATCTTGGTCAACGTTGCCTTGAATCAATACCACTGATGTTGTTTTTTCTGGGTTAGGAGTCACCCAATCAATGTTTCGAATACCAAAACCTGTACTAAATACGATGACAGGGATGATGCCGATACTCCACGCCTTATTAATGGTCATATAAGCGAGCGCAGATGCTGAGATAATAATCGTTAGAGTGACGAGCTCGACACCACCAATAGGTGCGAATGACCCTAGCGGGGAGTCGATCTGACTGTAGCCTAGCCACAACCAAGGGAAGCCTGTCATTACCCAACCGCGTAACCAATCGCTGATCAGCCATAATGCTGGCGCAGCAAGGAAAAAGCGACCGAGGTTATTGGCCGGGAAGAACTTATTTAAGCCCCAGGTAAATAGACCTGAATATACGGCTAGGTAGCCAACAAGCAATGCCATTAAAAATAGATTGGCTGCCAGTGGCATTCCACCAAAGCCATCAATGCTGACATATACCCAGCTGATACCCGTCGTAAATTGGCCTAAGCCCCATGCGTAGCCAATCCAAAGTGCACTTTTAGGAGAGCGATTATGGATCAGTAGCAGCAATATAGCGGGGCTGAGAATAGCAAGAGGCCATATTGAGTACGGAGCGAATGAAAGGGTTGTTATAGCGCCCACAAAAACGGCCGCAAGCGGCCGTAATAGGCGATGATTAAATAGTTTAGTCATCTAATTTCTGTCATCTCTTTAGAGAGAAGTTGTTATTCTTCGATAGTCGGAAGAGGTTGCTCGTCAGGAATGGTTACCTGTAGCTGAATCACACGACGATTATCCGCTGAAGTTATTTTGAAATGGTAGTTTTCGATTTCTACAATTTCTCCACGAACTGGCAGGTGACCGAGCGCTGTCATGACCATACCACCTACAGTATCAACTTCATCATCACTAAAGTCGGTCCCAAACGTATCGTTGAACTCTTCAATAGTAGTTAAAGCTTTAACAGAGAAGGTATGCTTACTCAGCTTACGAATATCTAACTCTTCCTCATCGTCGAACTCGTCTTCAATTTCACCAACGATTTCTTCGAGGATATCTTCAATGGTTACTAGGCCAGATACACCGCCAAACTCATCGACAACGATAGACATGTGGTAACGCTCTTCACGGAATTCTTTAAGCAGGCGATCAACTCGCTTACTTTCAGGAACAACGACTGCAGGGCGAATCACTTGTTCGATATCAAATGGGGCACTGTCTGAACCTAGGTACTTAAGTAGGTCCTTCGCTAATAGAATGCCTTCAACATGGTCTTTATCTTCACTGATCACTGGGTAGCGAGAGTGTTGAGCGTCAGTAAGAAGCGCAATCAATGTATCTAAATCATCGGTGCGTTCAACTGTAACCATTTGAGAGCGAGGCAACATTATATCGCGTACTCGCATCTCTGAAATTTCCATAACACCTTCGAGCATGTCGCGTGTGTCGTGGTCAATTAGGTCATTAATCTCAGAACCGCGGATCACATCCACAAGCTCTTGGCGATCTTTAACTTCGCCTTGAAATATTTGGCCTAGACGTTCAAAGAAGGACTTTCTACTCGGACCTTCAGATTTTTTACTTCCCTCAGAAGTGGGGGGGTTACCTTCGTTCATGATTTCTCAAAAAATAACGCTATCAGAAGTGTGATAGCACACATTAAAACTCAGATTCCTGTGAAAATAACAGGTTCGATGAGTTGTTGTTTCTCTACAACCTACTTTACTAGAATCAATTTACTTTTCTAGAATATAAGGGTCTTCAAAGCCCATAGTTTGCATGATTTCTGTTTCGAGTGACTCCATCTCTTCAGCTTCATCATCTTCGATATGATCATAACCTAGCAGATGGAGACTGCCATGTACAACCATATGAGCCCAGTGTGCTAGCAGAGGCTTATTTTGCTCTTCTGCTTCTTTTTCGACAACTTGGCGGCAGATAATAAGGTCACCCAGTAGATCTAATTCCATTCCTGGTGGTGCTTCAAATGGAAAAGATAACACGTTAGTTGGCTTATCTTTTCCACGATAATCATGATTGAGCTGGTGGCTCTCTTTTGTATCAACAATACGAACGGTGAGCTCTGCATTCTCTTGGAACGGAGGAATTGTCTTATCTAACCAAAGCTGAATATCTTGCTCGGTTGGAAGACCTTGCTCATTTTCGACCGCTAGTTGCAGGTCTAGTTCAATAGACATCTATTTATCACCTTGTTCTGCAATTACAGAGCTATTTTGTGTTGCTAATTGTGTCGCAACGGCTTGCTGAGTCTCAAGAAATTTAGCTTCTCTTTCTTCTCGTTTACGTTGTTCAAACTCTTTGCGCTCTTTCTGGTCTTTTGCTTCCCACTTCTCGTACGCGTTCACGATACGAGCAACTACTGGGTGACGAACCACGTCTTCAGACATGAAGAAGTTAAAGCTAATGTCATCAACTTCACTAAGTACTTCAGTCGCATGGCGTAGGCCAGATTTTGCTCCACGAGGTAAATCGATCTGAGTGATATCACCCGTGATCACAGCGCGTGAGTTAAAACCGATGCGTGTTAAGAACATTTTCATCTGTTCTACCGTAGTGTTTTGGCTCTCATCAAGAATGATAAACGCATCATTTAATGTACGGCCACGCATATAAGCCAGTGGCGCAACTTCAATCACGTTACGTTCAATCAACTTCTCAACACGCTCAAAGCCAAGCATCTCAAAGAGTGCATCGTAAAGCGGACGTAAATAGGGATCTACTTTTTGGCTTAAATCGCCGGGTAGGAAACCAAGCTTCTCTCCAGCTTCAACAGCAGGGCGAGTCAGTAAGATTCGGCGAACCTCTTGTCGCTCCAAAGCATCAACAGCAGCGGCCACGGCAAGGTAAGTTTTGCCTGTACCAGCAGGACCAATACCAAAGGTGATGTCATGGGTTACCATGTTCATTAGGTATTGAGCTTGGTTTGGCGTACGCGGTTTGATGACGCCTTTTTTAGTCTTAATAGTCACTTCTTTGCCGTAGTCAATTTCAGACTCGGCATGTTGCTCCAAAATACCAGATTCAGTGACAGCAAGATGCACTTGCTCTGGTTCAATATCAGATACATTACCTTTAACAGGAGTCGTTTCCACATAGAGGTGCTTGATGATATCTAAAGCGGCTGCCGTGGTGTGGGGCTTGCCTACGATGGTGAAAAAATTACTACGGTAGTTAATTTCAACGCCAAGGCGACGTTCAAGGTGCTTTATATTGTCGTCGAATGGACCACATAAGCTTGCCAAACGCTGGTTGTCAGCAGGTTCTAGATTGATCTCTAAAGTAACGATTCTATTGCTCAAATTAGCCTCTCATTTTGTGCCACTCGCTCTTAAATAAAAAAAAGAGCAAGAAGCCCGATTTAGACCGGGCTTCTGATGGTGATATCCCTATTTCTAAGATGGTCACTTAGTTAGGTAATTTCAAGCTTTGTGTTTGCGCTTTGTGCTCAAACAGTTGTATTGGCTATGGCGTAAATGTTGCTACACCTAGCTCGTCTTCACGTTTTGTTTTTTCCATCATTTCTGCTGGAGTCATTACAACGCGTAGACCCATGTCTTTTTCTGTGCGAACTAGCTCACCACGTAGTGAGTTGGTGTACACCTCAGTGATCTTAACATCTACGAATTGACCGATAAGATCCGCAGAACCTTCGAAGTTCACAACACGGCTGTTTTCAGTGCGACCACGCAGTTCCATTAAGTTCTTTCTTGATGGACCTTCAACAAGGATACGTTGCTCTGTGCCTAACATTAGACGAGAGAAACGCATAGCTTGTGTGTTTACTGTCTGTTGCAGTTCCCACAGGCGATCTTTCTTCTCTTGTGCTGGTACATCACACGGGTAATCTGCGGCAGGTGTACCTGGACGAGGAGAGAAAACAAAGCTGAAGCTCATATCGAAATCAACTTCTTTAATTAGCTTCATTGTATCTTGGAAGTCTTGCTTAGATTCACCAGGGAAACCAACAATAAAGTCAGAGCTGATTTGAATATCAGGACGAGCTTTACGCAGTTTACGGATAATAGACTTGTACTCAATCGCGGTATGTGGACGCTTCATCATCGTAAGAATACGGTCACTACCACTTTGTACAGGCAAGTGTAAGAAGCTCACTAGCTCTGGCGTATCTTTGTAAACTTCAATGATGTCATCACCAAACTCAAGCGGGTGGCTTGTCGTGAAACGAATACGGTCGATACCATCGATAGACGCCACTAAACGAAGTAGCTCTGCGAATGTACAGATGTCACCTTCGTGAGTTGGGCCGCGGAATGCGTTTACGTTTTGACCCAATAGGTTTACTTCACGCACACCTTGCTCAGCCAGCTGTGCTACCTCGTAGAGTACATCATCCATTGGACGACTAACTTCTTCGCCACGAGTGTATGGCACAACACAGTAAGTACAGTACTTAGAACAACCTTCCATGATAGAAACATAGGCCGTTGCGCCATCTGCTTTAGGTTCCGGCAGGTTATCGAACTTTTCGATCTCAGGGAATGAGATATCCATTACTGGCTTTTCGTTAGACAGTGATGACTTAATCATTTCTGGCAGACGGTGTAATGTTTGTGGGCCAAAGATAACGTCTACGTACGGTGCACGTTGACGAATGTGATCACCTTCCTGAGTTGCTACACAGCCACCCACACCGATCACCACACCTTCTTTTTTATCTTTAAGCGTTTTCCAACGACCAAGCTGGTGGAATACTTTTTCTTGCGCTTTTTCGCGGATAGAACAAGTATTCAATAGTAGTACGTCTGCTTCCTCAGGTACTTCAGTTAGCTCATAGCCATTTGCAGCGTTAAGCAGGTCAGCCATTTTTGATGAATCGTATTCATTCATCTGACAGCCCCAAGTTTTAATTAGCAGTTTCTTACTCATTATATGTTCGCTCGATCGTTAGTTTAATTTAAGGGAGCAAATCGCCCATTATTCATCCGCCAGTATTGTTTGTCATAATTCGGTATTCAATTTTATGACTGGCTCTAGCGGCAAGCGGCGTATTGTACTGGTTTCAAAACCGACTGACTAGTAGTCTGAACAAATCTCTTATGTAGTGGTTTTTATTATTGTTAACGCCATATACCATAAGGGATAACCCTTTTTTCGAATAAGGTTTTTGGTTACAAGTTAGTTATGAAAAAGTACAATCAAAAACAGTCAAAGAATCAAACTGATAAGTACAAAATATGAACAGTTACGACGTTGTAGTAGTGGGTGGTGGCATGGTTGGCGCAGCAACAGCGGTCGGTTTTGCAAAGCAAGGGCTGAGTGTTACGGTGATCGAAGGTTTTGCCCCACAAGCTTTTGATGAGGCACAAGCGATGGATATCCGTGTATCGGCAATTTCTCAAGCTTCGGTAGATTTACTTGAAGAGCTGGGTGCGTGGCAAAGCATTGCTGCAATGCGGGTCTGTTCTTATAAACGTTTAGAAACGTGGGAGCACCCAGAGTGTCGTACTCGATTTGATGCTGCATCACTGGATCTGCCTCGTCTAGGCTATATCGTTGAGAATAGGCTCATTCAACTAGGATTATGGTCTCAGTTTGAAGCATACGACAATTTAACGCTCCTATGCCCAGAGAAATTGGACACTATTGAGTTTGGCGAAACCAACATAGTGAAGCTCCAATCTGGTTCTCAATTATCAGCAAAGTGGGTCATTGGCGCTGATGGAGCCAACTCAGCCGTTCGACAGCAAGCTGGTATCGGCATTACGGCTTGGGATTATCGACAGCACTGCATGCTTATCAATGTGGAAACGGATCAACCTCAACAAGATATTACTTGGCAACAATTTTTACCAAGTGGTCCTCGCTCGTTTTTGCCTCTATGTTCTCTAAGCTCTGACGGTCAAGAAGTCGGGCAGGGATCGTTGGTTTGGTATGACTCCCCATCTCGTATAAAGCAATTATCATCGATGACCCCTGAAAAGTTGCGAAATGAAGTACTTGCTAACTTTCCTAAAGAGCTAGGTGATATCAAGGTATTGAATTCTGGATCTTTTCCTCTGACACGACGTCATGCTCAATCATACTCAAAGAATAATTGCATTTTAGTCGGTGATTCAGCGCATACGATCAACCCTTTAGCAGGGCAGGGCGTCAACTTGGGCTTTAAAGATGTTTCAGTACTATTGGATGTCACCAATGAAAAAGGCGAATTGAATCAATCTGTAGCAAGACGCTATGAAGTGATGAGAAGAAGTGACAACTTAATGATGCAGAGTGGAATGGACTTCTTCTATAAAACCTTCAGTAATGACATTGGCCCTCTAAAGTTTGTACGCAATGCTGCACTAAAATTAGCGGAAAGCTCAGGGCCGATTAAAGCTCAAGTATTGAAATATGCCTTGGGCCTTTAAAACGGCTAGATCAGGTTATTTATATAGAGAAGGAGAGCCGATGCTCTCCTTTTTTGTTTTTGCTGTAATGCTTATTGTTGCTGAGTGACACAAACTGGTGCATCAAGGTCTAACGAGTAACCGGTATAGGTCAGAGAGCCATCTTCAATGTTACGCTTGAATGAGGTGATGTTGTTGGAGTGCTGGTTGGCGGCGATAAGCCATTTCCCATCGTCAGTTATATGGAAGTCTCTTGGGAATTTACCTTCAGTGTCGTAGCTATCAATGAAAGTCAGCTTTTGAGTCTCAGAATCGACTTTGAAGCTGCTGATTCTTGATTGGTTTCGACATGACACATAAAGGAATTGCTCATCAGGGGATAGCTTAATCGCAGCTGCGGCTTCTCCCTTCTCCATATTAGGTAAGGCATCAACCTCATCCACTATATTCCAAATACCTAAAGACTTTTCCAAAATCAATATCGTTTCAGAGAGCTCACAGATTACATAGGCTTTGTCTTCAGCTTTGTTGAAGATTAGGTGACGAGTCCCATTTCCTGCGGGCGCTTTAATAGACTGCATTGGCTCATCAAGGAACTCTTCTTGCTCTTCGTCAAAGCAATAGAAGTTGATTCGATCGGTGCCGAGATCGACAGTCACAAACTGTGGTGAGTTTTGTAAGAACAAACATTGATGGGCGTGTGGGCTAGTTTGTCTCTCTTTGTTCGGCCCTGAGCCAACCATCTTGATTGTTTTGAGTCGTTTATCGATGTTGCCATTGATACTTAAGCTAAAGATATCAAATGTACCTGACGAGTATTGGGAAGTGATAGCAAATTTATTGTGTGGATCTATCGCAATGTGGCAGGGGTGATCTCCCGAGATTAGGCCTGTATTGGACGAGATCGGTGAATCAACATTAGGTATATGGATGAGTTGCGGTTGTTTCTTTTGCCCAACCTCAGATGCCGTATAGATTCCAGACTTTGTCGCAGTGACAAAAGAGGGGTTATTACATTCGGCAATAAGCTCTAGAGGTAATAGTTTTCCTGTTTCTAGATCTAATTGAGTTTGATAGACACCTTGGCTTTTACTTGGGGTATCCGTGTAGCAACCGAGCGTTAATGGGAGGGTTTTCATAGGTAGTCATACTCAATTAGAAAGTGGAGCAGACATTGTCTTATAAAATCGTATTAAAAGTGAGGTTATAGAGGAGAATACTTGGTGACTTGGCTAGCAGAATTACATATTCCAGATAAAACAAAACCCAGCTAAAAAGCTGGGTTCTATTCAATGATGGTGCGGTCGGAGAGACTTGAACTCTCACACCTTACGGCGCCAGAACCTAAATCTGGTGCGTCTACCAATTCCGCCACGACCGCAGCAAAGCTTTTACTCTAGCGAAGAGTATAGTTAAGAAGAC